>NZ_JBEOSZ010000002.1:217059-301568 GCF_040303285.1 Streptomyces sp. NPDC096046 | reverse complement strand
GGTGGCTCCGCCACACGACCGTTCACGGCGCACGCCGATCGCACGCACCGAACGCCGCTCCTTCTTCCACGTAGATCCATCAGAAGCCCCCTACGTCCCGAGTCTTTCAGCGTCTTTCACGGGCGTGCCGTCTCACACGGCCGATCCTTCCCGCGTCTGCGGGCCCGTGCCGTGTTCGCTCGACAGGGGAGTGAAGGCGACGTCCAGACGGGTGAGGCCGCGGAAGTTGAGGCTGCGCTGCCACTGTGGCGCGGCGCCGTCGAGGCGCAGGCCGGGGAGCCGGGTGAGGAGTGCTTCCAGGGCGGTGGCGCCTTCCAGCCGGGCCAGCGCCGCGCCGAGACAGAAGTGCGGTCCGTGCCCGAACGACATGTGCCGTCCGCCCGGCCGCTCGAAGTCCAGCACATGGGGATCGGGAAACACGGCCGGATCCCGGTTGGCCGCACCGCACACGAGGAGCACCGTCTGCCCCTCCACGACGGTGCGGCCCGCCAGATCCAGGTCCTGCCGCGCCCGGCGGAGCATGAGCTGTACCGGGGCGTCGTAGCGCAGGAGCTCCTCGACCGCGGCGGGCATCAGATCGGGCCGGCGGCGCAGCTGGCCGGCCGCGTGCGGGTGGCGGAGCAGGGCGAGTGTGGCGTTGCCGATGAAGTGGGTGGTCGTCTCGTGACCGGCGATCAGGAGCAGCGCGCAGTTGGCGAGGAGCTCGTCGAGATCCTGGCCGGCGTCCTGTACCTGTGCGGTCACCAGCGCGCGCAGGGTGTGGGGGTTCGGCGGCGTGTCCTGGCGGGTGAGGAGTTCGCGGAGGTGGACGAGCATCTCCGCCATGCTCTGCGAGGCCGCGCGGTTGCCGTCGGCGTCGAGCCGGGAGTTGCCGATGGCTTCGGCGATCGACTCGGACCAGGCGGCGACGGCGGGGCGGTCCTGCTGCGGTACGTCGAGGAGGTCGCAGATGACAGTGAGAGGCAGGGGGCGGGCGAGGTCCGCGACGATGTCCATCCGACCGGTCGGCGCGGCGCGCGTGATGATCCGGTCGACCGCTTCGACGATCCGGGCGCGGAGTGCCGCTACTGCCCGGGGGGTGAAGGCCTTGCTGATCAAGGCCCGCAAACGGGCGTGGTCGGGGGCGTCGTTGTAGAGCATCTGCCGGCTCAGGACCCGGGCCAGGGGCCGCAGTTCCTCGGAGACGGCCGCGATGTCGGGGTAGCGCACTGATGACAGCCTCGGGTCACCTGCGGCGCTGCTGACCACTGCGTGCCCGGTCGCCACCCACGCGTCCAGGTGGCGGTCCCAGAAGAGGTCGTCGGCACTCCGCAGCTCTTCGTAGAAGTCGTAGAGACGCTCTTGGACCTGGGGGCGAAAAGCTCGCAGGAGCGAGGGGGATGTGCGCATTGTCGGATGTTAGTGGTTACTGCGGAGTCGCCGGGCGGAGCCGGTGGGGAGGCTGCCGTCGTCAGGTGGGGCGGCGCTGCCCGTCCGGCACTCGCGGACGGTCGTGGCGGTGCCGACGGCGGCGCAGCGCAACGGCGATGAGCAGCAGCGTGACGAAGGCCGCGGCGATCACGGGAACGCCGACGTCGTCCAGCAGGCCGGCGACGAACTGCTGCACGGTGCCTGCGGCTTCGATGACGGGGTCGCTGGTCCCGGGGCCGCGCAGGACGCGGATCTCGTACCAGCCGTAGTACGCGACATACCCGCCGACCAGGAGGAGAAGGGCGCCGCCCAGACGCGAGGCGACGGACCCGAGGCGGCGCAGGCCTCCGACGCGGGCGCTTCGGGTGAGGGCGACGGACAGGGCGGCGGCCCCGACGACCAGCCCCATGCCGGCCGCGTACGCCGTGAACAGGGTGATGCCCTCCAGAGCGGAGCCGCTGCGGAAGGCGGAGACGACGATGGCGAGGAAGGGAGCGATGGTGCAGCCGAGGGACGCGAGGGCGTATGCGGCACCGAACAGGGCCATCGACGGCACGGAGCGGGTCACCGTGGGGGCGCGCCGCAGTTTCGGGAGCAGGGCGGGCAGGTCCCGGCCGGTCAGCAGCCGGCCGCCTGCCAGGGCCAGGAGGAGGCCGAAGGCGATGGTGAACCAGGGCAGGTGCTGCTGGACCTGGCCTGCCACGGGAGCGATCGCGAGGCCGAACAGGGCGAACACGGCGGCGAATCCGGCGGTCATGGCGGCGGTCGCGGTCAGCGCGCGGGTGACGGCGGCGACGGGGGTCCCCCTGCCGATGGGTGTCCCCCCGCTCATGGGAGTGCCCCCGCCCGACCGAAGCCGAGAGTGCGGGTGGGCGGGCGTGTCGTCGCCGAGGACGAGCAGGGAGAGGTAGGCGGGCAGGAGGGCGAAGCCGCAGGGGTTGACGGCGGCGAGCATGCCCGCGGTCAGGGCCAGGGCGAGAGGCAGGTCCGACATGGCGCTCAGCCCACGAGTGGGCCGAGCTTGCCGGCGAGCCCCTTGCCGGCCGGCAGGCTTCCGGTGAAGACGGTCTTGCCGTCCTTGTCGAGGACCACGTAGACGCTCTGCTGGGTGATCTCGAACTTCTTCCAGATCTTCCCGGACTCGTCGGACAGGTTTGGGAAGGCGCTGACCTCGGTGTCGGTGACGAAGTCCTTCATGGCCTGCGGTGTGTCGAGCCCGGCCACCCCGATCACGTTCGCCTCGCCCTCGAACCGGGCGGCGACCCTGGCGGTTTCGGGCCCCTGTGCCTTACACGTGGGGCACCACGGTGCCCAGAACCACAGCACGGTCGGCTTGCCCGCCAGCGTCGCCGCGTCGAAGGGCCGGCCGTCCACGGTCGTGCCGGTGAAGCGCAGCGCCTCCGGTACGGCTGACGCCCCGGACGGCGCACCCGCCGGCGCGGAGGAGCCGGAGGCCGCCGGACCGGCCGTATCCGCCGTGCCCTGGGAGGACGCGCCGTCGTCGCTGCCGCAGCCGGCCAGGGTGAGTGCGGTGGCGGCCAAGAGGCCGGGGAGGATGAGGCGGGCACGCATGGGTCGGGTCGCTCCTGGAGTTCGGGGTCGGCTGAACTCTAGGCCGCGCGGACGAGTGGGGTGCGGGCCTGGTGGCTTACGGTTCGGTGACGTCAGCCCGCGTGACCCGTCGGGCGCCGCGGGCCGAGGACGGTGACGCGGCCCCGGGCGAGGCGGATCAGTCGCCGGTCGGCGACGTCGCGCAGCACCACAGCCGGTGGGACGGCCCCGGACCCGATGGGGCGGCTGAGGCCGGCATCATTCCGCCGCGCGTCGAGGGAGCGAAACCGTGGCAGGCGGGCGGCCCCGAGGGACGGCTTCTCCGTGCTGCGGCACCCTGTGCCTCGCCCATGCCGGAGAGTTCGTCGTGACCTTGGCGCGGTGGCTCGGGTCGCCTCGCCCGCGGTCACTCTTGGTTACTATGCTCACTTCGTGCCGGAGGCCGGACGCAAAGGGCGCACCGCCATCGACGGACTGCCGGGGAGGCAGGGAGAACCGCATGCCATTCGCAACTCCCCAGCTTCCCCCAGGGCTGTCGAGGGGCGATCCTCGCTGCTGGACCCCTCCGAAGCGTGTCGTGGATCGCGAGACCGAACAGACGGGTGGCCCAGGAGCATGTTGAAAGAGGTCACCGCGACCCGCTACATCGCACCCCTGCGCGAGGGCGGTTCGCTGCCCGGCCTGATCGAGGCCGACGACTTCGGCACGTACGTCCTGAAGTTCACCGGCGCGGGACAGGGCCGCAAGACACTCGTCGCCGAAGTGGTCTGCGGGGAACTCGCCCGCCGGCTGGGGCTGCGCATGCCGCGCCTGGTCACGGTCGAGCTCGACGCGGAGCTGGGGCTCGGCGAACCCGACGAGCAGGTGCAGAGTCTGCTCCGCTCCAGCGGCGGCACCAACCTCGGCATGGACTTCCTTTCCGGCGCCCTCGGCTTCGACCCGCTCGCCTTCCCGGTGGACGCGGACGAGGCCGGACGGGTGGTCTGGTTCGACGCGCTGATCAACAACGTCGACCGGTCCTGGCGCAACCCCAACCTCCTGAGGTGGCGGGGCCAGTTGTGGCTCGTCGACCACGGCGCGACGATGATCTGGCACCACAACTGGCCCGGTGTGGAGGCCTCCGCCGCCCGCCCGTACGACGCCTCCGACCACGCGCTCGCGCCCTTCGCGCCCGATGTCGCCTCCGCCTCCGCCGCGTTGGCGCCCCTGGTCACCGAGGAACTGCTCGCCGAGGTGACCGCGCAGATCCCGGACGCCTGGCTCACCGACGAACCGGGCTTCGCCACTCCGGACGACCTGAGGCAGGCCTACGCACGACCGCTGCTCGCCCGGGCCGCCGTCATCCACGACCGCATCCAGGGGCTCATGTGAACGACCGGCACATCATCCGGGGCGGCCCCCGGGACCGTCACGTCTACGAGTACGCCGTCCTGCGCGTCGTCCCGCGCGTCGAACGCGGCGAGTGCATCAACGCCGGGGTCCTCGTCTACTGCCGCGCCGAGGCCTACGTCGGTGCCCGCACCCACCTCGACGAGACCCGCCTGCTGGCCCTCGACCCCCGGGCCGACGTGGCCGGGGTCCGGGCCGCCCTGCGAGCCGTGGAAGGGCTGTGCGCCGGTGGGACCGCGGCCGGCCAGGCGGCCTCCGACGACCCGGGTCGCCGCTTCCGCTGGCTCGTCGCCCCCCGCTCCACGATCGTCCAGCCCGGCCCCGTCCACACGGGCCTGACCACGGACCCCGCGGCGGAGCCCGAGCGCTTGCTGGATCTGCTGGTGCGGTGACGGGCACCCGGCCCCCGCCTGTCACCGCCGTCAGCGCCGTCCGCGCTTCACAGCGAGACCGGCGGCGACCGCGGCCCCCCTGCCGAGAAGGCCGACCGATCCCGACCTCCCAGTCGCCCGGCCCCCGAGGCCACCGCGCCCCGACTCCGCCTCGCACGCCCCTGGTCGCAGCGCCGGTCGGAGTCGCGGTGGGAGTGGCGGTGACGGGAGTGGAGGGACTGACCGGAAGGCGGGCGGAAGGGCTCGGCGGCGGGGTGGTGGGGGAGATGACACCGCGGCGGGCCAACGCTTCACACGTGATCCCGTCGGCAGGGCCCTGATCCTCGTCGAGTCCGCACGGATCACTCGGACGCGCGTCGAAGACGGCCTGCGCGTCCTCCTGAAGGAGAAGTCACGGCAGTCCAGGTCCTGTCGGGCCTGAGCGGGGTCGATCGGCGGCACGGTCGCGGCTATCAGGAACAGCGTGCCGATGGCACCGGGGCGACGGCGCATGGAGCGGCTCCCTTCCGGTGGTCGGGTGGCTCGGGCTCCGACGTGAGGGGCCGAGGGGCGCGGTGGCGCGCGAACGCTAGGCCGATCGGGTGTCCCGAAGGACGCTGCCGGGCAGGGTGGGGCCGGGTGATGGATCACATGCCGCCTCCGGCCGTTGACACCGCGTGCCAGGGCTTCTAGCGTCACCCCCACTGAAGGTACTAAGCGGTCGCTCACCTGAGGAGTAGTAGTCATGTCCACCACTGACCAGCGGGTTGCCGTCGTGACCGGTGCCGCGCGCGGCATCGGTGCCGCCACCGCCGTACGACTGGCCGCCGAAGGCCGCGCGGTCGCCGTTCTCGACCTCGACGAGGGTGCCTGCAAGGACACCGTCGAGAAGATCACCGCCGCGGGCGGCAGGGCCCTCGCGGTCGGCTGCGACGTCTCGGACGAGGCCCAGGTCGAAGCGGCCGTCGCCCGGATCGCCGAGGAGCTCGGGGCACCGACGATCCTGGTCAACAACGCGGGCGTGCTGCGCGACAACCTCCTGTTCAAGATGAGCGTCTCCGACTGGGACACCGTCATGAACGTGCACCTGCGCGGCGCCTTCCTGATGTCCAAGGCCTGCCAGAAGCACATGGTGGACGCGGGCTTCGGCCGGATCGTCAACCTGTCCTCGTCGTCCGCGCTCGGCAACCGCGGTCAGGTGAACTACTCGGCCGCCAAGGCGGGCCTGCAGGGCTTCACCAAGACCCTCGCCAAGGAGCTCGGCAAGTTCGGCGTCACCGCCAACTCCGTCGCCCCCGGCTTCATCGCCACCGAGATGACCAAGGCGACCGCCGACCGGGTCGGCATGGGCTTCGAGGACTTCAAGGCCGCAGCCGCCACCCAGATCCCGGTGGCCCGGGTCGGCGAGCCGGAGGACATCGCCAACGCCATCGCCTTCTTCACCGGCGAGGCGGCCGGGTTCGTCTCCGGCCAGGTGCTGTACGTGGCCGGCGGACCGCTCGACTAAAGGACGAAGAACATGACTTCCGTGGAACTCTCCGGCAAGGTCGCCCTCGTGACGGGCGCCAGCCGCGGCATCGGTTACGGCGTGGCCGAGGCGCTGGTCGCGCGCGGTGACCGCGTGTGCATCACCGGGCGCAACGAGGACGCCCTCAAGGAGGCCGTCGAGCAACTCGGTTCCGACCGCGTGATCCACGTGGCGGGCAAGGCGCACGACGAGGCCCACCAGGCCGTCGCCGTCGAGCGCACGATGGAGGCCTTCGGCCGCGTCGACTACCTGGTCAACAACGCCGGCACCAACCCGGTGTTCGGGCCGATCGCCGACCTCGACCTGAACGTCGCCCGCAAGGTCTTCGAGACCAATGTCGTCTCGGCGCTCGGCTTCGCCCAGCGGACCTGGCACGCCTGGCAGAAGGACAACGGCGGCGCGATCCTCAACATCGCCTCCGTCGCGGGCCTGTCGCCCTCACCGTTCATCGGCGCGTACGGCGTCAGCAAGGCCGCGATGATCAACCTGACCGTGCAGCTCGCGCACGAGTTCGCGCCCAAGGTACGGGTCAACGCGATCGCCCCGGCGGTCGTGAAGACCAAGTTCGCCCAGGCCCTGTACGAGGGCCGCGAGGAGGAGGCCGCCGCGGCCTACCCGCTGGGACGGCTCGGCGTGCCCTCCGACATCGGGGGCGCGGCGGCGTTCCTCACCTCCGAGCAGTCCGACTGGGTCACCGGTCAGACGCTCGTCGTGGACGGCGGCATCTTCCTCAACGCCGGAACCGGCTGACAACGCCTGAACAGTACGAAAACGCCTGAACAGGACCAGGAAGGGTGAATCGGCCTGACCGTGCCTGAATGAGGCCGGCAACGCCGGAACCGGCCGACGGGCATCACGCACACGGCTCGGCACGGGCGCCCGTCCCCACGGACGGTGCCCGTGCCGATGCAAAGACACCGCAAAGCCCGATGACAACGTCGTCAAAGGTTTATCGATCAAGAGGTCATGGCCCGGGGAGGGTCAGCGGGCGCGGCACTGCGGTATGGTCTGCCGACCCTTGGTATGGCAGATCGAGGAGCGTGCGCGTGTTCAACCGGAATCGATGCCTGCGGCGGGTGGCGGCCATCGCGTCCATATCGTCCCTGCTCGCCGGATGCGGCGTGCTGTCGTCCGACACCCCGGAGGACGAAGGGCCGATCGTCGTGGGCACCACCAGTGCGCCCAGCACGCTCGACCCTGCCGCTTCGTGGGACAGCTCCTGGGAGCTGTTCCGCAACATCTACCAAACACTCCTGAGCTATCCGACCGGTGCGAGCGAGCCCCAGCCGGACGCCGCCGAGAGCTGCGGCTTCAGCGACTCCACGAACCAGGTGTACCGGTGCGAGCTGCGCGAGGGCCTGAAGTTCTCCAACGGCGACGCGCTGGACGCGCAGGCCGTGAAGCACTCGTTCGACCGGATCCGCAAGATCAACGTCAACGGCGGCCCCGCCGGTCTGCTGGGCAGCCTGGAGCGGGTGCAGGCGTCGAACGACCGTGAGGTGGTCTTCCACCTCAATAAGCCGGACTCCACCTTCCCGTTCGTGCTCGCCACCCCCGCCATGTCGATCGTGTCCCCGGAGGCCTACCCGGCGGACAGCCTGCGCAAGGACGGAGACGTGGTCGGGTCCGGGCCGTACGCCCTCGACTCGTACTCCGAAGGCAAGGAAGCCGTTCTCGTCCGCAACGACGCCTACAAGGGCTACGCGGAGCGCCGGAACGACGCCGTGACCGTCCGGTACTTCCAGGATTCCGGCGCCATGGTGAAGGCCCTGCGGGACGAGAAGATCGACGTGACGTACCGCGGTCTGGCCGCCGGGGACGTCGTCGAGCTCCAGAGCAAGACCTCCAGGGACGAGGAGATCCAGCTCGTCGAGGGCACCGGCACCGACATCAACTACCTGGTGTTCAACCCGAAGGATTCCTGGGCGAACAAGAAGGCCGTGCGCCAGGCCATCGCACAGGTCGTCGACCGGGCGGCGATCGCCCACAAGGTCTACAAGGACACCGTCGACCCGCTGTACTCCATGGTCCCCAAGGGCCTCACGGGCCACACCACGGGCTTCTTCGACGACTATGGCGACCCGGACGAGGCCAAGGCCCGGAAGATCCTCACCGAGGCCGGCATCACCCAGCGCGTCCCGCTCACCTTCTGGTACACGAGCGACCGCTACGGCTCCGAGACCGCCGCCGAGTTCAAGGAGCTCAAGCGCCAGCTGGAGGACTCCGGGCTGTTCTCGATCAGCCTCAAGAGCCGCCCCTGGAAGACGTACGTCGAGGGGTACCAGAAGGGCGAGTACCCGGTGTTCGGGCGCGGTTGGTTCCCCGACTTCCCGGACGCCGAGAACTTCATCGCGCCGTTCGTCGGTGAGCAGAACGCCCTCGGCACGCCCTACCGGGCGCCCGAGATCACCGGTGACCTGCTCCCCCGTTCGCGTCGGGAGAGCGACCGCGCCAAGGTGGAGAAGGAGTTCGAGGCGGCCCAGCGGATCCTCGTGGACGACGTCCGGCTGCTGCCGCTGTGGCAGGGCCGGCAGTACGTGGCGGCGAGCCGGGACGTCTCGGGTGCCGAGCGGGCCATGGACCCGTCGACGATCATGATGATGTGGGAGCTGCACCGCAAGACCGCCTGGTAGGCGGGCCGGCTCCGGGCGTTCCCGGGCACGTTGTCAGTGGTCGCCTGTAGGTTCTGTGGCCTGAAGTGACCGCACATCGTGAGGACGTTGACGTGACCGACATCGCCATGCTGCCCGAGTCCTGGCGCGGGGTTCTGGGTGACGAGCTGCAGCAGCCCTGGTTCAAGGAGCTGACGGAGTTCGTCGAGGAGGAGCGGGCGAAGGGTCCCGTCTATCCGCCGCGCGAGGAGGTCTTCGCCGCGCTGGACGCCACGCCGTACGAGGGGGTCAAGGTCCTGATCCTCGGCCAGGACCCCTACCACGGCGAAGGGCAGGGCCACGGCCTGTGCTTCTCGGTCCGCCCGGGCGTGCGGATCCCGCCGTCCCTGCGCAACATCTACAAGGAGATGCACCAGGAGCTGGGCACGCCGATCCCGGACAACGGCTATCTGATGCCGTGGGCCGAGCAGGGCGTGCTGTTGCTCAACGCGGTCCTCACGGTCCGGGGCGGCGAGGCCAACTCGCACAAGGGGCGGGGCTGGGAGAAGTTCACCGACGCCGTGATCCGGGCCGTGGCCGAGCGGCCCGACCCAGCGGTCTTCGTGCTGTGGGGCAACTACGCGCAGAAGAAGCTCCCGCTGATCGACGAGTCCCGGCACGCGGTGGTCAAGGGCGCGCATCCCTCGCCCCTGTCGGCGAAGAAGTTCTTCGGCTCGCGTCCCTTCACCCGGATCAACGAGGCGGTGGCGGCGCAGGGCCACACCCCGATCGACTGGACGATTCCGAACCTGGCTGAGGGACCGGCCGGACGGCCGTGACGTCACCGGGGGTCTCCGGAGCCGCCTGAGCCGGATCGCCCCCGACTGCCGTTAGCGTCGGGGCGGGAACAGCCGGCGAGTGTGCGGAGGGCGTCGTGGCGGAGCGACAGGGGCAGGCGGCGCCGGACGCCGTGCTGACACGGATCGGGCAGGTCGTGATGCTGCACCACGCGGGGGACCGGGAGGAGGCCCGGCACCGGTTGCTCGGCCTGTGGGCGGAGATCGGCGAGCACGGCGACCCGCTGCACCGCTGCACCCTCGCCCACTACCTGGCTGACACCCAGGACGACCCGGCGGACGAACTGGCCTGGGACCTGCGCGCGTTGACGGCTGCCGAGGAGGCCAGGGAGGAGGCCTTCGCGGTGATGGCGGTGACGGCGCTCTACCCCTCCCTGCACGTGAACCTGGCGGACGACTACCTCAGACTCGGGCGCGACGATGCCGCTCGCACCCATCTGCGCTGGGCCCGGGACTCCGCCACCGCCCTCGCCGACGACAGCTACGGCGACGGTGTGTGGGCGGCCATCGGACGGCTGGAGTCCCGGCTGGGGGAGGGCGGCCCGGGGGCGTGGACACCGCCACGGCAGCGGCCCTGACGGCGGCAGGTCAACGCCCGTACGTGTCGCGGCAGATCCTCGCCTCCGGGCTGTCCGCCCGCCAGCCCGCGTAGCGTCTGCCCAGCGCGCACACGTCCGAGCTGTTCGGAACGCTCTTCTCGACGTCCTGCCGTACCGCCTCCGGCACGTCCGGGACGTCGGCGTGCGACCGCCGGGAGGCACGCGGGGCCGGCTCGGGGCGTTCCGGACGCATCGGGCGCGGTCGGACATCGCGGTCACCGGGCCCCGGCCGGGCACGCTCCGGCGAGGCCGCCGGCGGCGTCGCGGGGCGGGGCGCCGACCCGGCCGGCTCGGGGCGACGGGACGCCTCTTCGATGAGTTGCAGGGCCTCACGGGCCGGAGCCTGCACGATCTGGGTCTCCGCCTCCCCCTCCGGCCGCGGCGCCGACGGCCGGGACGGTGCCGTCGAGGGCCCCGGCGCGGGGGGATGCGCGACCGTCGTACAGCCGGTGAGGGCCGAGACCGCCACGGTCACCAGGAGCGTCGCTGTGGTCGTCGTTCGATGCACCCGCGCAACTCTGGTGTGTCCGGCCCGAGAGGGGGCCGCGGACCGGCGGAGGATGCCCCGGACGGGTGATCTCGCGCCCCGTACGAAGGTCGCGCACGGGGCGGGGGTGACGTGCGGTGACCCGCGTGACCGGTGGCTCGGGGCGGGGTCAGTCGCCGGTCGCGCCGTCGATGCGCTCGCGGATCAGGTCGGCGTGGCCGTTGTGCCGCGCGTATTCCTCGATCATGTGGGTGTAGAGCCACCGCAGGTTGTACCGCTCGCCGGTGCGCCGGTGCTTGCCCTCGCTGATGTCGTCGAGACCGAAGCGGGCCGCGTTGCGGCGGGCCGTGTCGATCTCGGCCTGCCAGGTCGCGCGCGTCTCCTGCCAGGTGTCCGCCTCGGTGAGACGGAACTCGCCGTCCGGGTCCTCGGCGCTCCAGTAGATCGGCTGCGCGTCCTCGTCCGTCAGCACCCGGCGGAACCAGCTCCGTTCGACGTCCGCCATGTGCCGCACCAGCCCCAACAGGGACAGGTCGGAGGGCTCGACGGCCGCTGACCTGAGCTGCTCGTCGCTCAGGCCCTCGCACTTCCAGGCGAGGGTCTGACGGTGGAAGTCGAGCCAGCCCTCCAGCATGGTGCGTTCGTCGGCCGTGGTGGCGGGGATGCTGCGTTCGTTCGTCATGAACGCATCCTCTCCGGGCAGCCTCTGACGCGCCACGAGGTTTTCAGCCCCCGACCATGCCCTCCAGCAGTTCCCGCACCCCGGCCCGCACGTCCTCCAGGCTCGGCGATTCGGCACCGAAGGACCCCGCCACGCAGCTGAACATCAGCCCGTCCGCCCAGGCGATCAGTGACAGGGTGTGCCGGGCCGGGTCCGTCGAGCCCAGACCGGTCACCAGGGCCGCGAGCTGGTCCCGGAAACGGGCGCCGGCGGCGTCGAAGTAGGCCCGCAGCTCGGGGCGGCGCGTGGCTTCCAGGGCCAGTTCGTAGCGGGCGAGGGTGAGGGAGCGGTTGCCCGTCAGGGCCCGATGGGTCGCCAGGGCCAGCGCGTCCGCCAGGGGACCGGCCCCGGCCCGGGGGTCCGGCATCTCGTGCAGCCCCAGCACCCGCGCCTCACGGTCGGCCAGGCGCCGCACCGCCAGTTCCAGCAGGGCCTGCCGGGTCCGCGCGAGGTTGGAGGTGGAGCCCTGCGGGAGCCCGGCCGCCTCGTCGACGGCCCGGTGCGTGAGGCCGCGCATCCCGCGCTCGGCGAGCAGGGCGAGGGCGGTGTCGGCGACGAGGTCGGAGCGGGCGGGGCCGGCGGTGCGTACGGACATGGGCCTCACGCTACCCGCTCGACTACGCCTGTAGTAACATCGACGATGTCACTACAGGCGTAGTCGAACAGCAGGAGGAGCCATGACACAGCCGAGGCGGGCCGTCGTGATCGGCGGCGGTATCGGAGGCCTGACCGCGGCGGTCGCCCTGCACCGGCGCGGCCTGCGGGTCACCGTGCTGGAGCGGGCCCGCTCGCTGGCTCCGGTCGGCGCCGCGATCTCCCTCGCGCCCAACGCCCTGCGCGCACTGGACGTCATCGGCCTCGGCGACGAGATCCGCACCCTCGCCGCCTGGTCGGGGGACGGCGGCCTGCGCTCCCCGGGCGGGCGGTGGTTGTGCCGCTCCTCCGCCGAGGTCGCCGCCGAGCGCTTCGGCGGCCCGCTCGTCCTGCTGCACCGCGCCACCCTGATCGAGCGTCTCGCCGCCCTTCTCCCGGCGGACGCCGTCCGCACGGACGCCGCGGCGGCCCTCGCCGACAGCGGCGGCCCGGGCCGGGCGGCCCGCGTCACGACCGCGCACGGTGAGATCGAAGCCGACCTGGTGGTCGGTGCGGACGGAGTCCGATCCGCGGTGCGTGGTGCGCTCTTCCCTCGCCACCCGGGGACCGTCTACTCCGGCTTCACCACCTGGCGGGTCGTGATCCCCGTCCCCGGCGCGCGGTTCGCCTCGCACGAGACCTGGGGCCGAGGCCGTATCTGGGGCACCCACCCGCTCAAGGACGGCCGCGTCTACGCCTACGCCGCCGCCCTGGCCCCCGCCGGCGGCCGGGCGCCCGACGACGAGAAGTCCGAACTGCTGCGCGGCTTCGGGGACTGGCACGACCCGATCCCCGCCGTGCTCGCCGCCATCCGCCCCGAAGACGTCCTGCGCCACGACGTCCACCGCGTCGCCGAGCCCCTGCCCGCCTACCACCAGGGCCGGGTCGCCCTGCTCGGCGACGCCGCGCACGCCATGCCCCCGAGCCTCGGCCAGGGCGGCAACCAGGCGATCGAGGACGCGATCGTGCTCGCCCACCACTACGACGACCTCGCCGCCTACACCGCCGCCCGGCTGCCGCGGACGACCGCCATCGGACGCCGGGCCGTCCAGGCGGCCCGGCTCAGCCTCATGAGCGGCCGGGCCGGGACCGTCCTGCGCGACACGGCCGTGACCGCACTGTCGAAGGCCGGGCCCGCCCTGCTCCTGCGCGGCTTCGACGGCATCGCCGACTGGGCGCCACCACAGCGGCCGTATGCTGCCGAACAGACCCCGGCAGGCAACCGTTAGAGGAGATCACCCCGTGAAGGTCGGCTGCATCGGACTCGGCGACATCGCGCAGAAGGCCTACCTTCCGGTCCTCGCCTTCCGGCCCGGGGTCGAACTGCACCTGCAGACCCGCACGCCCGCCACGCTCGACCGGGTCGCCGACGGCCTCCACCTCCCGCCGGAGCGGCGGCACACCACCCTCGACTCCCTGCTCGCGGCAGGCCTCGACGCGGCCTTCGTGCACGCGCCCACGCTCGTGCACCCGGAGATCGTGACGCGGCTGCTGGAGGCGGGCGTGCCGACGTACGTCGACAAGCCGCTGGCCTACCGACTCGACGACTCCGCGCGGCTGGTCGCCCTCGCCGAGGAGCGGGACGTGAGCCTCGCGGTCGGCTTCAACCGGCGCCACGCCCCCGGCTACACGCAGTGCGCGGACCACCCGCGCGAGCTGATCCTGATGCAGAAGAACCGCATCGGGCTGCCGGAGGAACCCCGCTCGATGATCCTCGACGACTTCATCCACGTCGTGGACACCCTGCGGTTCCTGGCGCCCGGCGAGATCGACGACGTGACCGTGCGCGCCCGCGTCCAGGACGGGCTGCTGCACCACGTGGTGCTCCAGCTCGCCGGCGACGGCTTCACCGCGCTCGGCGTGATGAACCGGCTCAGCGGCTCCGCCGAGGAGATCCTCGAGGTGTCCGGGCAGGACACCAAACGGCAGGTCGTCAACCTCGCCGAGGTCGTCGACCACAAGGGACAGCCGACCGTGCGGCGGCGCGGGGACTGGGTGCCGGTGGCCCGGCAGCGCGGGATCGAGCAGGCGGTGCTCGCGTTCCTGGACGCCGTCCGGGCGGGCAAGGTGCTCAGCGCCCGGGACGCGCTGGCGACCCATGAACTGTGCGAACGGGTGGTACGCGCGGTTCAGGAGCGGACCGCCTGAGCCGCAGGGCCCGAGCGCCCTCACCGGCCGCCCACAGGGCGAGGACCAGCATCGCCGCATGCACCGTCCAGTCGCCGTAGCGGACATAGGGCGTGGTGCCGTGGGCGAGGGGGAGCTCGTAGACCTGTGCGGCGGAGGCGTCCGTGCCGAGCCACGATCCGACACGCTGCCCGTCCGGGCCGTAGACGGCGGAGACACCCGTGAGGGTCGCGTGCACCATGGGGCGGCCGGTCTCGGCGGCGCGCAGCGCGGCGAGCGACGCGTGCTGCCCGGGAGCCCAGCTGTGCTGGAACGTGGAGGTCGACGACTGGCCGATCAGCACGTCCACGCCCTCCCGGGTCAGGTGACGGGTCATGTCGGGGAACGCCGTCTCGAAGCACACCAGCGGGCCGACGCGCAGACGGTCGCCCAGGTTCATCACGACCGGCTGCGAGCCGCGCCGGCGGTCCTCACCCGCGGCCTTGCCGACGGAGGTGGCCCAGCCGAGCAGGGAGCGGGCCGGGATGTACTCGCCGAAGGGCACGAGCCGCATCTTGTCGTAGCGCTCGCCGGTCAGGCCGTCGGGACCCACCAGGACGGAACTCTTGTAGATGCCGGGCTTGTCGGAGCGCCGGGCGTCCACGTTGACCAGGATGTCGGCGCCCGTCGCGCGGGACAGGGCAGCGAGCCGGCGGGCCGGGCCGGGGCGATCCCCGAGGTCGAAGCCGACGCTGCTCTCGCCCCAGACGATCAGGTCGAGGTCCTGACCGGCCAGCCGGCGGGTCAGCTGCTCCTCGCGGGCGAACCGGCTGTCCGCGCCGACGACGACGCCCGGCTGCACGACGGCGATCCGGATCTCGCCGTCGACGGCCGGGCGCGGTGAGAACGTCCAGGCGGCGGAGGTGGCGGCGGCCGTGACGACCAGGCCGGCGACCGCGGGCACCCGGGCCCGGCGGGCCGCGAGAAGGACGGCCACGGCGACGTTCACAGCCACGAGCAGGTAGCTGAGCAGCCACACCCCGCCGACCGAGGCGAGCCGCAGCGCGGGCTCGACCTGCCACTGAGTGCTGCCGAGCATGCCCCAGGGGCCGCCGAGGCCCTGCCAGGAGCGGACCAGCTCGGCGGCCAGCCAGCCCGACGGCAGCACCAGGAGCGCCACCGCCACCTGGCCCCGGGACCGGATCGCTCCCAGAAGACGGCGCACCAGCCACCCCCAGGGGGCCCACAGCGCGCCGAGGAGGGCGGCGAGGACGATCGTGAACACGTGCAGGCTCGGCAACAGCCAGTGGTGCATGGCGAGCATGAAACCGAAACCGCCGCACCAGCCCTCGTACAGGGCCCGCTTCCCGGTCGGCGCGGTGCGCAGCAGCAGCAGCCAGGGGACCAGGGCGGCGTAGGCCCACCACCACAGGGACGGCGCGGGGAAGGCGAGGACGGGGAGGGCGCCCGCCATCGCCGCGGCCGCCGAGCGGCGCCAGGGGGAGGTGAGCCAGAGGCCGAGCGTCTTCATAGGCGCCTCCTACCCGCCGGTGCCTCCAGTGTGCGCCCCGCGGACGATCCAGGACACGGGACGCCGGGTCAGTTGATCACAGGTGCCGTCCGCGGCTCGGGAAGGCGCCGCCACTTCTCCCGTACGACCACCTTGCTCAGCCGTCAGCCGTCAGCCGTCAGCCGCCAACCGTCGTCCGTGCGCAGCAGCGCGAAGGCGTACCGGCCGCCGCTCACGAAGTCGGGGGCGGGGACCGTGTTGGCCATGGGATGGACGTAGTCGGCCCGGACCGCGGCGGTGTCGCCGGTGTCGTGCTCCCGGATCCCGAAGCGCACCCGCCGGTTGACGATCAGGTGCTGCCGCATGGGGAACAGGCGCAGACTCTCCGCGAGCCACGCGGCGACCGCCCGGGCCTCTCCCTCGATGCCGCCGGCCGACCGGTAGTCCGCCCGTCCCCGCCGGGGCGAACAGCTCCCGGTACGCCTCCCCGTCGCCGTCGCCGTCGCCGTCGTCGACAGCCACCGCGTAGTCGGTGATCAACTCGTCGACGGCCAGCCGGTCCCTCACGGTGGCGAGCTCCACGCGCTGCGTCATCGCCCCGGTGCTGGGCATGGCGGGGGGCAAGGGCCGTGTGGGCGCGATATTCGGTGGCCGCAGGGGAGCACCGGGGCCCAGCCTGTCCTTCGTGAACGATCAGAACGAACCGGCATTCCGCATCCGAGCCCGCCACACCGAGACCACGATCACCGTCTACCAGGCCTACCGCCCGGAGATCGGCGGCCCGGCCGCGCGCCACGGCCGCTTCCCGTCGTCCTGGAAACGGGAGCGCATGACCTGGATCAAGCCGTCGTTCCTGTGGATGATGTACCGCTGCGGCTGGGGAACCAAGGACGGCCAGGAGACGGTCCTGGCGATCGAGATCGACCGCGAGGGCTTCCTCTGGGCACTGCGCAACGCCTGCCTGTCGCACTACGTGCCCGCCCTGCACGGTGACCGGGCCGGCTGGAAGCGGCGGTTGCGGCAGGCGTCGGCGCGGGTGCAGTGGGATCCGGAACGGAATCTGCGTCTCGAGCCACTGCCGTACCGCTCGCTGCAGCTCGGGCTGGCGGGGGAGGCGGCGGCGCGGTACGCGGACGAGTGGATCGTGGGGATCGAGGACGTCACGCCGCTCGCCGCGGAGATCCACGGGCTGGTGCGGGCGGGTCGACCGGAGTCGGCGGCGGGCCTGTTGCCGGAGGAGCGGCCGTACGAGACAGACGAGGAAGTGCTGGCGCCTCTGCGCGCCTAGACTAGGCCCCTTCTGATGAATCTCCGCGGTGTCGCGACGCCCGGCACGCTCCCCCGCTCTCGGCTTCGCTCGAACGGGAGGGGCCCCCACCGCCGCAACGCGCGAAAGCCCAGGTAGCTCCGCTACGAGGGCTTCCTCGCGGCACGCCGAGAGCACGCACCGAACGCCGCTCCGTCTCCCACGGAGATTCGTCAGAAGCGGCTAGACGTGCCGGTCAGGCCGCCTTGGCGACGCCGCCTCGGATCGCGGCCGCCCACTCGACGACGAGCAGCTCGTACTCCGCGCGCTCCTCGGCCGACAGGGTGCCGCCCGTGCGCTGCCACAGCGCACGGATCTTGTCGTTGACCTCGGCAGCGGACCGCACGGAACCAGGGGTCACGAAATGGGGGGACATGCGGACAAGCCTAGGGGCAGCCACTGACAGTCCGCTACCGGACGGCTACCCGATCGCTATGCGGTTGGTCACGAGACCCGGGTCACAGACCCCCGGCGTCAGCCCGCCGACTCGGCCGCGTGCGGGCTCAGCGCACCCATGCCGACCAGGACGATGATGACGATGCCGAGGGCGATGCGGTAGTAGACGAAGGGCATGAAGCTCTTGGTCGAGATGAACTTCATGAACCACGCGATGACCGCGTAACCGACCCCGAAGGCGATGACCGTCGCGAAGATCGTCGGGCCCCACGAGACATGGCCGCCCTCCGTGGCGTCCTTGAGCTCGAACAGACCGGAGGCGAGCACCGCGGGGATGGCGAGGAGGAAGGAGTAGCGGGCCGCGGCCTCGCGCTTGTAGCCCATGAACAGGCCGCCGCTGATGGTGGCGCCGGAGCGGGAGACGCCCGGGACGAGTGCCATGGCCTGGCAGACGCCGTAGATCAGGCCGTCCCGGACGCCCAGGTCCTCGAGAGCCTTGCGCTGCTTGGGCGCGCGGTGCTTGCCACCGCTCTCGTCACGGGCCGCGAGCCGGTCGGCGATGCCCAGGACGATGCCCATGCCGATCAGCATGGTGGCGGTGATCCGCAGGTCACGGAACGGCCCCTCGATCTGGTCCTTCAGCGTCACGCCGAGCACACCGATCGGGATCGAGCCGACGATCACCAGCCAACCCATCCGGGCGTCGGGGTCGCTGCGCAGCGCCTTGTCGGTGAGCGAGCGCGTCCACGCCGAGAGGATCCGCCCGATGTCCTTGCGGAAGTAGATCAGCACGGCTGCCTCGGTGCCGATCTGCGTGATCGCCGTGAAGGCCGCGCCGGGGTCCTCCCAGCCCGAGAAGGCCGCCGTCAGCCGCAGGTGGGCGCTGGAGGAGACGGGGAGGAACTCGGTCAGCCCCTGGACGAGTCCGAGGATGAGTGATTCGAACCAAGACATGAGGTAGCGGAGTCCAAGTGCCGATCGTGGGACGGACGACGGGCGCACCGGGCCGCCGTTGCGATGAACGGGGGATCATGTGTGCCGAGGGGGAAGCGTAGCGCCCCCGGATGGCCGCTGGGGCACAGGGGTTTGGAAGCCCCTCCCGAGCGGGGGTGTTCAGGCCCCGGTCGGTCCGGTCACCGTCCAGCCGGGTACCTGGGGGCGGGCCGTGAGGTCCTCGTGGCGTACCTCGTCGCCGCAGGCCCGGCAGGTGACGGCCGGGGCGAGGGGCCGTCCGCAGGAGTGCTCCAGGACCATCGGCCGGTCGCCGTCCGGCCGGAGGTGACGGTCGCCCCACGCCATGAGGGTCATCAGCACCGGCTCCAGCTCCAGACCCGCCCGGGTCGGCCGGTACTCGAAGCGCTGCGGGTGCTCGCTGTACGGGTGCTTGGCCAGGATCCCGGCCTCGACGAGCCGGCGCAGCCGTGTGGTCAGGATGTCGCGCGGGGCGCCGATGTTGCGCACCAGCTGGTCGAACCGGCCGTTGCCCAGGCACACCTCCCGCAGCACGAGCAGGGAGTGCTTCTCGCCGACGAGCGCGAGGGTGTCGGCGATGGAGCAGGGGCGCGGATCTTTGCGGGCGGCCATGGGGCTCAGTCTAGAAGAGGGTTGGATTTTCCAACTCTGCGGGCTACGGTGAGTTCGGATTTCCTACTCACCGGTAATCGTGGAGGCCCACATGCGTGACGCAGTCATCGTCGAAGCCGTACGCACCCCGATCGGCAAGGGCAAACCGAACGGCGCCCTGGCGCACGTCCACCCCGTGGAGCTCCTCGCCCACACCCTGCGCACCCTCGTCGAGCGGTCCGGGATCGACCCGGCCCTGATCGACGACGTCATCGGCGGCACCGTCGACCAGGTCGGCGAGCAGGCCATGAACACCACCCGCTACGCCGTGCTGTCGGCGGGCTTCCCGGACTCGGTGCCCGCGACCACCGTGGACCGCCAGTGCGGCTCCTCCCAGCAGGCCGTGCACTTCGCTGCGCAGGGCGTCCTCTCGGGCGCCTACGACCTGGTCGTGGCCTGCGGGGTCGAGTCGATGAGCCGGGTGCCGATGTGGTCGAACGTGCCCGCGGGCAAGGACCCCTTCGGCCCCGGAGTCGCCGAACGCTACCCGGAAGGGCTCGTTCCGCAGGGGATCAGCGCCGAGCTGATCGCCGCCAAGTGGTCGATCGGCCGCGAGCAGATGGACGCCTTCGCCGTCTCCTCGCACCAGAAGGCCGCCGCGGCCTGGGACAGCGGGCTCTTCGACACCGAGGTCACCCCGCTGGACGGACTCGCGCGCGACGAATCCGTGCGGCCCGGCAGCAGCACCGAGACCCTCGCCGGGCTCAGGCCCGCCTACCACGACCCCGTCTTCGCCGAGCGCTTCCCGCAGATCGAGTGGAACGTCACGGCGGGCAATGCCAGCCCGGTCAACGACGGCGCCTCGGCGGTGCTGATCACCTCGAGCGAGACGGCGGCCCGGCTCGGCCTG
Source organism: Streptomyces sp. NPDC096046 (assembly GCF_040303285.1). Taxonomy (NCBI): domain Bacteria; kingdom Bacillati; phylum Actinomycetota; class Actinomycetes; order Kitasatosporales; family Streptomycetaceae; genus Streptomyces; species Streptomyces sp. NPDC096046. The sequence goes on along the minus strand of NZ_JBEOSZ010000002.1, from coordinate 281,640 downwards.
CGCCCGCTCGCCCGGCTGCACAGCTTCGCCGTCACCGGCTCCGACCCGCTGCTGATGCTCACGGGCGTGATCCCGGCGACCGAGAAGGTGTTGCGCAAGGCATCGCTGGCCCTCGACGACATCGACCTGTTCGAGGTCAACGAGGCCTTCTCCAGCGTCGTCCTGGCCTGGCGGCAGGAGACCGGCGCCGACCTCGCCCGGGTCAATGTGCACGGCGGCGCCATCGCGCTCGGGCACCCGCTCGGCGCGAGCGGAACCCGCCTGACGACGACGCTGGTGCACGCGATGCGGGAACGGCGCGCCCGTTACGCGCTCCAGACCATGTGCGAGGCGGGCGGACTCGCCAACGCCATGGTGCTGGAACGGGTGTGAGCCGGGCGGATGTGACCGGCTGTCAGAGCTGGCGCAGCCGGTGCCGCTTGCGCCAGGCCACCACCACGCCCGCCAGCGCGGGCAGGGCGATGCACGCCAGGGCGATCAGGAAGGCGGGAGAGGTCGGGGTCGAGGCGCGGGCGCCCGCGACGGCGTAGGCGGCGGTGTTCGGGATCGAACCGAGGGCTGTGGCCAGCAGGAACGGCAGCAGGCCCATCCGGGAGACGGAGGCGCAGTAGTTCGCGGCCCAGAACGGCACCCCCGGGAACAGCCGCACCGCCAGCATCGAACGGAAGCCGTGCCGGCTGAGCTGGCCGTCCGCGGCCTTCAGCCAGCGCCCCCGCAGCAGAGGCCGCAGGGCGTCCTGGCCCAGCGCCCGGCCCAGGCAGAAGGCGATCCCCGCGCCGAGCACCGTGCCACCGAGGGCGACGCCGAGGCCCAGCTGCGAACCGAACAGGGCACCCGCGGCGAGGTTCAGCAGGGGCCTCGGCACGAACGCCACGGTGCACACGCCGTACGCCACCGCGAACACCGCCGCCGCGGCGGCTCCGCCGAGCTGCGGCGGCCAGCCCTCCGTCAGCAGCCGCTGCGGCTCGAACAGCAGCACCCCGCACGCGCCGGCGGCGAGCAGCGCGACGAGCAGCGACAGCCGCGACCACGGCGAGAGCAGGACTCTCGTGCAGCGGACGGCGAAACGGGTCGGTACGGCGGGCGGGACCGTCGGTGCCTGGGGAAGGGCGACGGCGAGCTCCGCGGCGGTGGCCCGGGGAGAGGCCATGGCGGTGCCCCCAGAGCGGGTGGTGGCATCGAGCATCCGGTGACACTAACCGACACATGTGTGTGATCGCCGTATGGTTCGTCTCACGAGCGTCACAGGATCCTGGGCACGATCCCGTCCAGGGCCGAGCGAAAACCATTCGACGTGCGGTGAGGCGTCGGCGATGATCGACGACATGTTCCGGCACGCCTTCCCCCTCGCAGCATCCGTCGTCACGGATGCCCCGAAGGCTGCCGTCGCCGTTCTCACGGCCGTTGCCGACGGCGCCCGAAGCTGACCCTCTCCGGTTCGTCCGGCGGACCCCGCAAGGGGAGGGTCGGGCAGGTCCTCGGGGTCCCACGTTCCACTTCGCTGATCAGACGCTTCGAGGTACAGCCATGTCCAAGAGGGCCTACATCCGTACGAAACCCCACCTCAACATCGGCACGATGGGTCACGTCGACCACGGCAAGACCACTCTGACGGCCGCCATCACCAAGGTGCTCGCCGACCGCGGCGGCGGCGTGTTCGTGCCGTTCGACCGGATCGACCGGGCGCCCGAGGAGGCGGCGCGCGGCATCACCATCGACATCGCGCATGTCGAGTACGAGACCGACACCCGGCACTACGCGCACGTCGACATGCCGGGCCACGCCGACTACGTCAAGAACATGGTCACCGGCGCCGCCCAACTGGACGGGGCGATCCTCGTCGTCTCGGCGCTCGACGGGATCATGCCGCAGACAGCCGAACACGTCCTGCTCGCCCGGCAGGTGGGCGTCGACCACATCGTGGTCGCCCTCAACAAGGCCGACGCGGGCGACAGGGAGCTGACCGACCTGGTGGAGCTGGAGGTCCGCGACCTGCTCACCGCCCACGGCTACGGCGGTGACTCCCTGCCCGTCGTACGGGTCTCGGGGCTGAGGGCACTGGAGGGGGACCCGCACTGGACGGCGTCGATCGAGGCGCTGCTCGACGTGGTGGACACCTATGTGCCGATGCCGGAGCGGTATGTGGACGCGCCGTTCCTGCTGCCCGTGGAGAACGTGCTGACCATCACCGGGCGCGGGACCGTGGTGACCGGGGCGGTCGAACGGGGTGTGGTGCGCGTCGGGGACCGGGTCGAGGTGCTCGGGGCGGCCGTCGAGACGGTGGTCACCGGACTGGAGACGTTCGGCAAGCCGATGGAGGAGGCACAGGCCGGGGACAACGTGGCGGTGCTGCTGCGCGGGGTGCCACGGGATGCCGTGCGTCGGGGGCATGTCGTCGCCGCGCCGGGGAGTGTCGTGCCGAGTCGTCGCTTCACCGCGCAGGTGTATGTGTTGTCCGCGCGTGAGGGGGGCCGTACGACAGCGGTGTCCACCGGGTACCGGCCGCAGTTCTACATCCGTACGGCGGATGTGGTGGGGGACGTCGACCTCGGTGAGGTCGGCGTCGCCCGGCCCGGGGAGACGGTGGTGATGACGGTGGAGCTGGGGCGGGACGTGCCCTTGGAGCCGGGACTCGGGTTCGCCGTGCGCGAGGGCGGCAGAACGGTCGGGGCGGGGACCGTGACCGTGGTCGGTTGAGGGCGTGGGGCGGCTCCCGCGCCCCTTGGCCGCGGGGTCCCGCCCGCACAATGGGAGAGTGAACGACCCCATTCCCGTGACCAGGACCACCGATCACGGCACCGCCAAGCTCATGCCCGACGTCGACCGGGACAGGGCCTGGCTGCTGACCGTGGACGGGGCACCGCAGTCCTACGTCGATCTCGACGAGCCCGCGCACCTGGAGTTCGAGTACACACGGCGCCTCGGCCACGTGCTGGATGTCATGGCCGAGCCGGGGCGGGCGCTGGACGTGGTGCACCTCGGGGGTGGGGCGCTCACCCTGCCCCGGTACGTGGCCGTGACCCGTCCCGGGTCGCGGCAGGACGTCGTCGAGGCCGACCGGGGGCTGCTGGAACTGGTGGCCGAGCACCTGCCGCTGCCGCACGGCGCGCACGTCGCCCTGCACGCGGCGGACGCACGCGACTGGCTGGAGAGGGCGCCCGCGGCCTCGGCGGACGTTCTCCTCGCGGACGTCTTCAGCGGGTCGCGGGTGCCGGCCCACCTCACCTCCGTCGCCTACGTCCGTGAGGCGGGGCGGGTGCTGCGGGACGGCGGGGTGTATCTCGCCAATCTCCCCGATGCCGCGCCGTTCGCCTTCCTGCGGTCGCAACTCGCCACCCTGGCCGACGTCTTCGCGGAGCTCGTGCTGATCGCCGAGCCTGGGGTGCTGCGGGGGCGGCGGTTCGGGAACGCGGTGCTCGTGGCCGGGCGGCGGCCCGTCGACGTCGCCGCCCTCACCCGGCTCGCCGCCGCCGACGCCTTCCCCGCCCGGGTCGAACACGGCGCCGGGCTGCGGGAGTTCATCGGGGGCGCGCGGCCGGTGCGGGACGAGGACGCCGTGCCCTCGCCCGAGCCCCCCGACGGGGCGTTCGGCATCGGCTGACGCCTCTTCGGTGCCGCCCCGGGCCGCCGCCGGCGGCGCAGGTTGCGGGCGTCCGGCACGGCGGTGCGGTGGCGCGCACAGGCGCCGGGTCCGTCCCGAGGCTCCGGTGAACCGGGCCCGCCCCCGGTCGCGGGGGCGGGCCCGTCGGGTTCCCGCGTCAGCCGCCGGTCGGCTCGCCGTGCAGGCGGACCGTGCTGAGGATCTTCATGATGGTCTTCTCGGGCACCTCGCCCTTGACGCCCTTGGCACCGAAGAAGCTCCAGGCGACGAAATCGCCGGCGGAGTTCTTGAAGCCGAACGTGACCGCCTTGCCGTCGCTCGCACACTTCCCCGTGTCGGGGGTGTTCTCCGAGTACGCCCGGGCGACGCTGCCCTTCACGCCGGAGGCGGTGGTGTACGGCTCGGCCTTGTCGTCGGCCTTGACGCTCTTCTTGTCCGGCTGCGTGTAGCCGCCGTACACCCACCAGGCCACCTGGTTGACCGCGACCTCGTCCGTGTTCTTGGCGCCGTCGGCACCCTTGGTGCCCGCTCCGGCCAGGGACTCGGTCTCGCTCCTGCCGTCCTTGTCGTCGTCGCTCGTGCACCACTTGGACTTGTAGAACGCCGGTGCCGACATGAGGATCAGCGGCTTGCCGTCGTCGGACTTCTCGTCCTCGAAGAACACGGACGACGTCGGGGCGGCCACCTCCCAGTCCGCCGGGACGTCGAAGGCCGTGCCCCACTTGGGGTTGATGACGACCTTCCAGCCCTTGACCGTGGGCTGCTCCGCCTCGCCGCCGCGCGGGTTGTCGCCCGTGGCGGGGGCGCTGGGCTCCTCGGCCGAGGGGGCGGCCGACGTGTTGTCGCTCGTGCCGCCGCCGTCCGCCGTGGCGTCCTTGTCGCCTCCCAGCACCAGGAAACCGGTCACGCCGGCCGCCACGACCACCGCGGTGGCCGCGATGATCGCGACCAGCTTCGTCCGATGTCCGCCGCCACCGCCCTGCGGGGGCTGCGGCGCACCGGCCGGAGCCGGGGTGTTCCACTGCGGCTGCTGCGCATACGGGTTGGGCTGCTGGTATCCCGGCTGCTGGTACGGATTCGGCTGCTGATATCCCGGCTGCTGGTACGGGTTGTTCCCTTGCGGGTTCTGCTCGCCCCCGGGCGGCTGCTGTCCTGGCCACATGGGCAGCCACCCTAGCCGCGCTCCGGACACGGTTCGGTCACCGCCCGTGGACGGAGATGTAGCAACCCGGAGACGGAGCGGTGCGGCGGACGCCGGGCGGGCCGGTGCGGCGGTCGTCACACCTCCCTGGCCACGTGTCTCTACTCGTGAGTAACATGCGGCCATGAGCGCAGACCAGATGTCCATCGGCGAGATGCTCGCCGCCACGGTGCCCATGGCCCGGACCCTGAACCTCCAGTTCCTGGAGACCTCGACGGAGCGGGCGGTGGTGTCGCTGCCGGACCAGGGCGAGTTCCACAACCACGTCGGTGGCCCGCACGCCGGTGCGATGTTCACGCTGGGCGAGTCCGCCAGCGGGGCGATCGTGCTGGCCGCGTTCGGGGACCAGCTCTCGCGTGCCGTGCCGCTCGCGGTCAGCGCCGAGATCTCCTACAAGAAGCTGGCGATGGGCGCCGTCACGGCCACGGCCACCCTCGGCCGCCCGGCCGCGGAGGTCGTCGCCCAGCTGGACGCCGGTGAACGCCCCGAGTTCCCGGTGACCATCGCCATCCAGCGGGCCGACGGTGCCGTGACCGGCGAGATGACCGTGGTGTGGACCCTGCGGCCCAACGGCTGATCAGGCTGTCGCGCGTGCGGGACCCCGGCCGGGTGCCGGGGCTTTCGCATGTCGGGCGGCCACGCCCCGGTGTCCGGGGCGGACGCCGTCCAGCTCTTGTCGACGGCGGGCGGCATCTCCTCGGGTGCCGCCTTCGTGGCGGGCGGGAAGCGGGTGTCGAGGCCGGCGGCCGGGACGACCGCCTTGCGGGCGGTGCGGAGGGGGGCGGCCGGGAGGGAGGGGGGATCATGCGGCCCATGCCGGTGCGCGGTGATGGGGGCGCGCCGAGAGCCGCAGGGGAGTGGGCTGTGAAGGGGGAGATTTCGTGGACCAACCGTCTTTCCCCGCGCACAACTTGCCGCCCCCTGCGGCCGGATTTTCGAAAGTCGGTGCGAATACCGTCGGTAACACATCGGAATTCCCCGGGCTGTGAACGTGCGTCATCCGGACTCCTTGTTACCTGCGAGTCGTATGTGCGAAAGTGAGCCGCCTCACAGCCGAGTCCGCAGCTGACACGGCACAGGTATGCACCAATCACGCACCTGCTTTCCAACGAACGCGCAATTCGCCTGCCGTTCTGCGGCTGGAAGGAAATGGTTCCGTGCAATCCCCCAACCCCCCACGCCCGCCGTACCCACCACGACCCGGAGCGGGGCCGGTGGAGTCCGACCGCAATCTCCTCGCCCGGGTCGGTGAACCGGATGAAGGGCCCCGCGCCGTCGCGCTGTTGCTGGCTCGGCACTGGCGCGCGGTCTACGAATACGCCGTCATCTGCCTGGCCTCCTCGGAGGATTCCGCGTCGATGGCGACGGCCGCCGCCTTCCACGCGGAACTGGCCCGGCCGGGCGGCGGCGCCCTGCGCCCCCGGCTGCTCGCGGCCGTCCGGGAGACGGCCGGACAGTGGGCCGCCGACGACGGAATTTCCCATGTCCTGCCGGAACTCCGCAAAACCGTCGGCGCCCGGGGTCTGCGTGCCGCCCGCTCCCGTACGCCCGAAAGGCGACGCCTCGCGGAGCGCGCTTTCCACGGGCTTCCGGGGGCTTCCCAATGCCTCCTGTGGCACACCGAGGTCGAGGCTGAGCCCATATCCATACCGGCCGGTCTGCTGGGAGTGGATGCCGCTACCGCGTCGGCCGCCCTGGAGCAGGCGCGCGAGCAATTCCGGACGGGATGCGTACGGGCACACCGGGAACTCGCGCCGACGCGGGAATGCCGCTACTACAACCGCCTGCTGGACGTCCCCATGCGCCGCGGCGGGGACCTGCTGCCCGATGTGCAACGCCATCTCATGGCATGCCGCTATTGCCGTCACGCCGCCGAACAACTCAGCCATTTCGAGGACGGTCTCGAGGACCTGCTCGTCGAGACGGTGCTCGGCTGGGGCGCCCGCCGCTACCTGGAGTCACGGCCGGGCCGCGACACGAACCGGGGCGTGATGCCCATCGGCGGACGCCACCGCCACCGCCTCCGGGCCCGTGCCCAGCCCGCCGAGGGCCGGTCCGGACCTGCGAGAAGGCACACGAAGGCACTGGCCGCCGCGGTCGGGGTGACCTCCCTGGTGCTCCTCGCGACCCTGCTCGCCGCCCGGGGCTGGACGGAGGAGAGCGGCACCGGCGACCCGCAGGCCACCTGGGGCGCGGTCAGCGGCCACACCGTCGGGCCGGACGGCGGGGGAACCTCGTCCGTGGGGCCGGACGCCACGGACTCCTCGTCCGGATCCTCGACCGGCGGTTCCTCGTCCGCCGGCTCATCGACGGCCGCCACCGCGGGCAGCCCCGCGGAGGTGGCCCGCGGACGGCTGCGCAATCTCGACGCCGCCCTGTGCCTCGACGTCGGAGGCGGGCGGGTTCGGGCCGACGCCCGCGTCATGCTGGACGCCTGTTCCACGGACGGCTCCCAGCGCTGGTCATACCGGGACGACGGTGTCCTGCGCAGCGCCACCGACCCCACCCTGTGCCTCGGTTCCGACCCGGCCGAGGGCTCGGTCGTCCTGGCCGACTGCCTCGTGCACGCCGGAATCGTCCGCTACGACCTGACCGTGCGCGGCGAACTCCTGCCGCGCGGCGGCAAGAGGCTGGCCGTCGCACCGGGGGAGGGCCGGGACGTGATCGTCGCCGGGCGCGACGGAACCCAGGCCCAACGCTGGGCGCTGGAACCGGTGTCCACCGCCGAAGAGCCCGGGGAGTCCCGGGAGAAGCACGCCGAGGACGCCCCGCGGGAGAACCGTGGGGAGGGGCGGCAGCCGGACGACGCCCCGTCCCGGCCCGGGCCGGGCGACACGTCCGAAGAACGGCCGCAGGAGCGGTACGAGACGCGGTTCGCGCAGGTAGATCGTTGTGCCGAGGCCGACGGGGCCAGGGGAACCTGCGAGGCCGACAGGGCCACCGAAATCGGCGAGGCCGGAGAGGCCGCCGGAACTGACGAGGCCGACGGGGACAGGGGAATCGGCGAGGCCGACGGGGCCGCCGGAACCGGCGAGGCCGATGGGGCCGCCGGAACCGGCGAGGCCGGCAGGGCCGACGGGAGCGGCCGGGCCGGTGCGCCGCCCGGCTCCGGTGTCCTGGGTTCGGCAACCGCCACCCTGACCGACACCGTGACGACGCTGCACAGCGCCGCGCTGCCGTAGGGCCCGCCTCGGGGTCGTCCTCCGGGGCGACCCCGCTGAGCCGCGAGGGACGTCCCACGAGCCGGTAGGCTTCCCGGGCACGCAGGGAAGCTCAGGGAAGGAACCGGCCTTGCACGTCCAGGAGTGGCTCGAAACCGTACCCGCGGTCGCCGTCTACGCACTGGTGGGGCTGGTCATCGGGCTGGAAAGCCTGGGCATCCCGTTGCCGGGCGAGATCATCCTCGTCTCCTCGGCACTGCTCGCGTCCCAGCACGGTGAGATCGACCCCGTCGTCCTCGGCGCGAGCGCCACGACCGGCGCGATCATCGGCGACTCGATCGGCTACGCCATCGGCCGCAAGGGCGGGCGGCCCCTGCTGGCCTGGCTGGGCACCAAATTCCCCAAACACTTCAGCGAGGGCCACATCGCCACCGCCGAGCGCTCCTTCGAGAAGTGGGGCATGGGGGCCGTCTTCTTCGGCCGCTTCGTCGCCCTGCTCCGCATCTTCGCTGGCCCGCTCGCCGGTGTGCTCCGCATGCCGTACTGGAAGTTCCTCATCGCCAACGTCCTCGGCGGCATCGTCTGGGCGGGCGGCACGACGGCGGTCATCTACTACGTCGGCATCGTCGCGGAGTCCTGGCTGAAGCGCTTCTCGTGGCTGGGCCTGGTGGCGGCGGTCCTGCTGGGCCTCACGTCCATGCTCGTGCTCAAGCGCAAGGCGAAGCAGGCTCAGCAGCAGACCCAGCAGGCCGGGACCGTGGCCGCCGCCGAGTAGCACGGCCCTCCTGCTACGCGTGCACCTCGCGGTGCGCCTGGGCGAGCTCGGCGTACATCGTGCCGTTGAGGGTGACCCCCTGCCGCTCCTCCTCCGACAGCTCCCGCCGCACCTTCGCGGGAACCCCCGCCACCAGCGAACCCGGCGGCACCACCATGCCCTGGGGCACCAGGGCCTGCGCGGCGACGAGCGACCCGGCCCCGATCACGGCGCCGTTCAGCACGGTCGCCCCCATGCCGATCAGGCAGTCGTCCTCCACGGTCGCCCCGTGCACCACCGCGTTGTGCCCGATGCTCACGCGCTCACCCACGCTCACGGGAAACCCCGGGTCGGCGTGGAGGGTGCAGTTGTCCTGGACGTTGCTGCTCGCCCCGACGGAGATCGCCTCGACATCGCCGCGCACCACGGCCCCGTACCAGACGCTCGCGCCCGCCCCGAGTGCGACGCTCCCGATCACCGACGCCGTCGGCGCCACGAACGCGGTCTCGTCGATCTCCGGCTCCCTGCCGCCGATGCCCGTGATCATCGCCCGCTGACCCATGTCCGCCTCCCGAACGTCGTAGACAACGCGCACACCGTACGTCACCCGGTAGGGCGAAGATCACAGGCAGGGGACACCGCGGGGTGAGCGGCCGCTGAGTACGGTGAGCGGGTGCCGAAGCGCAAGAACACGTTCTCATCCTGGCGGCGCGGCCTCACACAGCGCGCCGTCCACGCGGGCTGGGCCTGGCTGCAACGGACGGCCTCCGTGACCGCCGAGCACCCCGGCCGGTACCGGTTCGGTGCGATGGGAACAGGTACCAGGCTCGCCTTCCCGCTCGGTACGGTCTTCGGTGAACCGTGGATCCACCTGGGCTCTCACTGCATCATCGGCGAGCAGGTCACCCTGACCGCGGGCCTCATGCCCGACCTCGACCTGGGCCCGGACCCGATCCTGCGCCTCGGCGACGGCGTCGTCCTGGGCCGCGGCAGCCACGTCATCGCTGACACCACCGTCACGATCGGCAGCGACTGCTATTTCGGCCCGTACGTCTACGTCACCTCCACGAACCACTCCTACGACGATCCGCACGAGCCGATCGGCAGGCAGTGGCCGCGGATGGAGCCGGTGGAGATCGGGCCCGGCTGCTGGATCGGCACCGGAGCGGTGATTCTTCCGGGCGCCCGGATCGGGCGGAACGTGGTGGTGGCCGCGGGCGCCGTCGTCCGGGGCGCCGTGCCCGATCATGCCGTGGTGGCGGGCGCGCCGGCCCGTGTCGTGAGGCGGTGGACCCCGGCCGACGGCTGGCAGCCCCCGCTGCGCACCCCGGCGCCCGTCCCGATACCGGAGGGCGTCACCTCCGAGCAGTTGTGTGCGCTGTCGGACCTGGACGAGGAGGCGGCGGCCAGACTGGCCGAGCTGGACGAGGAGGCGGCGGCGGGTCTCGCGGAGCTGGAGCCGGGGTCGTCCTGACCTCCATGAGGGGACCCCTCGGGCGCCCGGACGCAGAGGCGCGCCGCCCCTGGGGTCTGAGCCGGGATCAACCCGAGGCCAGCAGCACCGTGCCCACCAGGGCCAGTCCCGCCCCCGCGGTCTGAACCGCCCGGAGCCGTTCGCGCAGCACGCCCCGTGCCGCCACGGCCGTCACCACCGGGTACAGGGAGGCCAGCACGGCGGCGACCGTCACCGGGCCGTGCTGCGCGGCGATCGAGTACGTGCCGTTCGCGGCGACGTCCGCGAGGCCGATGAAGGCGAGGGCGGGCAGGGAGTGCCAGGGGAAGCCGTTCGCCGGGAGTGCGGGCGTCCCGCGCCGCACCGAGACGTACAGCGCCAGGCCGCCGGCGGCGACATTCGTCACCCGCTGCACGAACAGTGCCAGGAACAGCCCGGTCAGTGTGGTCGACGCCTCGGCGATCAGAGCCATGACCGCGCCGAAGCCGAACGCCGCGAGCAGGGTGAGGGCGATGGCCTGGCGCTGGACGGGAGCGCCGCGGAACTGGGGGCCGCCGGCCAGGCACACACCCGCGACGGCGACCAGGATGCCGAGGAACTGCACCAGGCCGGGGCGTTCGCCCAGCACCAGGCCCACCCCGACCGGCACGGCCACGCCGATCGACCCCAGCGGCGAGAGACGCCCATCGGGCCCAGCGCGAGCGCCTTGTAGAAGGCGAGCATCGCCACCGGCCCGACCAGCCCGGCCGCCACGGCGAACCACAGCTGCGGCCCCGCCTCGCTCCAGCCGCCGGTCGCCACCACGACCGCGCCCAGCACGGCCACCGCGATCGACTGCGAGACGACGACCACCGTGAGCGCGGGCGTGCGCCGGGACAGCAGGCCGCCGCCTAAGTCGGCCAGCCCCCAGAGCAGGCTGGTGGCCAGGGCGAAGAGCGCTGTCATGGGGCGGACACCTCGCAGTACAGTTCAGTGGACGATCAGGTGCAACCACACCATAGTGCAGTTCGCTGTACTGTGTAACACAGAATATTGGACGGAATGTGTCGGACCTCGACCTGCTGACCCAGTCCCTGGCGCGGAGCGTCAAGCACTGGCGCGCGGTGCGCGGCTTCACCCTGGACGTGCTCGCCGCCCGGGCGGGGGTCAGCCGCGGCATGCTCATCCAGATCGAGCAGGCCCGCACCAACCCCAGCCTCGGCACCGTCGTCAAGATCGGGGACGCGCTCGGCGTCAGCATCACCACCCTGCTCGAGCACGGGCAGGCCCCGAACGTCCGCGTCGTCCCGGCCGAGCAGGCCGTACGGCTGTGGCACACCGACGCCGGCAGCTACAACCGGCTCCTCGCGGGCACCGAGGCGCCCGGCCCGCTGGAGATGTGGGACTGGCGGCTCATGCCCGGCGAGAGCAGCCCCTCGGATCCGCACCCGGCCGGCACGACCGAACTGCTCCACGTCACGGCGGGCGAGCTGACCCTCACCGTCGATGGCGTCGAACACCGCGTGCCCGCCGGCGCCAGCGTCCACTTCGAGGCCAACGTCCCGCACACCTACGGCAACACCGGCGACGCGCCCATGGAGATGGTCATGGCAGTCTCGGTGCCGCCCGTGACCTGAGACGCCCGGCCCGCCGCCGGTCCGCTGTTGTTAGCGTGCGCTCATGCGCGCACCCATCGGACACTTCGACAACGCCCGCCCGGCCCCCGCCTGCCTCGACGAACTCACCGCCCCGGTGGCCGACGCCGTACGCCACTGGCGGGGCGGCGTCCCCGCCGAGCACATCGTCTACGTCGACACCGACCCGGAGTGGGCCGACACCGCCACCTTCGTGGAGCACTACGGGCAGGACCTGCTGGAGCGTTCGGCGAACTGCGTGGTCGTCGCGGGCAAGCGCGGCGGGGAGTCCACGCTCGCCGCGTGTGTCGTGCTGTCCACCACCCGGGTCGACGTGAACGGCGCCGTGCGCCGCCGGCTCGGTGCCCGCAAGGCGTCCTTCGCCTCGATGGACACGGCCACCGGCGAGACCGGCATGGAGTACGGCGGCATCACCCCGCTCGGACTGCCGGAGGGCTGGCCCGTCCTGGTGGACGCCGCCGTCGTCGACCTGCCCTATGTGCTGGTCGGCAGCGGCCGGCGGCGCGGCAAGCTGCTCGTCCCGGGCAAGGCGTTCGCGGAACTGCCGGGCGCCGTCGTACTGGAGGGCCTCGGGGTCCGCTGATCTACGCCGCGATGTGATGGGCCAGCCGAAGATGGGGATCGCTCTCGCCCGGGGCCGGCTCGGGATCCGCGTGCACCAGGGCCGTGGTCAGCCGCGGTACCGCGTGCAGCAGCGCGTGCTCGGCCTCCACGGCGACGCGGTGGGCCTCGCGCACCGTCACGTCGCCGTCCACCACGACCGCCACCTCGGCGCGCAGCCGGTGGCCGATCCAGCGCAGCCGGAGCTCACCCACCCCGCGCACCCCGGGTACCTCGGCCAAGGCCCGCTCGGCCCGGTCCACCAGAGCCGGGTCGACGGCGTCCATCACCCGGCGGAACACCTCACGGCCCGCGTCCCGCAGCACCAGCGCGATCGCCGCCGTGATCGCCAGTCCGACGATCGGATCGGCCAGGTGCCAGCCCAGGGCCGACCCTCCGGCGCCCAGCAGCACGGCCAGTGAGGTGAAGCCGTCCGTACGGGCGTGCAGTCCGTCGGCGACCAGGGCTGCCGAGCCGATCGAACGGCCGACGCGGATGCGGTAGCGGGCCACCCACTCGTTGCCGGCGAAGCCCACGAGAGCGGCCACGGCGACCGCCGGGACGTGCTGGACGGGGCGCGGATCCAGCAGCCGGTCCACCGCCGTCCAGCCCGCGAAGGCCGCGGACGCGGCGATCGTCAGCACGATCCCTAGCCCGGCCAGGTCCTCGGCCCGCCCGTAGCCGTAGGTGAAGCGGCGGGTGGCCGCGCGCCTGCCCAGCGCGAAGGCGATCCCGAGGGGCACGGCGGTCAGTGCGTCCGCGGTGTTGTGCACCGTGTCCCCGAGCAGTGCCACCGATCCGGACAGGGCCACCACGACCGCCTGGGCCAGCGCCGTCACGCCGAGGACGGCGAGCGAGACCCACAACGCACGCATCCCGCGCGCGGAGGACTCCAGCGCGGAGTCGACCTTGTCGGCCGTCTCGTGGGAATGCGGGGTGAGCAGATGGCTCAGCCGCCGGCGCAGGCCGTGCCGGTGGTCGTGGTCGTGGTCGTGGTCGTGCGGGTGGGAGTGTTCGTGCCGGTCGCTCACGTGGATCCCCTTTCGGTGCGCGCGAGAGTGGACGTACCCGTCCCGGGGCGCCATTATGTGCGTATGAGCGCACGCATGCACCTGTCATCTGCGCATGACGCGCATCCGCACAGTCCCGGCGACGAGCAGTTCGCGCTCGCCGCCGAACTCCTCGCCTTGTTGGGGGACCGGACCAGGCTCGCGCTGCTGCACGCGCTGACCGGGGGAGAGGCCGACGTCACGACCCTCACGGAAGCGTGCGGGGCGGCCAGACCGGCCGTCAGTCAGCACCTGGCGCGACTGCGCCTCGCGGGCCTGGTGAACACGCGCAAGGAAGGCCGCCGGGTGGTCTACTCACTCCGCGACGGCCATCTGCGCCGGCTCGTCGACGAGGCGCTGAACGTGGCCGACCACCGCCTCAGCGACCGGCCCCCGCACGACTGAGTCAGTACCGCGCCGCCGTTCCGAGGTACTGCTCGGCGAAGGCGGCGGCCGCCACGGGCGAGGTGAACAGGCGGCGCAGCCGGGCGAGCGCGGTGCCCGCGCGGAACGGGTCGCCCGCCGCCGTGCCGTGGTACACCTCGGACAGCCACTGCGAGAACTCCTGGTAGTCCCACACGCGCCGCAGACACGCCTCCGCGTAGCCCGCGAGCCCGCTGCCGTCGCCGGCGGTCAGCCGGGCGGCCAGCGCGTCGCCGAGCAGAAACGCGTCGTGCAGGGCGAGGCTCATGCCTTTGGCGGCGATGGGGGCGACCAGATGGGCCGCGTCGCCGGCGAGGAACAGCCGGCCGTGTGCCACCGGCTCGACCACGTAGTCGTGCATGTCCAGCACGCGCTTCTCGACCAGCCGCCCCTCGGTCAGAGGCGGCACACCGGCCGCCCCGAGGCGCTCCTGGAGCTCGGCCCAGACGCGCTCGTGCGGCCAGTTCGCCGGGTCGTCGCCCGGCGGGCACTGCAGGTAGTAGCGGGTCACCTCCGGGCTGCGGGGCATCTGGCCGGCGAACCCGCGCGCGTGGCATCCGAACAGCACGCAGTCGGCGGACGGCGGGGCCTCGGCGAGCAGGGCCAGCCAGCCGACACCGTAGTCGTGCCGCGCGATGCGGACCCGCTCGGGCGGGAGCGAGGCCCGGCTCACCCCGCGTGCCCCGTCGCAGCCGACGACGAAGTCGCAGTGCACCACGCGGCTTTCACCGGTCTCCGGGCAGGTGTACGACACCCGGGGCCGGTCGGTGTCGAGATCGTGGATCCGCACGTCCCGGACCCCGAAGCGGATCTCTCCGCCCCGGACGTCGGCGTACTCGCGCACCAGGTCCGTCACCAGCAACGGCTGCGGGTAGACGAAGTGGTGGCTGCCCGTCAGCTCGCCGTACGGGAACCGGTAGCGCTGCCCGTCGAAGCGGAACTCGCACGCGGTGTGCAGCTCGGCGCGGTCCAGCAGGTTGCGGGCGAGGCCCCGCTTCTCCAGGCCGCGCACGGCCCATTCCTCGATGACCCCGGCCCGGGGCCGCCGTTCGACGAACGCACGGGTCTCCGTCTCCAGCACCAGGCAGTCCACGGACGCGGCCCGCAGGATGTTGCCGACGGTCAGACCCGCGGGACCGGCGCCCACGACGACGACCGGGAAGCGTTGCGTCGCGCCGGATCCGGCGGACGGGAGGGCGTGGGTCATGCGCACATTATGGAGGCCGGTCCCGGGGGACGGGCACCCGCGCGACGGCCACCTCCTCGACGCCTCGCTCGATCTCCCCGGACCGGGAACCGAGGCGCGGGCCCGTCAGCAGATCGCCGGTGAGAAACGGCGACGACCAGCGACCGCGGCGGCGTACCAGGCGTAGCAGCCGACGAGTTGTGCACCCTTGACCGGGTGCGGGAATGTCGTGGGAAACGCTTCAGGATTCCTGTACGCGGTGATCAGACAGCCGTGGGATCTCGATCGCCGGGCAGCGGTCCATCACCATCTCCAGGCCCGCCGCCCGGGTCCGGTCGTACGCCGCTTCGTCGATGACGCCGAGCTGGAACCAGACGCCCTTGGCGCCCTTGGCGACCGCCTCGTCGGCGACGGCTCCGGCGAGGTCGCTGTTCACGAAGACGTCCACGACGTCCACGTCGAAGGGGATGTCCGCCAGGCTCGCGTACCCCCTTTCCCCGTGCACCGTCTCCGCCTTCGGGTGCACCGGCACCACGCGCTTGCCGAAGCGCTGGAGCACGGCGGCGACGCCGTACGCCGCGCGCCGCCGGTTCGACGACAGGCCCACCACGGCCCAGGTGTCGCCGAGCCCGGTGAGAATCCTGCGGACCGTTGCCTCGTCGCCGTACACCGGCGGCCTCCTCGGAAGTCGTGGACGAGCTGCTCCCGGGTTCAACGGCGCAGGGTGCGCGGTGATTCCCCGGACGGCCTCCGTGACAGCTTGCCGAGGCCAGTGAACCCATGTGCGTGGGCCAGTCAGGGAATCCGGTGCGAACCGGAACTGACGCGCAGCGGTGAGGGGGACGGGCGGGGCCTCGGCCACTGGACTTTCTCGTGGACGTCCGGGAAGGCGCTCCGATCCGGGGGAACCCGCGTCCGAAGACCTGCTGGAGGACGTCGTACGGCTGGGCCGCGTCCCGCACCGCCGGGCCTGGACACCCGCCTCCGCGGACGACGAGCGGGCCGTGCGCGCCGCCCTGGAGCGCACGGACCTCACCGGCCGTTCCGGCCAGCCCTGGCACACCCTCTCGGGCGGCGAACGCCAGCGGGTGCACATCGCCCGCGCGCTCGCCCAGGAATCCCGCGAACTCCTCCTCGACGAGCCCACCAACCACCTCGACATCCACCACCAGCTCGACCTGCTCACCCTCGTCACGGGCCTTCCGGTCACCACCGTCGTCGCCCTGCACGACCTCGACCTCGCGGCGATGTACTGCGATCAGGTCGTGGTGCTGTGCGCGGGGCGGGTCGTGGCCGGAGGCACTCCGGGGGACGTCCTCACGCAGGAGCTCATCGCCGAGGTGTACGGGGTGGCCGACGTCCGCCCTGGAGGGCACGAGGGGCGGCCGCATGTGTGCGGTTCCTGGGGACGCCGGCCTGAGAGGGGCGCCGCACAGGCCACCGGCGGGGGCGATCGCGCCACGGTGGCCCGAAAACGGCGAACCTGCCCGCGTGCGCGTGTCCGCCCGCCTACGCTCACCCCGTGCTGCGCATCATCGACGCCCGAAGCCATGAGCCGGTCGACGCCGCCCCGGCCCGCCGGGGCCTGACCCGTGTCGTGGTGCACGCGCACGGTTCCGACACGACGAACCTGCGGGTGCTGCTCGTCGGGGACCTCCTCGTCCGGGCCCTGGAACTCGGCGGCACACCGGTGTGGGCGCTGCTGACCGGCGGTCGCAGGCAGGCGGAACTGCGTGCGGACGCCGCGACCCTCGGCATGCACCCCTTCGAGGACAGTCCCGACGTCGGCGCCGGACTGGGCGAGGCCCAGGCCGTCCACGTCGTCGCCGAGGACGGGCCGCTGCCCGACGGGGTGCGGATCGCCGTCGCGCCGGTGGAGGTGGACACGCCGGACCACTCTGACCCCACCACCCTGCGCCTGGCGCTGCTCACCCGGCACCACAGCACGCCGGTCCGGCTGGAAAGGGCCTCCCTCGGCGACGCCCGCGACACCCTTGCCCGCTGGCGCACCGCGGTCGCCCGCTGGGCGCGGCAGCCCTCCCGGCCGATCCCCGACGACGTGCGGGGGCGGCTGCGCGACGCCTGGGAGGACGACCTGGACGTGCCCGGGGTGCTGGACGTCCTGCGCCACGTCGAGACCGGGCCGGACCTCGCGGACGGCGCACGCTTCGAGACGTACGCCTACGCCGACCGGCTCCTCGGCCTCGAACTCACCCGCGACCTGGGGTCACCGTCATGATCGAACGCTCCGGGGCGGGTCCGCTGCGCCGTCTGGTCGTGCTGCGGCACGCCAAGTCCTCCTGGCCCCTGGACGTCGCCGACCACGAACGTCCCCTCGCCCCGCGGGGCCGCCGGGACGCCCCGGCGGCCGGGCGGGTCCTGGCCGACGCCGACCTCCTGCCCGACCTCGCGCTGTGCTCCACCGCCGTCCGCGCCCGCCGGACCTGGGACCTGGCCGCGGCCGAGTGGGGCACGCCCCCGCCGGTCCGGCACGACCGCCGCATCTACGCCGCCGGCCCGTCCGGTCTGCTGGCCGTCGTGCACGAGGTGCCCGCCGAGGTGGAGACCCTGCTGCTGATCGGGCACAACCCGGGTGTGGAGGAACTGGTCCTGGCCCTCGCCGACGACGGCCTCGACGACACCCTGGAGCGGGTCCGGACGAAGTTCCCCACCTCGGCGATCGCCGTGCTGTCCTGGCGCGGCACGGCCTGGCGGGACCTCGCCCCCGGCACCGCGCTGCTCACCTCCGTGATCGTGCCCCGGGGCGCCAAGAAGCAGTCCGGGGGCCGCGCATAGGCTGGCCGGATGCAGGACGAATACCGCACGGTCACCGCCGCCGGCGTGCACGAGACCGAGGTCAACCGCTCCCGCTTCCTGTGCGCCCTCGCCCCTGCGGCCACCGAACAGGAGGCCCAGGCCTTCATCGCCGCGGTCCGCAAGGAGCACGCCGACGCGAGCCACAACTGCTGGGCCTACGTCATCGGCGCCGACGCCTCCGTCCAGAAGGCGAGCGACGACGGCGAACCGGGCGGCACGGCCGGAGTCCCCATGCTCCAGATGCTGCTGCGCCGGGACATGCGGTACGTCGTCGCCGTCGTCACCCGCTACTACGGCGGGGTCAAGCTCGGCGCCGGCGGGCTCATCCGGGCGTACGGCGGAGCGGTCGGCGAGGCGCTGGACAGCCTCGGCACCCGCACCCGCCGCAGGTTCCGGCTGGCCACGGTCACCGTCGACCACCAGCGCGCCGGCAAACTCGAGAACGACCTGCGCACCACCGGACGCGAGGTCCGCGACGTGCGCTACGCGGAGGCCGTCACGATCGAGATCGCGCTTCCGGACGCCGACGTGGAGGACTTCAGATCCTGGCTCGCCGACGCCACCGCCGGGACGGCCGGCTTCGAACCGGGCGGAGAGGCGTACGGCGACGCGTGACGCGCGGCCCCGTCCCGGCGGCGTTTTCTCAGTACACATACGGACATGTCCCTTGAATCGGCGCCGGGCGGGCGTGGCTTGCCGAGGTTCGTGGTGGAGCAGGGGCCCGCACGCGTTAGCGTGGTGGGTGCTGACAGCGAGCCGTACCGGCTCGCGCTGGCTGTGCGGGGAAGCAGGGGGAGACATGCGGGTCGGGGCGGGGTCGTGAGACTGCTGCACACGTCCGACTGGCACCTCGGCCGGGCCTTCCACCGGGTGAACATGCTCGGTGCCCAGGCCGAGTTCATCGGCCACCTCGTCATGACCGTCCGGGAGCGGGCCGTGAACGCGGTGGTGGTCTCGGGGGACGTGTACGACCGGGCGGTGCCGCCGCTCGCCGCGGTCGAACTGTTCGACGACGCCCTGCACCGCCTCGCCGACCTGGGCGTGCCGACGGTGATGATCTCCGGCAACCACGACTCGGCCCGCCGGCTCGGCGTCGGCGCCGGACTGATCGGGCGGGCCGGCATCCACCTGCGGACCGAGCCGTCGGCCGCAGGCACCCCGGTCGTACTGCCCGACGCCCACGGCGACGTCGCCTTCTACGGCCTGCCGTACCTCGAACCGGCCCTGGTGAAGGACGAGTTCGGGGTGGAGAAGGCCGGGCACGAGGCCGTGCTCGCCGCCGCCATGGACCGGGTCCGTGCCGACCTCGGCACCCGCCCGCCCGGCACCCGCTCCGTGGTCCTCGCGCACGCCTTCGTCACCGGCGGCGAACCCAGCGACAGCGAGCGGGACATCACCGTCGGCGGCGTCGCCGCGGTCCCCGCCGGGGTGTTCGACGGCGTCGACTACGTGGCGCTCGGGCATCTGCACGGCTGCCAGACCCTCACCGGTCGCGTCCGCTACTCCGGCTCCCCGCTGCCCTACTCCTTCTCGGAGGCCGCCCACCGCAAGAGCATGTGGCTGGTCGACCTGGCCGCGGACGGCTCCGTCGACGCCGAGCGCGTCGACTGCCCCGCGCCCCGCGCCCTGGCCCGGATCCGGGGCACCCTGGAGAACCTGCTCGCCGACCCGGACCTGGCACCGCACGAGGAGGCGTGGGTCGAGGCGACCCTCACCGACCCCGTCCGGCCGGCCGACCCGATGGCCCGGCTCGCCGAGCGGTTCCCGCACACGCTCAGCCTCGTCTTCGACCCCGACCGCGACGAGGACGAGTCCGAGGTGTCCTATGCCCGGCGTCTCGCCGGCCGCAGCGACCAGGAGATCGCGGAGGACTTCGTCGCCCATGTGCGCGGCGCCGGACCCGACCCGCACGAACAGGGCGTGCTGCGGGACGCCTTCGACGCGGTGCGGGCCGACGAGACCGTACGGGAGGTGGCCCGGTGAGGCTCCACCGGCTGGCTCTCACCGCCTTCGGGCCCTTCGGAGGCACCCAGACGGTCGACTTCGACGAACTGTCGACCGCCGGGCTGTTCCTGCTGCACGGACCCACCGGCGCGGGCAAGACGTCCGTCCTCGACGCCGTCTGCTACGCCCTGTACGGCTCGGTGCCCGGCGCCCGGCAGGGCGGCGGCCAGGGCACGACCCTGCGCAGCGACCACGCCGCGCCCGCGACCCGCACCGAGGTCGCCCTCGAACTCACCGTCGCCGGCCGCCGCCTGGAGCTCACCCGCCAGCCGCCCTGGGAGCGCCCCAAGAAGCGCGGCACCGGCACGACACTCGACAAGGCCCAGACCTGGCTGCGCGAGTACGACCCGACGGCCGGCGCCTGGAAGGACCTGAGCCGCTCCCACCAGGAGATCGGCGAGGAGATCACCCAGCTGCTCGGCATGAGCCGGGAGCAGTTCTGCCAGGTCGTGCTGCTGCCGCAGGGCGACTTCGCCCGGTTCCTGCGCGCCGACGCCGAGGCCCGCGGCAAACTGCTGGGCCGGCTGTTCGACACCCGCCGCTTCGCCGACGTCGAGAAGCGCCTCGCCGAGCGCCGCCGCGTCACCGAGGCCCGGGTGCGCGACGGGGACGCGGAACTGCTGGCCGACGCCCACCGCATGCAGCAGGCCGCGGGCGACGCCATGGAGCTGCCCGAACTCGCCCCCGGCGAACCGGGACTCGCCGAGGCTGTCCTGAGTGCCGCCGCCGTCGCCCGCAGCACCGCCCGTGAACAACTCACCGTCGCCGCGTGCACGCTCGGCGCGGCCGAGTCCGCCCAGGCCGCCGCCGGCCGCGCCCTGGACGACGTCCGCGAACTGGACCGCCTCCAGCGGCGGTTCGCGGAGGCGCGGGACCGGGCGGCACGCCTGGAGCACGGAGCCGAGGCCTACCGGCAGGCGCAGGCGCTCATGGAGCGGTCCCGCAAGGCCGAAGCGGTCGCGCCCGCCCTGGACCTGCGAGAATCCGCCGAAGCCGAACACCGCCGGGCCGTGACCGCCGAGGCGCGTGCCCGTGCCCTGCTCCCGGAGGCCTTCGCCGACGCGGGCGCGGCCGGACTCGCCGCCGCCGCACGCCGGGCCGCCGAGGAACTGGGCGGGCTCGACTCGGCCCGCCGCGCCGAGCGGCGGCTGGCCGAACTCCTCGACGAACGCGACGGTCTGAGCCGGCAGGAGCGTGCCGACGCGGACCTCCTCCAGGAGGCGGAGACCTGGCTCGACGGCTGGGAGGAGACGCGCACCCGACTCCAGGACCGGGTGGAGGCCGCGCAGCAGGCCGCGGCCCTGGCCGAGCAGCTCGCCGTGCGGCGCGAGCCCGCCCGGCAGCGGCTCCGGGCGGCCCGCCTGCGCGATCAGCTCGCCCAGGACACGGACCAGGCGGTCGACCGGGTCCGCACCGCGCGGGACGAGACGCTGGCGGCCCAGCAGCACTGGCTCGACCTCAAGGAACAGCGTCTGAACGGCATCGCCGCCGAACTGGCCGCACACCTCACCGGGGGCGAGCCCTGCGCCGTCTGCGGCGCCACCGAACACCCCGCCCCGGCCCGCAAGGTCGCCGGGCACGTCGACCGCGAGGCGGAGGAGCACGCCCTCACCGCCTACCAGCGCGCCGACGAACAGCGCGCCGAGGACGAACGGCGCCTCGGCGTCGTACGGGAGGCACTGGCCGCCGCCACCGCCGAGGCCGGTGACGCCCCCACCGACCGACTGGCCGAGGAAGTCGAGCAGGTGGAGGAGCAGTACGCGCGGGCCCGCGGCGCCGCCGCCGAACTGCACTCCGCGCGGGAGCGGCTGCGGCAGGCCGGGCAGGAGCACGAACGGCGCCTCGCCGCCCGGCAGGAGGCCGCCGTACGGACTGCCGCACGCGTCGGTCACCGCGAGCGGCTGGACAGCGAACGGGCCGCCCTGGAGGAGGAACTGGACCGGGCGCGGGGCTCCCTGGACAGTGTCGCCGCGCGAGCCGCACAGCTGGAGCGGCGGACCGCGCTGCTCACCGACGCCGCCGACGCCGCCCGCGTCGCCGAGGACACCGCCCAGCGGCTCAAGGACGCCGACGCCCGGCTCGCCGACGCCGCCTTCCGGGCCGGCTTCGACACCCCGCAGGCCGCGGCCGACGCCCTCCTCGACAACGCCGCCCACCGCGAACTGCAACGCCGACTGGACGCCTGGCAGCACGAGGAGGCCGCCGTACGGGCCGTCCTCGCCGAGGCCGACACGGCCGCGGCGGCCCGCGCGCCGCAGGCCGACCTGTCCGCGGCGCAACGGGCCGCCGACGAGGCGGCCCGGCGGCTGCGCGACGCCGCCTCCGCCCACGACGCCGCCGGCCGGCGCTGCGTGGAACTCGACCGGCTGTCCGCCCGGGCCACGACCGCCGTGCGGCGGCTGGCGCCGCTGCGCGAGGAGTACGACCGCGTCGCCCGGATGGCGGGCCTCGCCGCGGGTACGTCGGCGGACAACGAGCGCCGGATGCGCCTGGAGTCGTACGTCCTGGCGGCCCGGCTGGAGCAGGTCGCCGCCGCCGCGACCGTGCGGCTGCGCCGCATGTCGTCCGGCCGCTACACCCTCGTCCACTCCGACGACCGCACCGGGCGCGGCCGCAGCGGGCTCGGGCTGCACGTGGTCGACGCCTGGACCGGCCGCGAGCGGGACACGGCGACGCTGTCGGGCGGCGAGACGTTCTTCGCCTCGCTCGCGCTGGCCCTGGGCCTCGCGGACGTCGTCACCGACGAGGCGGGCGGGGTGCGCCTGGACACCCTCTTCATCGACGAGGGCTTCGGCAGCCTCGACGACCAGACTCTCGACGAGGTGCTCGACGTCCTCGACTCGCTGCGCGAACGCGACCGCAGCGTCGGCATCGTCAGCCATGTCCCCGACCTGCGGCGGCGCATCCACGCCCAGCTCGAAGTGGTCAAGAGCCGGTCCGGGTCGGCGCTGCGTCAGCGCGGCGCCGGTTAGTTCGGCGGCCCCGCGCGGTCCTCACCGAGTTCCGGTGCCGGCCGCTCCCGTACGGCGGCGGATCAGGCGGCCTGAGTACCAGCCGCAGCAAACAAGCCATTCATCCGGCGAGTTGACTCAGTGTTTCCGCACGGGTGGTCGATCACTTCCAGCGAGCCGCTAGGATTACGGCATGGTCACGGCTTGGTCGCCCCGGCGCATCGTCAGGACCCGCTCCGGTGCGGGTCCGTTGCCGCGCCTGCTGGCCATGGCCGTGCTCCTGTTCGGCGTCCTCATGACGCACGGCGTGCACGTGCAAAGCGTCACGGGGCACCTCTCCACCGGCGCAACAGCCTTCACCGCACCGCCGGACGGCGGCGTTCGCCCTGCGGGCGTCGAGCCGACGGTGCGGTCCGCCGCGGATGCCGACGATCACCATGGGGGCCACGGGCCGTCTCACCCTGGTGAGCACTGCGTGTCCGGACAGCCTCAGCAGGCTTCCGCCCTGGTACCGCCCTGCTTCGCAGCGTCGGTTCGTGAATCGACCGGTTCCTCCCACGCCTCGACCGTTCGAGGGCCGGCCGCTGGTGGTCCCAAGGACGGTGAGTCTTCCGTGGCTCTCAGAGCAGCCTCCGTGGTGCGGCAGGTCTAGAGGTACGCGGTTCCGCCAACCGGCCTGCCGGATGCCACCGGTTCGGCTGGTACCGCGCGACGAGCGTCCTGTCCCGTGCTGATGATGGGTCGCCACGTTCGTCGAAGCCGTCCTGCCCCACCCATGTCTGCGCCTCACTCCGTGCTCAACGGAGACGTGGCGGCAGCACGGAGGACCTGTGTCGACCCACTCCCGTATGCCCACGCACCCCCTATGGGTCCCCTGCGGCTCGTCGCTGTCGCGCCGATTCGTCTCGGCGATCCGCGGCGCCCTCGTGATGGCGCTCGTGCTCTGCGCCGTCCTGCACGGCGTGTCCGAAGAGGCGCACGCCTCGGTGTCCGCGCCTGTCACGTCCTCGGTGACGGCAGCGGGCATGGACCCTCATGGCCCCCACCTCCCCCACGGGGCCGAGGAGTGCGCCGCGGGCGTGATCGTGCGCGCCGCGGCCCAGCCGGCCACGGAACTCGCTCTGGCCGTCGTACTCCTTGCCGTGTCCGTGGTGGCCGGGAGACCCCTCCTGCGGCGTGGCCGCCGTAGCCGTCGCAGCGCACGCACCGGCCGCCTCGCGCTCGCTCGCACCTCGCGGTGGCGGATCTAGACCACTCGCTCGCAGCCGAAGGACTTCACGGCTGCCGCGCGCCCATGGCCTGAGCGCGGACGCATCGTCCGCTCGTGACCAGGACGCGCGAGATGAACCGCACAGGTATTCATCGAGCGAGAGTGAACACAAAGACATGCAGTCATTGACCAAGGCCGCGACCCCCTCCGGCCGGCCCGCCCTGTCCGGGCTGGTGGGCAACACCCCGCTGCTGCGGGTGTCGGAGCCGCTGGCCCCGGCCGGGCGGGGCTTCTGGGCGAAGCTCGAAGGCTTCAACCCCGGCGGCATCAAGGACCGTCCGGGGCTGCACATGGTGGAGCGGGCCCGTGCCCGTGGCGACCTGCGGCCCGGCGGGCGGATCATCGAGTCCACGAGCGGGACCCTGGGACTGGGGCTGGCTCTGGCCGGGATGGTGTACGGCCATCCGGTCACCCTGGTCACCGATCCGGGTCTTGAGCTGTCCATGACCCGGCTGCTGACCGCGTACGGAGCCCAGGTCAACGTCGTCTCCGAGCCGCACCCCACCGGAGGCTGGCAGCAGGCCCGCCGTGACCGCGTGCAGCGGCTGCTGGAGCAGCACCCCGGCTCCTGGTGCCCGGACCAGTACAACAACCCCGACAACGTCGCCGCCTACACACCGCTGGCTCTCGAACTCGCCTCCGAGATGGGCCACATCGACGTGCTGGTGTGCAGCGTCGGCACCGGAGGCCACTCGGCCGGCGTCTCCCGCGTCCTGCGCCAGCTCTACCCCGAGCTGACTGTCATCGGCGTGGACACCATCGGTTCCACGATCTTCGGCCAGCCCGCCCGGACCCGCCTGATGCGCGGCCTCGGCTCCAGCATCTACCCCCGCAACGTCGCCTACGAGAACTTCTCCGAGGTGCACTGGGTAGCCCCGCACGAGGCCGTGTGGACCTGCCGCCAACTGGCCACCTCCCACTACGCCACCGGCGGCTGGAGCGTCGGCGCGGTCGCGCTGGTGGCGGGCTGGCTGGCCCGCACGATGCCGGCCGACGCACGGATCGTCGCGGTCTTCCCCGACGGCCCGCAGCGATACCTGGGGACCGTCTACGACGACGACTACTGCGCCGCCCACGGCCTGCTGGAGTCGCCGCCGGCACCCGAACCGGAGCTGCTCGGCCGCCTGGACGAGAAGGAGGTCACCCGCTGGACCCGGTGCACCACCGTCGTCGACCCCCTCACGCTGCGAGACGCCCAGGGCGCACCGGCCGTCGAGGCCGGAGCCTCGGAGGAGGACCGGTGAAGGGGCTGCTCACCCAGGTCCGGTCGTACGAAGGCAGCGTCCAGTTGTTGATGGTCAACCAGTTCACCATCAACCTCGGCTTCTACATGCTGATGCCCTATCTGGCCGCCCACCTCTCCGGAACGCTCGGGCTCGCCGGCTGGATCGTCGGACTCGTCCTCGGCGTACGCAACTTCAGCCAGCAGGGCATGTTCCTGGTCGGCGGCACACTCGCCGACCGGCTCGGCTACAAACCGCTGATCGTCGCCGGATGCGTGCTGCGCACCCTCGGCTTCGCGACGCTCGGATTCGTCGACTCCCTGCCTGCCCTGCTCGCCGCTTCAGCGGCCACCGGGTTGGCCGGGGCGCTGTTCAACCCGGCCGTACGGGCCTACCTCGCGGCGGACGCGGGGGAGCGCAGGGTCGAGGCGTTCGCGCTGTTCAACGTGTTCTACCAGGCAGGCATCCTGCTGGGCCCGCTGGTCGGCATGGTGCTGACCGGGGTGGACTTCCGCGTCACCTGCCTGGTGTCGGCCGGGATCTTCGCGGTGCTGAGCGTCGTACAGATCCGCGCGCTGCCCGCCAGGACGCCGGAGGACACCGAGCGGAAGGACCCTCACGCCGGCCAGGGTGTGCTCGCCCAGTGGCGCGGCATCCTCGCCAACCGGCCGTTCGTGCTCTTCTCCATCGCCATGATCGGTTCGTACGTCCTGTCCTTCCAGGTCTATCTGGCGCTGCCGCTGGAGGTACGCCGGCTCGGCGGCGACGGGCAGTTCGGCACGGCGGCGGTCGCGCTGCTCTTCGCCGTCTCCGGACTGGCCACGATCCTCGGTCAGACGCGGGTGACGGCCTGGTGCAAGGCACGGTACGAGCCAGGACAGGCACTCGTGCGCGGACTGGCGGCGATGGGATCGGCCTTCGTGCCGCTGCTGCTCGCCACCGCCGTGCCGGTACCGGAGTCCGGGATCGGACTGTGGCTGCTCGCGGCGGTTCCGCCGACGCTCGCCGCGCTGCTGCTGGCCATCGGCACGATGATCGCCTACCCGTTCGAGATGGACACCATCGTCCGCCTCTCCGGTGACCGCCTCGTCGCCACCCACTACGGGCTGTACAACACGATCTGCGGCATCGGCATCACCGTCGGGAACCTCGGCACGGGCGCCGCGCTCGACACCGCCCGCGCGGCCGGGATGCCCGCGCTGCCGTGGATCACGCTGTGTGCGCTCGGGCTGGCCTGCGCGGCCGCCTTGTACGGCCTGTACCGCACCGGACGGCTGACGGCGCCGTCCTCCGAGCCGCTCGCCGCGACCGCCTGACCCACCCACCGGCCCACCGGCCCAGGGGCGGGGGCACCACACGGTGCCCCCGCCCCTACTGGGCCCTGCCCTTCTCCAGGAGTCCGCCATGCCCGCTCCCGCGGTGCCCTTCCCCGAGCCGACCCCCTTGCAGCTCCGCCCCTTCCGGGCAGTGCGCTATGACGCGGACCGTGTCGGCGACCCGTCCGAGCTCCTCTCCCCGCCCCACGACGACCTTCACCCAGCCCAGATCCGCGCGCTCCGGCGCCAACCGCACCACGTGGCGCGACTGCTGTACGCGGACGCGCCGCAGGACGCCGCCCGCGAACTGGGACGCTGGCTGCGGCGCGGCGTACTCCGCCGGGACGAGCGGCCCGCACTGTACGTCTACCAGCAGCAGCGTGGCGCCCGGATCCTCCAACGTGGCCTGGTCGGGGACCTGTTGCTGCCACGTCAGGCGGGACAACTGCTGCCGCACGAAGACGTGTCGGCTCATGCGGTCCGGCAGCGCGCCGCCCATATGTCGGGGCTCCGCGCCCAACTGGAACCACTGCTGCTGGCCCACCGGGGCACAGAGTCGACGTCGGCACGGCTCGTGGACCACATCACCCGCCGAACACCGGTCGCCGTCGCCCGGACCGGACAGATCACCCACATCATGTGGGCGTGCGACGATCCCGCGGAACTCGCGCTTCTGTCCGGCGGCCTGTCCGTCGGGCAGGCCCTCATCGCCGACGGCCACCACCGCCACGCCGCCTGCCTGCACCTGTGCGCGGACGCGGCAGGCCCGTGGACCAGCAGCCTCGCCCTCCTGGTCGATACCGTGACGTACCCTCTGCGGCTCTCCGCGATCCATCGAGTACTGCCGGCACTGGAACCGGAGAAGGCCGCACGCAGGGCGGCCGAAGTGGCCCGGGTACTCCCGTTGCCGGGAGGGCCGCGTCCGCCCGGGCCCGGTGAACTCGTACTCACCGGCGGGGGAGAGGCCTGGAGCATCACACATCCCGACCCTCGAACCCTGGAAGAAGCCCTGGTGGGTCATCCCCGCCAGTGGGCGCGGCTCCCCGCTGCCGTCAGCGACCACCTGCTGCTCCGTCACGCCTGGTCCGTCCCCGACCTGCCCGGTGCCGTGACGTACCTCCACGACATCCGCCAGGCCACGACCGCCGTGTCCGCAACGGGGAGTGGCAGCGCGCTCCTGTTGCCCGTGATCAGTCGGGACACGGTGTGGGAACTGGCCGGTGCCGGCGTGTTGTTGCCGCGGAAGTCCACCTCGTTCGGTCCCAAGCCGACGGCCGGTCTGGCCATGCGCGTGCTGGGCCTGTCGTAGTGCCGTTCCGGCGGTCTCGACGGGGATGTGCCGCCATGTCGAGATGTGGGATCACCGAGGCACGCGGACCGCACCCTGGGGAGAGACGGCCGATGAGGAGAGGCCTCCCGAAGCACCCTCCTGCCTGCGAGGGCCGGTGCGAGGGCCGGTGGGGGCGGATGAGCGACCGGTGGGGCGCCGGTCCGTGAATCGACTGAGTAGCATGTCCGGCATGTTGCGTGTGAGCAGTCGGCTGCGTGTGGGAGGGGCCCTCGGGTACCTCCTGCTGGTCGCCGCGCTCACCTTCGGCGTGTTCGCCATGCACACGATGGGTCATCCCGAGCACTCGTCCGGCTCAGGGGCAGGCGGCGCACCCCATGCGGTCGCCGGCGCGCACCAGGACGTCATGGCCCAGGAGACCGCCCGGACCGGTACGTCCACGGAGCCCGTGGCCATGGCGGACCACGGGGCGGTCGCGCCGCCCGAAGCGACCGCGGACGGGCCCATGACGGGCATGGACGTGCTGTCCGTTTGTGTGGCGGTGCTCACCGGATGGCTGCTGTGGTTGTTCCTGTGCGCGGCGGCCCGCCGTAAGGAGCGGCTGACGGCCCTGCTCGCCCGAGCGATGGCCGTGATGGGCCCCCTCCCGCCGCCACCCAGACCTCTCCTCGCTCAGCTGTCAGTCCTGCGGATATAGGCCGGAACCGCGGCGCGGGCTTCGCATGCCCACGCACACCGCGCGTACCAGCACCTTCACCGCAGAACTGATCAAGCGAGGTATTACGCACATGACCGCCCACAACCCTGCCCTGCGTCGTCGTCTTCGTCGTCGTTCGGCCATCGTGAGCACTGTCGTGGCAGGCGGGCTGCTGCTCGCCGCATGCGGCGGGGACGACACGGAGGGCATGGACCACGGGAGCGGCAGCTCCGCCTCCGCCACCTCCACCCCGACGGCGGGTGACAACCCGGCGCCCGGCGCCTTCAGCGACGCGGACGTCGTGTTCGCGCAGATGATGATCCCGCACCACGAGCAGGCCCTGGAGATGTCCGAGCTCGCGGACGGCCGTGCTGCCGACGCGGAGATCAAGACCCTGGCCGCGGACATCGAGAAGGCGCAAGACCCCGAGATCCGGACCATGAAGTCGTGGCTGAAGGCCTGGGGCAAGCCGGAGTCCGCCCAGGAGAGCATGCCGGGCATGAACCATGGGTCCGGTGGCATGGACCACGGCTCCGGGATGTCCGGGATGATGTCCGAAGAGGACATGAAGAAGCTCAAGGCCGCCAAGGGCACCGAGTTCGACCGGATGTTCGCGGAGATGATGATCGAGCACCACAAGGGTGCCATCACGATGGCGGAGGACGAGCAGAAGAAGGGCCGTAACGACCCGGCCAGGAAGCTCGCCGCCGACGTCGTGAAGACCCAGTCCGCCGAGGTCGAGACGTTCGAGAGGATCCTCGACCGGCTCTGATCCACATCCGGCCACTGACCGCCCGGGGCTCCCAGGCCCGCGCCCGGGGAGCCCGGGCGGTCATCCCCCCTTGTTACCGTCACCGTGATCGGCCGTCGCCGCTCCGGTGCGCCCGCACGCCTGCGAGGAATCATGAACAAGCGTTGTGCCGCCATGGCGGCCACGGCCCTGGCTCTCACCCTTTCCCTGGTTGCCTGCTCCGACCGGGGAGACGACACGGACTCGACCGGCTCCACCGCTTCCGGGAAGACCGTGAGCCACATCCACGGTCTCGGTCTGGACCCCGCCGACCAGCGCCTGTACGTCGCCACCCACGAAGGCGTCTACACCCCCGGCGCCGAGGCGGAGCCGGAGCTGGTCGGAAACAGCAAGGACGACTTCATGGGCTTCACCGTGGCGGGCGCGAAGACCTTCTATGCCAGCGGCCACCCGACCACCGGGGGCAACAAAGGGCTCATCAAGAGCACCGACGCGGGCAAGACCTGGACGTCCCTGTCCTTGTCCGGCGAGTCCGACTTCCACGCCTTGGAGTTCGCACACGGCACGGTCTACGGCTACGACTCCACCAACGGTCTGGTGCGCACCACCAAGGACGGCGTCTCCTGGAAGGACGGCGCGCGGGTGGAAGCCGCCGACATCGCGGTCAGCCCGCGGGAACCCGACCTCGTGCTCGCCACCACCGCCGACGGCGTAGCCCGCAGCGCCGATGGCGGCAGCACCTTCGCCAAGGGTGAGAAGCCGGTGATGGCCTTCCTCTCCTGGGCGGCGAAGGACGCCTTGTACGGCATCGACACCTCCGGCGCCGTACACCGCAGCAGTGACGGCGGCAGCACCTGGAAGAAGGCCGCCACCGTTCCGGGCGGCCGGCCCCAGGCTCTCACCGCCGTCGACGCCGAGCACATCCTGGCAGCCACCCAGAGCGGGGTGTACGAGTCGAAGGACGGCGGCAAGGCGTTCACGAAGCGCCTCGCCGTCGAGTCGAGCGGCGCCCACTGAGCGGTATCTCCCCACGCGGAGACTGCGCA
The DNA here is from genome assembly GCF_040303285.1 of Streptomyces sp. NPDC096046. Taxonomy (NCBI): domain Bacteria; kingdom Bacillati; phylum Actinomycetota; class Actinomycetes; order Kitasatosporales; family Streptomycetaceae; genus Streptomyces; species Streptomyces sp. NPDC096046. The sequence goes on along the minus strand of NZ_JBEOSZ010000002.1, from coordinate 251,215 downwards.
CCGGCTGGGCCGTCCGGGAAACCCCCGGTCGGGGGCCGGGTGTTGACCCTGTAGGTTCTGCGCCATGGTGCGATACGCGGAGCCGGGCGCGGTGGAATGGGTGGAGTCGGGCGGCGGGCCGCTGATAGCGGTACCGGAGCCCGTCCTGCCGTTCTGGGCGGGCGCCGACGGCGAGGAGACGGCCTCGGACTACGACCGGGCCTGCGAGGTGGACGGCCACGTCGGCCTCCTCCCGGTCGGCGACTGCACCGCCCTGGTCCTGGGTGACGAGCCCGCCTCGACCGCCTATCTGCCGGACCACGGCGTGTTCGTCCGGTGGTGCGCCGGCGACTCCGAGGACGAACTCCTGGCGAGCGTCCCGGCGGCGGCCGCCACGGCGCAATGGGGACCGGAGACGACCTGGAAGGTGCCCGGCCCCGTCCGCCTCTTCGACGCGGCCTGGCCCGGGACGGACCTCACGGGCACCGACCAGGTACGGGTGGTGCTGGAACCGGGGAGGTACGCGGTCCGCGCGGCGAGGGTCCAGCCGGGCCCGGAGACCTGGCTGGACCTGATCGAGCTGCGCCTCCAGGCGCCGCGGTAGCGACGCCCCGCAAGGGCGCCTACAGCCGGGACAGTTCGTCCACCAGGTCGTCCAGCCCCAGGGAGCCCTGGGACAGCGCCGCCATGTGCCACGCCTTCGGGTCGAAGGCGTCGCCGTGCCGCGTGCGGGCGTTCTCGCGGCCGAGCAGCCAGGCCCGCTCGCCGAGCTTGTAGCCGATCGCCTGGCCCGGCATGGACAGGTAGCGCGTCAGCTCGCTCTCCACGAAGTCGGCCGGGCGGCTGCTGTGCGAGCCGAAGAACTCCTGGGCCAGCTCGGGCGTCCAGCGCTCCCCGGGGTGGAAGGGGGAGTCGTCCGGGATCGTCAGCTCCAGGTGCATGCCGATGTCGATGATGACGCGCACCGCCCGCATCATCTGCGCGTCCAGGTAGCCGAGCCGGCGCTCCGGGTCCGTGAGGAAGCCCAGTTCGTCCATCAGCCGCTCCGCGTACAGCGCCCAGCCCTCGGCGTTGGCGCTCACCATGCCGACGCTCGCCTGGTAGCGGGAGAGGTCCTGCGCCACGTGCTTCCACTGGGCCAGCTGGAGGTGGTGGCCGGGAACGCCCTCGTGGTACCAGGTCGACACCAGGTCGTAGACCGGGAAGCGCGTCTCGCCCATGGTCGGCAGCCAGGTGCAGCCCGGCCGCGAGAAGTCGTCCGAGGGGGGCGTGTAGTAGGGAGCGGCGGCGCTGCCCGGAGGGGCGATGCGCGACTCCACCCGGCGCACCCGCTCGGCCAGGTCGAAGTGGGTCCCGTCGAGCGCGTCCATCGCCTCGTCCATGAGGCTCTGCAGCCAGTCGCGGACCTCGTCGACTCCCTCGATGTGCGTGCCCTGCGTGTCGAGGTGGGCCAGTGCCTCCCACGGTGTGCCCGCGCCCGGCAGGATCTTCTCGGCCTCTCTCCTCATCTCGCCGAGGAGGCGGTGGTACTCGGACCAGCCGTAGGCGTACGCCTCGTCCAGGTCGAGGTCGGTGCCGTTGAAGTAGCGCACCCAGCGCGCGTACCGCTCCCGGCCCACCACGTCGGGCGCGCCCTCGATCGCCGGCGTGTACACGTCCCGCATCCAGTCGCGCAGCCGGACGACGGCCTCGGTGGCCGAGCGGGCGGCGGCGTCCAGCTGTGAGTGCAGGGACTCGGGGCCGGCGGCGGCGTACTGCTCGAACCAGCCGTGGCCCTCGCCGTCGGCGTCGGCCCATTCGCCGAGCTGCCCCACGAAGGTGGCGGTGGCGCGGGGGCCGCCGTACAGCTTCCGCTCCAGGCCGAGCGCGAGGGACCGGCGGTATCCCTCCAGCGCGTCCGGGACCGCGCGCAGCCGCTCGGTGATCGCCGCCCAGTCCTCCTCCGACTGCGCCGGCGTCACGGTGAACACCTGCCGCACCGCATGGGCGACGGAGCTCAGGTTGCTGACGGAACGCAGGCTCTCGTCGGCCTCGTGCACCGCGAGTTCGGCGCCCAGCCGCTCGCGCAGCAGCCGCGCGCACCGGCGTTCGATGTCACGGTCCGCGCCGGGCAGCCGCTCGGCCTCGTCCAGCCGGGCCAGCGTCCGGCGTGCCAGCTCCGCGAGCGCCTCCTGGCCCGCGGGTGAGGTGTCGGGCAGCCTGCTCGAACTCTCCTTGTCGCCGAGGAACGTACCGGTGATCGGATCGAGGGCGACGAGCTCGTCGACGTACGCGTCGGCGACCTCACGGGGCAGCGGGCTCTTGATCTCAGACATGCGGCCATCCTCGTACGACGGACCGCACACGTCACGCGGATTGAGCCGAGGGCGAAGGCGGCAGCAGCGGCCCGCACTCCCACTGCTGGAAGATCAGCCGGGTCTCCACCCGCGCCACCTCCCGGCGCGAGGTGAACTCGTCCAGCACCAGCCGCTGGAGATCGGCCATGTCGGCGACCGCGACATGGACCAGATAGTCGTCCGGGCCGGTCAGGTGGAAGACCGTCCGCGACTCCGGCAGGGCCCGGATCCGCTCCACGAACGGCCCCACCAGCTCCCGCCGGTGCGGTCTGACCTGCACCGACAGCAGGGCCTCAAGTCCGCGCCCCAGCTTGGCCGGATCCAGCTCCAGCCGGTGACCGAGGATGACGCCCGAGCGGCGCAGCCGCGTCACCCGGTCCAGACAGGTCGACGGCGCCACCCCGACCTGCGCGGCGAGATCCCGGTACGTCGCCCGGGCGTCGTTCTGCAACAGCCGCAGCAGATGGAGATCCACCGGATCGAGTACGACGGATTCGGCCATGGGCCGAACGTAGCACGGGATATCGTGCCGACGACCCGGCCGATGTTCACCCTTGCCCCCATGGACATGGACACAACGAGCACGCGCGCCCACGACGACGTACGCACCGCACCGCGAGCCCTCGCCACCGAGGCCGTGCACGCCGGGCGGGACGACCTCGCCCGGCAGGGGCTGCACGCCCCGCCGATCGACCTGTCCACCACCTACCCGTCCTACGACAGCCGCGGCGAGGCGGCCCGTATCGACGCCTTCGCCACCACCGGCGCCGAGCCCGACGGCCCGCCGGTCTACGGACGGCTGGGCAACCCGACCGTCGCCCGCTTCGAGACGGCTCTGGCCCGCCTGGAGGGCACCGAGGCGGCGGTGGCGTTCGCCAGCGGCATGGCCGCGCTGAGCGCCGTCCTCCTCGTCCGTGGCTCGATGGGCCTGCGGCACGTCGTCGCCGTCCGTCCCCTCTACGGATGCAGCGACCATCTGCTGACCGCCGGGCTGCTCGGCTCGGAGGTGACCTGGACCGACCCGGCCGGGGTCGCGGACGCGCTGCGCCCCGACACCGGTCTGGTCCTGGTCGAGTCCCCGGCCAACCCCACCCTCGCCGAGGTCGACCTGCGGGCCGTCGCCCACGCCTGCGGCTCGGTGCCGCTGCTCGTGGACAACACCTTCGCCACACCCGTCCTGCAGCGCCCCGCGGAGCAGGGCGCCCGGCTGGTCCTGCACAGCGCCACCAAGTACCTCGGCGGGCACGGGGACGTGCTCGCGGGCGTCGTCGCCTGCGACGAGGAGTTCGCCGGCCGGCTGCGTCAGGTGCGTTTCGCCACGGGCGGCGTCCTGCACCCGCTGGCCGGATATCTGCTGCTGCGCGGTCTGTCCACCCTGCCCGTCCGGGTCCGGGCGGCCTCCGCCACCGCCGCCGAACTGGCCCGCCGCCTGGTCGCCGACCCGCGGATCGCCCGGGTGCACTACCCGCGCATCGGCGGCGCCATGGTCGCCTTCGAGGTGCACGGCGACCCGCACGAGGTCATCGCCGACGTCCGCCTGATCACCCCGGCGGTGAGTCTGGGCAGCGTGGACACCCTCATCCAGCACCCGGCCTCCATCAGCCACCGCATCGTCGACGCGGACGACCGCAGGGAAGCGGGGGTGAGCGACCGGCTGCTGCGCATGTCGGTGGGTCTGGAGGACGTGGAGGACCTGTGGTCGGATCTCGACCAGGCCCTCTCCGGCCCTCAGGGGGGCGGGCGGAACCGCGCGACGAGCCGCACCGCGCCCGCCCCCGTCGGCTGACGACGACGGCTACGGCGCCGAGGTGCTTCCCAGACCTTCCGCGCCCGACGCGACGACCTCGCCCAGCCGTGCCGTGATGACCAGCGTCCCCTCCTCGACCTGGTAGTCGAGAGGCAGCCCGAGCCCGCGCATCGCGGCCACCATCCCCGTGTTGGAGGCCTGCGTCACGGCATACACACTCGAGCAGCCCGCCTCGGCGGCCATCCCGGCCAGTCGCCCCAACAGCTGCGCGCCGACGCCCCGCCGCTGCCACGCGTCCTCGACGAGCAGCGCGACCTCCGTCTCGTCCCCGTCCCACAGGAGGTGACCGAGCCCGACGATCCGCCCGGAGGCCGTCTGCACGGCGAGGGTGCGGCCGTAGCGCGGACTGAGCAGGTGGTTGAGGTACCGGTCGGCGTCCCGCACGGGCCCGTGATAGCGCAGCCTCAACGTGTGCGGGGAGCACCGCTCGTGCATCGCCCTGGCCGCTTCGAGGTCGCGTGTGTCGGCCCGCCGCACGGTGATGTCGCTGCCCTCGGCGAGGGTGAGCTGGTCCCGCCCGTGCGGGAGACGCGGCCCGAGCCGGGCGTCCAGTTCCACCAGGGCCCTGGCCCGGGCGAACTCGGTCGGGGTGAACGGCAGATACGGCCGCTCCACGGTGATCACTCCGCCTTCGGGAGCGCGCAGCCGCATCACCGTGTCGTCGAGCGCCCCCTCCACCGGAAGGCCGCCCGGCGCCCGGCCGGCGCCGGCCCGAGCGGGCTGGGAACGGATCGTGCACCGGCCCAGCAACTGCCGCAGGGCGAGCGGGAGCTCCGCCGCGTCCAGGGCCGTGCGGGCGGCCAGCCCGAGGATGCGGGTCGGCGCGTCCACCAGGTCGTGGGCGTCGGCCCGCTCGATCCAGGTGTCGGCGCCACCGGCCGACTCGACGGCCGCGGTGATCCCGGCCGCCGGCAGACCGGCCGGGCCCCGCAGCAGGAACTCGTCGACCGTGCCTTCGGCCAGCGGGTGCGTCTGGAGGCTCAGGATGTCGACCCTCTGCCCGGCCAGGGCCGCGCAGAGGGTCGCCAGAGACCCCGGTTCGTCCTGCACCGTGGTCCGCATCCGCCACAGGGTGTTCGCCCCCGGCACCGGCTCCGGCGCCGGGGACCCGGTATCACGCGTCGGCGGTGCGTGTTCGTGGCGTCGTGTTCGCCAGGTCCGGAACGTCTCGGAGATCCGCTGCCACGGTGTGGCGGGGCGGGAGTCGGCGTCGTGGTGCGGCACATGAGTCACTTCTCGCGTCATGCACCCACTGTGAAGGAACGGTGTTGCGCGATCGAGAACGTTCTGTGACTGCCGGGTAAAGGGCGGGTTTTCCCTCTTTGTCGACGCTTCAAACTTTGCGTTCCGTACCTACTGGCCGACCCGGCCCGGCTGGAGCACCTGCGTGAACAACACCGTGCCGTCCTGCTCCCGCAGACGGACCGTCAGCTCTCCGCTGTGGCCGTCGACGTCCACCTCGCCGAAGAACTGGAAGCCCCCGGCGGGCGAGACGTTGGCGGTCGTCGGTGCCTTCACGAACACACGGTCCGGTCCGAAGGTTCCGTCCAGCGCGTTCGCCGGGAAGGCACCGGCGTTGAGCGGACCCGAGACGAACTCCCAGAACGGCTCGAAGTCGCTGAAGACCGCCTTCGACGGCTGGTAGTGCTGCGCCGAGGTGTGGTGCACATCGGCGGTCAGCCACACCGTGCCCGTGATCCGCCGGTGCTTGACGAACCGCAGCAGTTCGGCGATCTGCAGCTCACGGCCGAGCGGCTTGCCGGGGTCGCCCTGCGCGACCGCCTCGATGTTCGGCGCGTCCGGGACGACCAGGCCGATCGGCATGTCGGAGGCGATCACCTTCCACACGGCCCGGGAGCGGGACAGCTCGCGCTTGAGCCACTGAAGTTGCTCGTGGCCGAGAATGCCCTGCGGATCCACCGGCTGGTCGTTCGGCGAGTTGGCGTTGCGGTAGGTGCGCATGTCCAGGACGAAGACGTCCAGCAGCGGACCGTGATGCTGCACGCGGTGGACACGGCCGCCGGGGCGGCGCAGCGTGGAGATCGGGAAGTACTCCGAGAAGGCCCGGCGGGCACGGGCGGCGAGCACGTCGACGCGCTTCTCGGTGTACCGGGCGTCGGTGAGGATCTCGCCCGGGTACCAGTTGTTGGTGACCTCGTGGTCGTCCCACTGGACGATGGACGGGACCCGGGCGTTGAAGGCCCGCAGGTTCTCGTCGAGCAGGTTGTACCGGAAGTTGCCGCGGAACTCCCCGAGCGTCTCGGCGACCTTGGCCTTCTCCTCGGTGGTGACGTTCCGCCAGGTCCGGCCGCCGGGCAGGGCCACGGTCTCGGTGATCGGGCCGTCGGCGTAGACGGTGTCGCCGCTGCACAGGAAGAAGTCCGGGTCGAGGGCGGCCATCGCGTTGTAGATCGTGTAACCGCCGAACTCCGGGTTGATGCCCCAGCCCTGCCCGGCCAGGTCGCCGGACCAGACGAACCGCACACCGTCGCGGCGCTTGGCCGACGCCGTGCGGAAGGTGCCGGTGACCGGCTCGCCGGTGCGGCGCGGGTCGTCCGGGTCGGCCAGCAGCACGCGGTAGTGGATCTGCTCGCCGGACGGCAGGCCCCGCAGCCGGGTCGTGCCGGTGAAGTCGGTGCCCGGACCCAGCCGTGGGCCGTGCCATCTGCGGGCGGCGCGGAACGACTCGGTCGCCGACGTCTCGACGATCATCCGGGCCGGACGGTCGGAGCGCACCCACACCAGCCCGGAGTCGCAGGTCACGTCTCCCGCCTGCACACCCCACCCCGCCGTCGGGCGCCCGGAGCGCGCGAACGCGGGTGCCGCGCCGAGAGCGGTGGGCAGGGACAGGGCCGCCGACGCGGCGAGGGAGCCACGCAGGACGCTACGGCGCCCGGGCAACGGACGGTGTGACATGGATGTGCCTCCAGGGACTCGATCCGGCCAGTGTGCAGAGCCACACCTACTGGCACGCCGCAGCGCACACACGAACCCCGAGTGAACAACTGCCCGCGGGAGGAGGGAACCGGCGAACCGGCCGGATCATCCGGCCGCGGCCTCGGCCATCAGCCGTACGCCCTCGGCGATCCTGGCGGGCGGCACATGGGCGTACCCCAGGACGAGCCGAACCTCCTCGGCACCCTCCGGTTCGGTCCGCGGGTGGGCGTACGCCGACAACGGGCGTACCGCCACTCCCGCCTCCGCCACCCGCGCGAGGAAGTGCTCCTCCGGTCCGCACCGTTCCGGCAGTGTGGCGATCACATGCAGGCCCGCGGCGATCCCGGACACCCGGGATCCGGGGAAGTGCGCGTCCAGGGCGGCGACCAGCGCGTCACGCCGCTCGCGGTAGGCGCGCTGGCAGCGGCGCAGCTGGCGGTCGTAGTCGCCGCGTTCCAGGAACCGGGCGAACACCGCCTGGTCGAGGGCGGGGTGGCCGAGGTCCATGGTGCGTTTGCGTTCGACGATCTCCTGCGCCCAGGACTCCGGCACCAGCAGCCAGCCCAGCCGCAGGCCCGGGGCGAGGGACTTGCTGACCGAGCCCGTGTAGGCCACGCGGTCCGGGTCGAGGCCCTGGAGCGCGCCGACGGGAGCACGGTCGTAGCGGAAGTCGCCGTCGTAGTCGTCCTCCAGGACGATGCCGTCCACGGCCCGCGCCCAGTCCAGCAACTCGGCGCGACGCCGGGCCGAGTAGGCGATGCCGGTGGGGAACTGGTGGGCCGGGGTCGTCACCACGGCCCGTAGGCCCGACGCCCGCAGTGGCCCGGGGGCGACCCCCTCCTCGTCCACCGGCAGCGGTACGACGCCGACCCCGGCCGCGCCGTACAGCGCGTCGTGCTGGGGACTGCCCGGGTTCTCCACGCCGACCGCGCGCACCCCGCGCGCGTGCAGCGCGAAACCGAGCAGGGTCGTCGCCTGGGCCACCCCCGAGACGACCACGATCCGTTCCGGGTCGGCCACCACGCCCCGCCGCCGGGCGAGCAGTTCGGCCAGCGCGCCGCGCAGCCGCGGCAGCCCGCGCGGATCGGGGTAGCCCAACTCCTGGTGCGGCAGTTCCGCCAGCACACCGCGGTGCGCGGCGGCCCACGCCGCGCGCGGGAACAGGGCCAGGTCCGGTGTCCCGGGCACGAAGTCCGCCCGGGAGCCGGGCGATCGCGGAGCGAGGTCGTGCGCCCGCGGCCGTGCGGCCCGGACGGCCGCGCCCACCCACGTGCCGGCGCCCCGGCCGCTGCGCAAGTAGCCCTCCGCCGTCAGCTGCTCGTACGCCTCCGTGACCAGCCCGCGCGACACCCCGAGGTCCGCCGCGAGGTCCCGGCTCGACGGCAGCCGGGTGCCCGGCGTGAGCCGGCCCGAGCGGACCGCCTCGCGCAGCGCCGCCTGCAGGGAACGGCCCCGTGTGCGTGCCGGTGCCGACGCGGCGGGGAGCAGCAGTTCCCAGGCGGCGGACGCGCCACCGTCGCCCGGGACGCTCTGCGTTGGTCTCATGGGGGGAGACCTTAAGCCGTCCCCGGCGTGGGGTCAGCGGCTGCCGTCGAGCACCACCCGGGCCACCAGCGCCGGGTCGTCGTTCATCGGGACGTGGCCGCAGCCGGGCAGCCGCACCAGCCGGGCCCCGGGGATGACGCCCTTGGCACGCACGCCCTGACGGGGGATGAGCAGCCGGTCCCGGTTGCCCCACGCCACGGTGACCGGCGTGCCCACGATGTCGTCGGTGAACCGCACGGTCCGGCCGGAGCGCAGCGTCTCGGAGAACCCCTGGGCCCGGGCCAGCGCGAGCGTCTCGGCGACCACGGCCTCGGGGGACCGGCGGCCCGGGCGGGCGTAGATGGTGCTCGTCAGCAGGGTGCGGCCGATGGCCGGGCGGGCCAGTCGCTCCACCAGCGGCGGCGGCATCCGCCGGGCGATCTGCCGCATCGTCATCAGCACCGTGAAGGCGTAGCGGCGCTCGGCCGCGTTCCAGAACCCGGCGGGGGACAGGGCGGTGACCGAGCGGACGAGGCGCGTGCGGGCCAGGTCCAGGGCCAGCAGGCCGCCCAGCGAGTTTCCGGCCACGTGCGGCCGTTCGATCTCCAGCGCTTCGCACAGGGCCGTGAGGACCGCGCTCATCGTGGGCAGGTCGTGGGCCATGCCGTCCGGCAGCGCCGGCGACTCGCCGCAGCCGGGCAGGTCCACGGCGATCACATCACGCTCGGCCGCCAGCGCGGGGATCACCGGATCCCACACCTGGCGGTGGTGACCGATGCCGTGCAGCAGGAGGAGCGGCTCGCCGCTGCCCCGGCGCGTGTAGGACAGGGTCACGCTCTGCTCGCCCTGCGCGGAGGCGACGTTGAAGGAGACGGTGGCGGACATGGGGTGCTCCTCGGCTGTACTCGCTGACGGACGCCGTAGACAGCTTGTCAGCAATTACTACCCGCGGGTAGCCCCATGGTGGCGTCACCTTCACGGCCCTGGGCCGCTCAACGCGACCGGCGCGCTTCCCGGTTGAACTCACCGTGCCCGAACGGCCGGAACAGGCCGGCCCGCAGGGGGCAGCCACATGTCCACGCCGGGTGCAACGACCGATGTCGGCATGACAGCGCGCGGGGGCCCTCTGCCGCCCCGCGCGCGTGCCGCCCGGTTGCCCCCGAGATCGAGCACGCGCCCGGTTGGCGGCCCCAACTCCCCGGGCCGGGCCGTCACCTGCTCCTTGGCGCCCGGGCCCTCTCCGCACACGAAGACGTTGTGCTCTCCCGGCACACGGTCCGGTTCCGCCATCACCCGGCAGCCGGCCGTGTTGAGCGTCTTCACCACGCGTGCCCGTGCAAGCGCCCGCTGGTCTGCTCACCCCTGCTGTCCGACCCGACGGGGGCAGCCGCAGCTCACCCTCCGCGAACGCAGCGGATCGGCCACGTCCACGAGGACTTCCCGCCGAGGTTGTCCGTCCCTCCGCCTCCCGCGCGGTGAGCGCCACCCGTCCTCCGGCCGCGTTCACCACGACCTGCCCGAACTCCGCCGCCTCCGCGAACGCAGCGGATCGGCCACGTCCACGAGGACTTCCCGCCGAGGTTGTCCGTCCCTCCGCCTCCCGCGCGGTGAGCGCCACCCGCCCTCCGGCCGCGTTCACCACGACCTGCCCGAACTCCGCCGCCTCCGCGAACGTCCCCACGCCCGCACCGGGCCCGGCGGCGGACCACCGCACGGCGGCCGTGTCGTCCCTCGTGCGCGAGCCCGGCCGCACCTCCTGGCCCGGCTCCACCAGCGGTTCGCCGAGCGTGCGCCCGACCTGTCCCCGTGCCCGGCGCCGCGTACCGCATCGCCACCTCCCGGCCGTACCGCCGTTCACCGGTGTCCTATCGGCCAGTCTGTCCGGGAAGAGAAGGTTCCGCCTGGACAGGGCCGCAGCGGTGGGCTGGGATGGAGCCGTGACCACCGAGACCGCGACCGATGTCTTCGAAGCACACCGTCCCGTCCTGCTGGGCGTCGCCTACCGCATGCTGGGGCGCGTCGCCGACGCGGAGGACGTGGTCCAGGAAGCCTGGCTGCGCTGGTCCGGCGCCGCTCGCGACGACGTGCGCGAACCACGCGGCTACCTCGTGCGGATCACCACCCGGCTCGCCATCGACCGGCTGCGCCAGATCAAGGCCCGCGACGAGACGTACGTCGGCCCCTGGCTGCCCGAACCCTACGTCACCGACTTCGGCGACACCGTCCCGGACACCGCCGAGCGCGTCGTGCTCGCCGACTCCGTCTCCCTCGCCGTCCTCGTCGTACTGGAGTCGCTGTCGCCGCTGGAGCGGGCCGTGTTCGTGCTGCGCGAGGCCTTCGGCTTCCCCTACGCCGACATCGCCGCCATGCTCGACCGCGGCGAACCGGCGGTGCGCCAGCTGGCCGGGCGGGCCCGCAAGCACGTCGGGGAGCGGCGCCCGCGCTACGAGGTCGACCCCGCCCGGCGCCGCGACCTCACCGAGCGGTTTCTCGCCGCCGCCGCCGACGGCGACCTCGAAGGCCTGATGGCGCTGCTCGCCCCGGAGGTGCGGCTCGTCGGCGACAGCGGCGGCACGTCACGGGCGCCGCTGCGGGTCCTGCGGAGCGCCGACAAGGTGGGCCGCTTCCTCGTCGGCGCGGCGCGCAAGGGTGTCGCGGACTTCTCCGTCCGTTTCCTGGAGCTCAACGGCGGCCCGGCCGTCCTCGTCCTGTCCGGCGGCAGACCCGACTCCGTCTTCCAGATCGACGTCGCCGACGGCCGGGTCCAGGCCGTCTACATCATCCGCAACCCCGACAAGCTGCGGTCACTGGCCGCCGCGTGACCGGACGACCCGGGCCCGCCGAGGCCCCCGACCACGGGCCGTGAACGTTCCCGACCATTGGTCTTGACCAAGGATCAGGGCCGCCCTATGGTCGCAGAGAAGTGCAACAACCTTTAATAAACAAGGGCGCTGAAACGCCGCCGACCACGGCTATCGCGGAGGACAGGGTGGGGACCACGCAGCTGGAATCGGTGCAGGAACCGAAGTACTGGCATCTCAAGACGGTGCTCAGCCAAGCGCTCGACTCGGAGTTCTCGGTGGGGGAGATCCTTCCCAACGAGCGCGACCTCGCGGCCCGCTTCGGCGTCGCCCGCGCCACGCTCCGCCAGGCCCTGGAGCAGCTCGAACTCGAAGGCAGGCTGCAGCGCCGCCGCGGAGTCGGGACGACCGTCGCGCCGCCCCGCATGGGCGTCTCGCTCGGCACCGGCCCGCACACCTGGCCGGGCGGCCCCGAGGACGCCTGGCAGCCCGTCGACTGCACGGTGGCGGTGCCGCCCGCGGCGGTCGCCGAGGCGCTGGAGACCGGCGAGCAGGAGTCCGTGCACGTCGTGCGCCGCTCCCGTGTCTCGCACGGCCGGCCCGTGGCCGCGGAACTGCTCTACGTCCCGCGGTCCTCGGTACCCGACCTCTCCGGCATCGACGCGCCGTCCGCGGCGGCACACGCGCGTGCGGTGCTGCGCGAGCTGCAGCGGCTGGAGCCGGAGCGGCAGGAGAACGCGGTGGAGCTCGGCTCCGCCGGCGCCGACGAGGCCAAGGAACTGGACCGGCTGCCCGGAGCGCCCGTGCTGGTGGTGACCACGCGGTTCGTCGCCGAGGGGCGGACGGCCGCGTTGTCGGTGGCGACCTATCGCGCCGACACGTGCCGGTTGACCTTCGGCGACTCGGGAGACGTGGAGATTCACGCCGGGCTTCAGCGGCAGGCTTCCTGACCCGGACGCCGTGGGCCGTGCGGTGAGCGGGGCTGCGGGTCCGTCGTGGCCTGTCGCGCGGTTCTGCGCGCCCCCGGGGGGAGGGCGCGGCCGCTCAAGGACGTTCCACGGTGAACAGCTGTTCCTCCACGTGGTCCAGGGCCAGGCGCAGGGCGCCCGTCGCCACGGCCGCGTCTCCCAGGCTGGAAAGGGTCACCTCCGGGGGGCGCAGACAGTAGCGCGCGAGTTCCCGGCGCAGGGGTGGCAGGACGCCGTCCAGACCCGCCGCCCAGCCGCCGATGACGACCAGCTCCGGGTCCAGGGCGAGGACGAGGGCCGCCACGTCGTGGACCAGGCGCTGGATGAAGCGGTCGACGGCCGCGCGGGCCCGCTGGTCGCCGCCGCGGGCCTGGGCGAAGACCTCGGCGACGGCCTGCTCGTCGAGCGGGTGCAAGGGCTCGTCGGTGGTCGACAGGAGCGTCTCGGGCGTCACCCCCCGGCCCAGCAGATGCAGCGCGCCGATCTCGCCGGCCGCTCCGCCGTAACCCCGGTGCAGCCGGCCCCCGATCAGCGAACCGGCGCCCGGGCTGAGCCCCGCCAGCACGAACACCACGTCGTCCGACTCGGTGGCGGCGCCCTTCCAGTGTTCGGCGACGGCCGCGGCGTTGGCGTCGTTTTCGACCAGCACCGGGCACTTGAACGACCGGCTCAGCCGCTCGCCCAGCCGCAGCCCCGTCCAGCCCGGCAGCGCCGTGCCCAGCCGCACCGTGCCGTCCGCCTCGACGATCCCGGGCGTGGCCACGCCCACGGCCCGCAGCGAGCCGCGTGCGACACCGGCCCGCCGCAGCAGCTCCGCGACGGCCCCGCGCAGCCGCTCCAGTCGCTCGTCCGCCCCCGCCGTCTCGGGGACCTCCTTGGCCTGGGCGCCGATCACCCGGCCGTCCAGGTCGGACAGCAGCGCGGCCACCCGGTGCGCCCCGATCTCCAGCCCCAGCAGATGCCCGGCCTCCGCCCGGAAGCGGAACCGCCGCGCCGGGCGCCCCTGCCGCCGGGCGGCGCCCTCCTCGGCGGCCTTCTCGACGACGAGCCCCGCCTCGATGAGCCCCTCGACGACGCCCTCGACGGTCGGCCGGGACAGCCCCGTCACCCGGGTGATCTCGGTCAGCGTCGCGCAGTCCGTGGCACGCAACGCGTGCAGCACCACCGCGGAGTTGATCCGTCGCAGCAGCGAGGGGTCCCCGCCGGTCAGCCGCCCCACCGTCCGTCCTCCCAGGTCGTGCGCGTGTTGGCCGGATCGTACTTCGGTACGGCACACCCCGGCGAGGGGCAGGCGCCGGCTCTCGCGGTCAGCCCGGCGCCACGAAGCCCGACTCGTACGCCGCGATCACCGCCTGGGTGCGATCGCGCGCCCCCAGTTTCGCCAGCACCGAGCTGACGTGCGACTTCACGGTCTCGGTCCCCACGATCAGCCGGGCGGCGATCTCCGCGTTGGACAGGCCCCGCGCCATCAGCCGCAACACCTCGGTCTCGCGCTCGGTGAGCTGGGCCCGCTCCAGCAGCGCCCGAGCCGCACGGTTCCCTCCCGTGTCGCCGTACTCGGCGGCGAGCTGCCGCACCGAGGCCGGGAACAGCAGCGACTCGCCCTCGGCGATCAACCGCACCGCGTGCACGATCTCGGCGGGCCGGGCACGCTTCAGCAGGAACCCGTCGGCTCCCGCCCGCAGCGCCTCGTACACGTACTCGTCGTTCTCGAAGGTCGTCACCACGAGGATGGGTGCGTCGGCGGCCAGCTTGTCGAGCTACGACGGCACCCTCGGGCCGTGGTCGGGGCTCGCGGTGACCGGGCTGTGGACGGCCGCCGCCTTGCTGGCCGGGGCCTGGAGCCTGCGACGCAGGGACGCCTGACGGCCGACCGGATGACGGCCCGCCAAGTGTCAGTGGGGGCGGGTTTACTGGAGGCATGAACATCGCACGGCACATCGCCCTCATCGACGAGCTGTGCTGCCGCCCCTTTCCGGCGGAGCACGGCCCGTCGGACGTCGGTGTCTCGGGGCCCGGTCACCACATCGCGGTGTTAGAAGCCGCGACGGACGGCGACCCGGCGGCCCGCGCGATGACGATCGACCAGTACGAGAAGGACCGGGACGCCGTCTACGAGCTCCTCGCCTCCCGCTGGGGCGACACCGCCCCGTACAACCTGCAGACCGTCCTGCTGCGCACGGCGGGGGAGGAGATACCCCGCCCCTGGGCCGAGTTGAGCGCGCGGGCGAGCGTGGCCCACCTGTGGGAGGTGGAGGGCACGGGCCGCTGGGTCGCCGTGGCGGTCGCGGACCGGGACCCCTCGCGGGAGGTGCAGTTGCTCGCCCTGATCACGCAGACGGACCCGCCGTAGCGGATCAGTCCTCGGTGGCGGCCTCCCGCAGCCGTCCGAACTCCTCCGCCATCGTCTCCAGCGTCCAGTGCGCGTTCAGCCCGCTCGGATTGGGCAGCACCCACACGCGCGAGTGGCCGATCGTCCGCGGCTGCGGACCCACCCGCGCCGTGCGGTCGTCGAACGCGGCGCGGTAGGCGGTCACCCCCACGACGGCCAGCCAGCGCGGCCGCAGCCGTTCCACCTTCGTCGCGAGCAGCCGCCCGCCCTCCCGGTACTCCGCCGCGCTCAGCTCGTCGGCCCGGGCCGAGGCCCGCGCCACGACGTTGGTGATGCCGAGCCCGTACGACGGCAACTCCTGCTGCTCCGACGGCTTCAGCAGCCGCGGCGTGAACCCGGACCGGTGCAGCGCCGGCCAGAAGCGGTTGCCGGGGCGGGCGAAGTGATGACCCGTCGCGGCTGTCATCAGACCGGGGTTGATCCCGCAGAACAGGACACGCAGGCCCTCCGCGACCACGTCGGGCACGACGCGGTCGCGGGCGGCCTGAAGCTCCTCGGGCGTGAAACGCGCCATCACGGGCGGCGTGTCAGAGGATCGCCCCGGGCGTGTAGCCCGCGGCCCGGGGGTGCTGCTTCACGATCTCCTCGATCCGGGCGACGACGGCGGCGACCTGGTCGCCCGCGGCGCCGGTGAAGGACAGCTTGTCGGCCATCAGCGCGTCGAGCCGGTCGCGGTCCAGCGGGATGCGCGCGTCGGCGGCCAGCTTGTCGAGCAGTTCGTTGCGCTCGGCGCCCCGCTCGCGCATGGCGAGCGCGGAGGCGACGGCGTTCTCCTTGATCGCCTCGTGCGCCAGCTCCCGGCCGACGCCCGCGCGCACGGCGCCCATCAGCACCTTCGTGGTGGCGAGGAACGGCAGGTAGCGGTCCAGTTCCCGGGCGACGACCGCCGGGAACGCGCCGAACTCGTCGAGCACCGTCAGGAACGTCTCCAGCAGACCGTCCAGCGCGAAGAACGCGTCCGGCAGCGCGACCCGACGCACCACCGAGCAGGACACGTCGCCCTCGTTCCACTGGTCGCCCGCCAGCTCGCCGGTCATCGAGGCGTAGCCGCGCAGGATCACCATCAGGCCGTTGACCCGCTCGCAGGAGCGGGTGTTCATCTTGTGCGGCATCGCCGAGGAGCCGACCTGGCCGGGCTTGAAGCCCTCGGTGACCAGCTCGTGCCCGGCCATCAGCCGGATCGTCTTCGCCAGCGACGACGGGGCCGACGCCAGCTGCACCAGTGCCGTCACGACTTCGTAGTCCAGCGAGCGCGGGTAGACCTGGCCGACCGAGGTGAAGGCCTGCGAGAAGCCCAGGTGCGTGGCAATCCGCTGCTCCAGGTCCGCGAGCTTCGCGGCGTCCCCGCCCAGCAGGTCCAGCATGTCCTGTGCGGTGCCGACCGGCCCCTTGATGCCGCGCAACGGGTAGCGGCCCAGCAGCTCCTCGACGCGGCCGTGGGCGGCCAGCAGCTCGTCGGCGGCGGTGGCGAAGCGCTTGCCGAGGGTGGTGGCCTGCGCGGCCACGTTGTGCGAGCGGCCGGCCATGACCAGCTCGCCGTACTCGCCGGCCAGCTTGCCGAGCCGGGCCAGGACGGCCACCGTGCGGTCGCGCATCAGCTCCAGCGAGAGGCGGATCTGCAGCTGCTCGACGTTCTCGGTGAGGTCGCGGGAGGTCATGCCCTTGTGCACGTGCTCGTGCCCGGCGAGGTCGTTGAACTCCTCGATCCGTGCCTTCACGTCGTGCCGCGTGACCTTCTCGCGCTCGGCGATGGAGGTCAGGTCGACGGTGTCGAGGACACGCTCGTAGTCGGCGAGCGCCGCGTCCGGCACCTCGATCCCGAGGTCCTTCTGGGCCCGCAGCACGGCGAGCCAGAGCTGTCGCTCCAGCTTCACCTTGTGCTCGGGCGACCAGAGCGTGGCGAGCTCGGCGGAGGCGTAGCGTCCGGCGAGGACGTTCGGGATGCGGGGCTTGGCGGGAGCGGAAGTCACGTGCACGGATTCTACTGGCGATTCGTGCAGGCCAGCGCCCCGGGTGTCCTTGTCGGAACCTACGAGAGGGCCCCGGCCGCCTCCACCTGCGCCTACGCCCGGTCCTCGTACGGCAGCAGCTCCGGCCGCTTGGAGGGCAGGCCGTCGCCCGAGGAGCGGCCCGTCAGGCGGCGGGCTATCCACGGCAGGAGGTGCTGCCGGGCGAAGCGTGCGTCGGCCACGCGCCGCATGACCCAGCCGGGCGGCAGCGTCGCGGGCATCGGCGTGTGCCAGTCGGCGTCCTCGGGGTCGTAGCCCAGCGTCTGCCACACCGCCTCCGCGACCCGGCGGTGGCCCTCGGCCGTCAGGTGCAGCCGGTCCACGTCCCACATCCGCGGGTCGCTCAGGGACGGGGCTCCGTACAGGTCGACGACGATCGCGCTGTGCCGGGCGGCCAGCTCGTCGACGCAGGCGAACAGCTCCTCCATGCGCGGCCGGAACCGCTCCAGGACGGGACCCTGCCGGCCCGGGCTGCGCATCAGGACCAGCTGCCGGCACGCGGGGGCCAGCTTCTCCACGGCTTCCTCCAGCAGCCCGCGCACCCGGCCCATGTCGCACTTGGGCCGCAGCGTGTCGTTGAGCCCGCCGACCAGGGTGATCACGTCGGCGCCCATGGCCGCCGCGACGTCGACCTGCTCGTCGACGATCTGCCGGATCAGCTTGCCGCGCACGGCGAGGTTGGCGTACCGGAAGCCGGGCGTGCGGGCCGCCATCCGTGCGGCGAGCAGGTCGGCCCAGCCCCGGTAGGTGCCGTCGGGCATCAGGTCCGACATGCCCTCGGTGAAGGAGTCGCCGACCGCGACCAGGCTGCTGTAGGTGGGGTTCGTCTGCATGGCGACGGAAATGGTATCCCGTGCACATACCCAGCAGTCGGTCGGCCTCCAAGGCCCGGGCCGCGGGCTCCGCCGCCCGTCTCATGCCCGTCGGCCGAACAGCTCCCGCAGGACGTCCTCCATGCTCACCAGCCCTGCCATGCGCCCGTCCGCCCCGACGACGGCGGCGAGGTGCGTACGGCTGCCCCGCATCGCCGTCAGGACGTCGTCCAGTGGTGTGCGCTCCACCACGCGCGCGATGGGCCGCATGTCGCGCAGCCGGAACGGCACGTCACGCCCGAGGGCCTCCAGGGCGTCCTTCACATGGAGATAGCCCACGATCCGCCGCCCGTCGTCCACCACCGGGAAACGGGAGAACCCGGACTCCGCCGACAGCCGCTCCAGCTCCTCCGGTGTGACGCCGACGCGCGCGTACACCACGCGCTCCAGCGGCAGCACCACGTCCCGCACCGGACGGCGGCCGAGCTCCAGCGCGTCGCGCAGCCGCTCCCGGGCCCGTTCGTCGATCAGGCCGGCCTCGCTGGAGTCCTTCACGAGCTGCGCGATCTCCGCGTCCGAGTAGGAGGCGGTGACCTCCTCCCGGGCCTCCACGCGCAGCAGCCTCAGCAGCGCGTTGGCGAAGGCGTTCACGGTGAAGATCACCGGGCGCAGCGCCCGGGACAGCGCCACCAGCGGCGGTCCGAGCACCAGCGCGCTGCGCACCGGCTCGGCCAGCGCGATGTTCTTCGGCACCATCTCGCCGAGCAGCATGTGCAGATACGTCGCCAGGGCCAGCGCGATCACGAAGGACACCGCGTGGCCCGCCCCCTCGGGCACGCCCACCGCGTGGAACACCGGCTCCAGCAGATGCGCGATGGCCGGTTCGGCCACGACGCCCAGGACCAGCGTGCACAGGGTGATGCCGAGCTGGGCCGTCGCCATCAGCGCGGACACGTGCTCCAGGCCCCACAGCACGCTCTTGGCGCGTCGTTCGCCCCGGTCGACGTGGGGCTCGATCTGGCTGCGGCGCACCGAGATCAGTGCGAACTCGGCGCCGACGAAGAAGGCGTTGACGACCAGCGTCGCCAGTCCGATCAGCAGCTGGACGGCGGTCACAGCTCCACCCCCGTCTCGTCGGGCTTCCGGTCGCCGAGGGGGGCGCGCAACCGGACCCGGGCGGCCCGGCGTCCCGTGGCGTCGAGGACCTCCAGGTGCCAGTCGGCCACCTCGAGGGTGTCACCGGCGGCCGGTATCCGGCCGAGCACCGTGGCCACCAGCCCGGCGAGCGTCTCGTAGGGACCCTCCGGCGCGCGCAGCCCGACGCGTTCCAACTGGTCCATGCGCGCGGAGCCGTCGGCCGAGTACAGCGGGTGCCCGGCCTCGTCCCTGCCCGCCGGGGCCAGGTCCGGGGTCTCGTGCGGATCGTGTTCGTCGCGCACCTCGCCGACGACCTCCTCGACGATGTCCTCCAGCGTGGCCACGCCCGCCGTGCCGCCGTACTCGTCGATCACGACGGCCATCGTGCGCTTGCCGGAGAGCCGGTCCAGGAGCCGGTCGACGGTGAGCGTCTCCGGGACCAGCAGCGGCTCGCGCATCAGCTCGGAGACGTAGATCCGGGTGCGGCGCTCGGCCGGCACCGCCAGCACGTCCTTGACGTGCGCCGTCCCGACGACCGAGTCGAGCGTCCCGCGGTAGACGGGGAACCGTGACAGGCCGGTCGCGCGGGTCGCGTTGGCCACGTCCTCCAGGGTCGCCTGCACCTCCAGCGCGACGACCTGCACCCGGGGCGTCATCACGTTCTCCGCGGTCAGATCGGCGAGGTTCAGGGTCCGCACGAACAGCTCGGCGGTGTCGGGCTCCAGGGCGCCCTCCTTGGCGGAGTGGCGGGCGAGGGCCGCCAGCTCCTGCGGCCCGCGCGCCGAGGCGAGCTCCTCGGCGGGCTCGACACCGATCCGCCGCACCACCCGGTTCGCGGTGTTGTTGAGATGCGTGATGAAGGGCCGGAAGGCGGCGCTGAACCAGCGCTGCGCGTTGCCCACGGTCTTGGCGACCGCCAGCGGCGAGGAGATCGCCCAGTTCTTGGGCACCAGCTCGCCGACGACCATCAGGAACACCGTCGACGCGCCCGTGCCCAGCACCAGCGCGACACTGCGCGACGCCGAACGGGAGAGGCCGAGGTCCTCCATGGGCCCGGCGATCAGGGCGGCGATCGACGGCTCGGCGAGCATGCCGACGACCAGGTTCGTGACCGTGATGCCGAGCTGCGCGCCGGAGAGCTGGAACGTCAGATTCCGTACGGCCTTCAGGGCGCCTCGCGCACCTCGTTCGCCGCGCTCGGCGGCCCGCTCCAGCTCGCCGCGCTCGACCGTGGTGAGCGAGAACTCGGCCGCCACGAAGGCGCCGCAGGCGAGCGAGAGCAGGATCGCCGCCAGGAGGAGGAGCACTTCGGTCATCGGTTCACCCCTGTTCCATGGTTCTCCGGGAAGGGGCGGAACGCGCGGTGTCGCGCACGGGGAGGCTCGCCCATGGGCGGACGCTCACGACCTTTCATGCAGACCGAGTGGCCATTCAAGGGTAAAGGATGGATAAAACTCCTCCCCGGTCGATCACGAGGCCGGGGGCGGCGCCTGGCCGGTGAGCGGCTTCACCCAGCGCCGCCACTGCTCCTCGGGCCCGTAACCGGCGGCGCCCCACGCCCGGTGCGCGGTCGCGTTGCGGGTGAGCACCATCGCGTCCGCGCGGCGCCCGCCGAGCCGCACGAACCGCTCCTCCGCGGCGGTGAGCAGCGCGGACGCGATCCCCCGGCGGCGGTGGTCCGGGTGCACGGCCAGCCGGTACAGATGACAGCGCCAGCCGTCGAACCCGGCGATCACCGTGCCCACCGGCTCGCCGCCGCGCTCCGCGAGGATCAGCGCCTCGGGGTCCCGTGCGACCAGCCGCTCCACGCCGCCGCGGTCGTCACTGATGCTCGTGCCCTCGGCGGCCACCTTCCAGAAAGCCAGGACGGCGTCGAGGTCCCCGGGCGTCGCGGCCCGGATGCGCAAGTCGGTCATCCCGTGATCACACCACTCGCGCCGGCCCGGGTCGGCGCCGTTTCACCATCCGGACGTCACTGGTGCGCGATCGCCGCCAGTACGTTCATGCGGGACGCGCGCAGCGCCGGCAGCAGCGCCGCCACGACTCCGACCACCGCCGAGCCCACCACCACCAGCACGATCGTCAGCCACGGGACCGCCAGGGCCGTCATGCCCTGGAGCGCCAGGACCCGGTGCGTGCAGACACCCCACACCAGCCCCAGCACGAGCCCCAGGACCGCCCCGAACACGGCGATCACCACCGACTCCAGCCGGATCATCCGCCGCAGCTGACGCCGGGCCAGCCCGATCGCCCGCAACAGGCCGATCTCCCGGGTGCGTTCGACGACCGACAGCGCCAGGGTGTTGACCACGCCCAGCACCGCGATGATGATCGCCAGGCCCAGCAGCGCGTACACCAGGTACAGCAGCACGGCGATCTGGTCGTGGACCAGCTGCTTGTAGTCGGCCAGGTCCCGCACCTGCACCTGCGGATACGGGTCCAGGGTCTTCTCCAGGCTCGCGCGCAGGTCGTCGTCGCCGGTACCGCCCGAGGCGTTGACGTAGAGCGCGGAGTCCTGCCCGCCCGGCGCGTACCGCTCCAGGGTGCCCAGCCCGAAGTACAGCCCGCCCTGGGTGCCGAACCCCTCGGCGGAGTCCTGGTCGGTGAGCGCGCCGACCGTCAGCTCGGCCGAGCGTCCGCCCTGGAACTCCACCGGGAGGGTGCTGCCCACCCGCACGCCGTGGTCGCGCGCGAAGTCCCGGTCCATGGCCATGTGCCCGTCCGCCAGCGCGGCCGCGGAGTCTCCCCGCACATAGGTGATGTTGGCGACGTCGTCGAGCCGGGGGTCATAGCCCGCGGCGGTCGTCTCCACCCGGTCGCCGTCCGGGAGCCGCACCGCGACGGGCGTGAACCGCCCGCGCACCACGAGGCCCACGCCGTCGGTGCCGCGCACTTTGTCGGTGACCTCCCGCGGGAACGGCTGGAAGTTGGTGTTCTGGATGACGAAGTCGGCGCCCAGCGTCCTGTCGATCTGCCGGTCGAACGACGCGGTCATCGACTCACTGGCCACCGACATCCCGCCGACCAGGGCGATCCCCACCATCAGGGCGGCGGCGGTGGCACCGGTGCGGCGGGGGTTGCGCAGGGCGTTGCGCTGACTCATCCGGCCGATCGACCCGAACAGCGCGGGAAAGGCCGCGCCGAGCACCCGGATCACCGGCCGCACCAGCAGCGGCCCGGCGACCACGGTCGCGATCAGGGTGAGCACCACGCCGGACCCCAGCAGGGACGCCGCCGTCGCCGTCCGCTCCGAGACCGCGCAGCCCACGAGCGCCGCCGCACCGGCCGTACCGACGATCCCACCCGCCACCGCGCGCGTCCGCAGCGGCCGGCCCACCCCGGCGACCTCCGCGTCCGAGAGCGCGGCCATCGGTGAGACACCCGCGGCCCGCCGCGCCGGGAGGTAGGCGGCGACGAAGGTGACGCCGAGCCCGACGCCATACGCCGCCACCGGTGTCACCCAGCGGATCTCCATCTCGTCGGCGTCGATGTTCATGCCGAGCAGGCCCATCAGCGCGATCAGACCGGCGGCGAGTCCGATGCCCGCGGCCAGCCCCAGCGTGGAGCCGACCAGGCCGAGCAGCAGGGCCTCGGTGAGGACCGAGCGCCGGACCTGGCGCCGGTCGGCGCCGAGCGCGCGCAACAGCCCCAGCTCCCGGGTGCGCTGGGCGATCAGCATGGAGAAGGTGTTGACGATCAGGAACACGCCCACCAGCACGGCGATCCCGGCGAAGCCGAGCATCACGTACTTGATGACGTCAAGGAACCCGCCCAGTTGCTCGACATCCGACTGTGCCTGCTCGCCGGCCGTCCGGTAGTCGTAGGCCTGCGCCCCGAGCGCGTCCGCCACCCGCTGCTTGAGCTGAGCGTCGCTGACGCCCTCCGCCGCGTCGACCGAGATGCCGGTGGCCGTCCCCGGCCGGCCGAGCAGCCTGGTCTGCGCGGTGGGGGTGTCGACGTAGATCAGCGCGGAGCCGGGGTTGGTGGTCGTGAACGTGACGATGCCGACCACCCGCACCTCGAACGACCCCGGCGGCGCGATGACGGTGAGGGTGTCGCCGATGCGCACGTCCCTGCGGCCGGCGGTCTCGGAGTCGAGCAGCGCCTCGGCGGGGCCGTGCGGGGCGTGGCCCGAGGTCAGCTCCACGGGGCTGCGCTCGTACGGGTTCCAGGCGTACCCGAGCGTCGGCGCCCCGGTGGTCGGGCCCACCGGCTCGTTCTGCTCGTCGACGACCGTGAGGCCGTTCACCTTCACGTCGGCGCGGGCCGCCGCGACCCCGTCCACCTGCCGGACCCGTTCGGCGAGCGCGGCCGGCAGGGTGGCCGTCCGGCCGGAGGGCACCGCCTCGTCGAGGCCCTCCTTCGGGCTGACCGTCACATCGGCCGCCGTGGAGGCGAACAGCCGGTCGAAGGTGCGGCTGACGGTGTCCGAGAAGATCAGGCTCCCCGTGACGAACGCGACGGACAGCAGGACGGCGAGCGCCGAGAGCAGCAGCCGCCCCTTGTGCGCCAGGAAGCTCCTCAGGGTCGCCTTGAGCACGGGCTCAGTTCTCCTCGGACGACGCCGGGGCGTCCTCGTACCGGGTGCGGATCACGTCGAACCTCTTCATCCGCTCCAGGACCGCCTCCGCCGTCGGGCGGCGCATCTCGTCGACGATCCGGCCGTCCCCGAGGAAGAGCACCAGGTCGGAGTGGGCGGCGGCGCCCGGGTCGTGGGTGACCATGACGACGGTCTGCCCGAGCCGGTCCACCGCCTCGCGCAGGAAGGCGAGCACCTCCAGGCCGGCGCGCGAGTCCAGGTTGCCGGTCGGCTCGTCCGCGAAGATCAGCTCGGGCCGGGAGGCCAGGGCCCGGGCACAGGCCACGCGCTGCTGCTGACCGCCGGAGAGCTGCGACGGCCGGTGCCCGAGCCGGTCCCTCAGCCCGAGGGTGTCGATCACCTGGTCCAGCCACTTCTCGTCGGGCTTGCGGCCCGCGATGTCCATGGGCAGGGTGATGTTCTCCAGCGCGTTCAGGGTCGGGATGAGGTTGAACGACTGGAACATGAACCCGATCCGGTCGCGGCGAAGCCGCGTCAGCTCACGGTCCCGCAGCCCCGTGATCTCCGTGTCGCCCAGCCACACCTGACCGGCCGAGACGGTGTCGAGCCCCGCCAGACAGTGCATCAGCGTGGACTTCCCGGAGCCCGAGGGCCCCATGACCGCGGTGAACCGGCCCCGGACGACGTCCACATCCACCGAGTCGAGCGCGAGCACGGCCGTCTCGCCCGCGCCGTACGCCTTGGTCAGACCGCGGGCGCGGGCCGCGATCCCGTCGGCCGGCGCGAGGCCGGGAACGTGCTCCGCAGCAGGTGTGGACAAGGCCGCCTCCTCTGGGTGGACGTCAGGACCTCCTGGCCCTGACCGAGGGTAATGTGATCCGGCCCACACTCGGTATCCTCCGCGGGTCGGACTCCGCCCTTGCCGGTGCTAGCACCCGCGCGCTAGCGTCGTGGTATGGCCAAGACCCAGCTGAACGTGCGCGTCGACGAGGGCACCGCCCGAGCCGCGCGAGAACGCGCCCTGGCCCGCGGGATGAGCGTCAACCGCTACATCGAGGAGCTGGTCCGCCAGGACACCGGCGAGGTGGGCCACACCTTCGTGGAGGCCGCCGCGGACTTCATGAAGCAGTACGAGTCCGTCTTCGCCGAGGAGTTCGGCGGGGACCGTGAGGGCACGCGCGAAGGACGCCACTGAACCGTTGGACAACCTCGAGATCGACCTCGCCTGGCTGCTGATGCTCGCCGAGCAGAAAACCCCCGGAGACCCGCAGGTCACCGACTGGGGAGCCCTCGTCGCCGCCGTCGCCCGGCACCGCGCCGCCGTGTTCGACGTCCCCGTCTACGACAGCCCGCACGCCCGCGCCGCCGCCCTGCTCCAGCTCCTCCTCCACGTCCCCGCGCTGGAACGCTCCAACGCCCTGTTCGCCTCCGCCGTCGCCTACGCGTACCTCGTGGCCAGCGGCGCCAAGGTCGTCACCTCACCCGAGCAGGTCCGCGACCTCGCCCGGCTGGTCAAGAGCGGCGTGGCCTCCGTACGGGAGATCGAGCAGGAGCTGCGCCGATGGAGCCTGTGACTCACCCCTCGGCAGGGCGCCACGCCGTGCCGAGCACGCAGTAGGAGGTGGGCAGCGTCGGCCCCTGTTCGGGCATGAGCACCCGCCGGTAGGGGCCGAGTTCGAACCCGGCGTCCCGCAGGGCCCGCACCGGCTCCCGCGCCACATGGCAGCCCCCGCTCAGCACCGGCCACACCGTCCGGTCCAGGGCCTGCTGGGTGAAGGTCATCGCCCGGCCGCCGCCCCGGCCGTGCTCGAAGAACCGCACCTCGCCGCCCGGCCGCAGCACCCGCCGCAGCTCCCCGAGCGCCCGGGGCACGGCCCGCACACTGCACAGCACCAGCGACACCACGGCGGCGTCGAAGCCCTCGCTCTTGACCGGCAGCGCCTCGGCCACCCCCGGCGCCACGTCCACCGGCACCTCGGCGCGCAGCGCGGCCTCCACGGCCAGCTGCCGCAGCCGCCGCTCCGGTTCGATGGCCACGACCTCCGCGACGGTGCCCGGGTAGTGGGCGAAGTTCAGCCCGTTGCCCGCGCCGATCTCGATCACCCGCCCGGACAGCCCGCCGAGCAGTCTCCCGCGGATCCGGCCCATGCCCATCCGGGTCTCGGCGGCCACACTGGCCCGGGCGTAGCAGCGGGCGAACAGCGGATGGTGCACGGCGTCCCGTGGCACCGCGGCGGAACGGAACGGCATGGCGACCTCCCTGACGATGCCGGGCCTACCCCGATTCTCCCCGTGACCGGCCCGGCGCACCCCTGCCGTCTACCGCAGGCGTACGCGGCCCAGGACCGGACGGTGGTCGCTTCCGGTCGCCGCCAGTGCCGACACCTCCGCCACCTCCACCCCTCTCCCCAGCACCTGATCGATCCTCGCCACCGGCAGGGCGGCCGGCCAGCTGAACGCGAACCCCGAGGGCGGGGCGTTCAGCCGGGAGGTGAGCGGCCCGAGACCGCGGTCCCGCACCGTGCCGTTGAGGTCGCCCACCACCAGGAGCCGGTCGGCCGGATCGTCGGCTACCAGGGCTCCGAGCAGGGCCGCGCTCTCGTCACGGGCCGCCGACGCCAGGCCCGCCGGGCCGAGCCGGACGGACGGCAGGTGGACCACGTACACCGTGATGCTCCCGCCCGGCGCGGACACCGTGGCCCGCAGGCCCCGCTGCCAGCTCGCCGGGAAGCCCTCGGGCCGGATGTCCACGGGCCGCACGTCCGACAGGGGATGGGCCGACCAGAGCCCGACCGTGCCGTGGACGGCCCGGTGCGGGTGCGAGTCGCCCAGGACGTTCTGGTAGACGGGTCGCGCGGCGGGCGTCAGTTCCTGCACGGCCACCAGCCCCGCACGGGCGGCGCGCAGCGCCCGCGCGGTGCCGGAGGGGTCGGCGTTGTCGTCGGCCACGTTGTGCTGGACGACGGTCAGGTCGTACGGGCCCGGGGCCCGGGTGGGGGAGAACCACATCCCGCCGAACATCCAGAGCCAGACGGCCAGGGGCGCCAGGCAGGCGAGGAGTCCCGCCCACGACCGCTTGAGCAGCGCGAGGCAGCCGAGCACGGGCACGCTCAGCCCGAGCCATGGCAGGAACGTCTCCAGCAGGCTCCCCGGCCGCCCGGCCCCGTTGGGTACGGCGAAGTGCAGCGCCTGGAGCGCGGCGGCACCGGCCGCACCGCACATCAGCCGCACGTCCCACCGCGACCTGCCGCCGACGGTCACGCTAGGCGAGTTCCGCCGCCACCAGCGCGGCCGTCCGGGCCACCAGCGGGTTGTCGGCCACGGCCTCCTCCTCCGGCTGGGTGGTCAGGACGGACAGCGCGATCGGCGGGCCGTCCGGCGGCCGGACGACGCCCACGTCGTTGTTGGTGCCGTACCGCCCGCCGCCGGTCTTGTCGGCGATCAGCCAGTCGGCGGGCAGGGCCTTGCGGAACTTCTCGGTGCTGGTGGTGTTGCGCAGCAGCCAGTCCGTGAGCCGTGCCCGGTCCCGGGGCTCCAGCGCGGTGCCGAGCACCAACCGGGCGTAGGTCGTGCCGACGGCACGCGGGGAGGTCGTGTCGGTCACGCGCCACGGCTCCGCCGAGTTGAGCTCGGGCTCCCACCGGTCGAGCCGGGTGACCCGGTCACCGATCGAGCGGCAGAAGCGCGTGACGGCCGTCGGCCCGCCGAGTTCCTTCAGGAGCAGGTTGCCCGCGGTGTTGTCGCTGAAGCGGATGGTGGCGTCGCACAGTTCGCCGACGGTCATGCCGGTCGCGACGTTCTTCTCGGTGATCGGGGAGTACCCGGACTTCGTGACGTAGTCCTGCGTGTAGCGGACACGGCGCGCCAGGAACTCGCCGTCGTGGTCGAGGTCGCGCAGGACGGCCGCGGCGGCCAGGGTCTTGAACACCGAGGCCATCGGGAAGCGTTCGTCCGCCCGGTACGCCACCGTCCGGCCGGTGCGCAGGTTGCGGGCGTACACGCCCAGCCGGGCGGTGTGCTCCCGCTCCAGTTCCCGCAGCCTCGCGGTGACAGCGCCGGTGCCGGATGACGCGTGGGCCGTGCCGCCGCCCAGCGAGAGAGCGGCGGCCGTGCCCAGCGCGAGAGCCGTGCGGCGGGACGGGCGTGATCTGTTCGTGTGCAAGGTGGTCCCTTCGGAGGCGATCACGTACGTAGGTCAACACGCGATCACGTCCGGTCCGGTTTCACCGCGTGCCCGAACGGGCCCTCACCACGCCTCGGGTGCCTCCCGTACCCGGAACGCCTCCGCGTCCCACGAGCCGTCCAGCCGGGGGGCCAGCCAGTGCGGCGCGGATGCCCGGAAGGCGGCGGGGGAGAGGGCGGCCGACCCCGCCGGAACGGCACCCAGCAGCGGCGCTCCGGCCACGTCCGGCAGGTCCGCGAGATTGCAGCGCGCGGCGAGGCCGGGGGCGGCCGGCCAGCTCCCGATCACGATCCCGGCCATCTCCAGGCCCCGAGAGCGCAGTTCACGCGCCGTCAGCTCCGTCGTGTTCAGGGTGCCGAGTCCCGCCGGCGCCACGACCAGCACCGGCGCCGACAGCAGCCGGGCGGCGTCCGCCAGGGTCCCACCGGCCGCGTCGAACCGTACGAGGAGTCCGCCGGCCCCCTCGACCAGCACCAAATCGTGCTCGGTGGCCAGCTTGGCGGCGGCCTCCGCGACCTCGTGCGGATGCACCGGGGCCCGGCCCGCCCGGCGTGCGGCCGTGGCGGGGGCCAACGGCTCGGGATACCGGGCCAGTTCGGCCGTGGTCAGCGGCCCCGCCAGGCGCGCCACCTCGGCGGCGTCGCCCGGCTCGTCCGGCCGTACGCCCGTCTGGGCGGCCTTGAGCACGGCCACCGACCGGCCGGCCGCCAGCGCCGTCGCGGCGACGGCGGCGGTCACGACCGTCTTGCCGACCTCCGTGCCCGTGCCCGTGATCACCAGTACCGGCATGTCATCCCTCCCGCGCCGCCGCGCACACGGCCCGGGCGATCCGCGCGAGGTCCGCGTCGCCCGTCACGTACGGCGGCATGGTGTAGATCAGATCGCGGAACGGCCGCAGCCACACGCCTTCGTGCACGGCCGCCTCGGTCGCCGCCCGCATGTCCACCGCGTGATCCAGCTCTACGACCCCGATCGCGCCGAGGACCCGGACGTCCTTCACCCCCGGCAGGTCCGAGGCGGCCGAGAGTCCGTCCCGCAGCCCCGCCTCGATCCGCTTGACCTCCGCGGTCCAGTCCTGCCCGAGCAGCAGCTCGATCGAGGCGCAGGCCACGGCGGCCGCCAGCGGGTTGCCCATGAAGGTGGGGCCGTGCGCGAGCACCGGCACCTCGCCCCGCGAGATGCCGTCGGCCACCCGCGCGGTGCACAGCGCCGCCGCCATCGTCAGGTACCCGCCGGTCAGGGCCTTGCCCACGCACATCACGTCGGGCGTCACGGCCGCGTGTTCCGCCGCGAACATCGTGCCCGTACGGCCGAAACCGGTCGCGATCTCGTCGAACACCAGCAGTACGCCGTGCGCGTCGCACGCATCGCGCAGCACCCGCAGATACGCGGGGGAGTGGAACCGCATCCCGCCCGCGCCCTGAACCACCGGCTCGACGACCACCGCGGCCAGCTCACCGGCGTGCCGCTCGATCAGCGATCGCAGGTGCTCGGCGTACGCCTCCTCGTACTCCACCGGGGGCGGGTCGGCGAACACCTGGCGTTGCAGCACCCCGGTCCACAGGTCGTGCATCCCGCCGTCCGGATCGCACACCGACATGGGCTGCCAGGTGTCGCCGTGGTAGCCGCCGCGCCAGGTCAGCAGCCGCTGCTTGCCGGGGCGGCCCAGCGAGCGCCAGTACTGCAGGCACATCTTGACCGCGACCTCGACCGACACCGACCCGGAGTCGGCGAGGAAGACATGCTCCAGGCCTTCGGGCGACATGTCGACAAGGAGCTTCGCCAGGCGTACGGCGGGCTCGTGGGTGAGCCCCCCGAACATCACGTGGCTCATCCGCCCCAGCTGCTCGCGCGCGGCCTCGTTGAGCACGGGGTGGTTGTAGCCGTGGATCGCCGACCACCAGGACGACATCCCGTCGACCAGCTCCCCCGAACCGTCGGCGAGCCGCAGCCGCACTCCGCTCGCCGACTCCACGACGAGCGGTTCCTGCCGCCCGGGCATCGGGCCGTAGGGATGCCACACGTGCCGCCGGTCGAGTTCCAGCAGCTCGGCGACCGTGCGCTCAGGCATTGGGCGCGAGGTCGGTCCCGGCGCCCCGGCGGCGCACGGCGACCAGGTCGGTCCGGGGGTCGGCGCCGGTACGGGCGTCGGCGACCTGCGGTTCCTCGCCGGATCCGCACGCCCCGCCACCCCCGGAACCGCACACTCCGCCACCGTCGTGGCAGCCGCCGGCGGCCCGGTGCTCCGGAAGCGTCACCCGGTCGGTGCCCTCCACCTCGAACCCGGCGTCCGCGATCATCTCCAGGTCGGCCTTGCCGGCCTGGCCCTCACTGGTGAGGTAGTCGCCCAGGAAGATCGAGTTGGCCAGGTGCAGGGCGAGCGGCTGCACCGTGCGCAGATGGACCTCACGTCCACCGGCGATCCGCACCTCGACGTCCGGGCAGACGAACCGCGTCATCGCCAGGATCCGCAGGCATCGCTGCGGGGTCAGGTTCCACTCCTTGCCGAGCGGAGTGCCCTCGAACGGGATCAGGAAGTTGACCGGAACCGAGTCCGGGTCCAGCTCACGCAGCGAGAAGACGACGTCCACGAGGTCCTCGTCCGTCTCGCCCATGCCGGCGATCAGCCCGGAGCAGGCGGACAGACCGGCCGCGTGCGCCTTGTGCACGGTGTCGACGCGGTCCTCGTAGGTGTGCGTGGTGGTGATCTCCCCGTACGTCGCCTCGGACGTGTTGAGGTTGTGGTTGTAGGCGTCGGCGCCCGCCTCGCGCAGCCGCTCCGCCTGGCCGTCGGAGAGCAGACCGAGGCAGGCGCACACCTCGACGCCCTCGTTGTTCTCCTTGATCGCCCTGATCGTCTCGGAGACCCGGTCCACGTCCCGGTCGGTCGGGCCGCGCCCGCTGGCCACCAGGCACACCCGCTTGGCCCCTCCGGCCACACCGGCCGCCGCCGCGTCGGACGCCTGGCCGGGCTTGAGCCAGGTGTACTTCAGGATCCCGGCCGTCGAGCCGAGCCGCTGCGAACAGTACGAGCAGTCCTCGGGGCACAGGCCGGACTTGAGGTTGACGAGATAGTTCAGTTTCACCCGCCGGCCGAACCAGTGCCGCCGCACCTTTCCGGCCGCGGCCACCACATCGAGCAGGTCGTCGTCGGACGTCGCGAGGACGGCCAGTGCTTCGTCGCGGGTCGGCAGCTCGCGCCGAAGCCCCTTGTCCACCAGCGTGTTCAGCAGGTCCATGGAAGCCGATCCTGTCCTACGGAGGCACCCGGGGCCAAGGAGGCTTCGTACAACAGAGTCGCTACGAGGTGTGGGTATCGCCACACACTGACCTGCTGGTCGTCCCGCTAGTGTCTGTGCACTGCCTACAAATTCCCCGGAGGACCACCCATGGCGTTCGGCTGGATCGACGAGCAGGCCCAGCGGCGCCGCCGCGCCGGACTCGTACGGATTCTGCGCCCCCGTCCGGCCGCTTCGCCGCTCCTCGACCTGGCGAGCAACGACTACCTGGGGCTGGCCCGTCACCCCGAGATCACCGAGGGCGCGGCCCGGGCCGCGCGGACCTGGGGCGGCGGCTCGACCGGCTCCCGGCTCGTCACCGGCACCACCGAACTGCACACGGAGCTGGAACGGGAACTGGCCGACTTCTGCGGTTTCGAGGCAGCCCTGGTCTTCTCCTCCGGTTACGCCGCCAACCTCGCCGCCGTCACCGCGCTGGCCCCGCACGGCTCCCTGATCGTCTCCGACGCGGGCAACCACGCCTCGCTCATCGACGGCTGCCGGCTGGCCCGCGGCACCACCCAGGTCGTGGCGCACGCCGAGCCCGACGCCGTGCGCAAGGCACTGTCGGCGCACGAGGGCACGGCGATCGCCGTGTCCGACACGGTCTTCTCGGTCGACGGCGACGCCGCCCCCCTCACCGCGCTGGCCGAGGCCTGCCGGGAGCGCGGCGCCGGACTGGTCGTCGACGACGCCCACGGCCTGGGCGTCCTGGGCGACGGCGGCCGGGGCGCCCCGTACGCGGCGGGACTCGCGGGCGCCGACGACGTCGTAGCGACGGTCACCCTGTCCAAGTCGCTCGGCAGCCAGGGCGGAGCCGTCCTCGGCCCCGCCCGGGTCATCGACCACCTGGTCAACGCGGCCCGGACGTTCATCTTCGACACCGGACTCGCCCCCGCCGCGGCGGGGGCGGCCCTGTCGGCCCTCCGGCTGCTGCGCCGCGAGCCGGAACGGGCCGCACGGGCCCGCGCGGTGGCGGCCGAACTGCACGCACGCCTGACCGCCGCGGGACTGGAAGCGGTACGTCCGGACGCCGCGGTGGTCTCGGTGCGGGCGCCCTCTGCCGAGGACGCGGTGAACTGGGCGGCGAAGTGCCGCGCGGCGGGCCTGGCCGTGGGCTGTTTCCGTCCTCCCTCCGTGCCCGACGGCATCTCACGGCTCAGGCTGACCGCCCGCGCTGACCTGACCGGTCAGCAGATCGCACGCGCTGTACGGCTGATCGGCGAGACGCGACCATGAGTCGGCGTGACACGGCCGTGTGTCGCACGATGTCGGTCTGATCGAACGCGGTTACATGCGGTCCACCCCGGCCGCGAACGCCGCCCAGCTCCCCGGAGAGAAGAGCAGCGCGGGTCCGGCCGGGTCCTTGGAGTCGCGCACGGCGAGCAGTCCGGCCCAGGGCGGGGCATCCGGACGCGCGGTCTCGACGCAGTTGTTCGCGCCGGTGCTGTAGCTGCTGCGCAACCACCGCACACCGTGCAGTCCGATGCTTGAGGGGACGTGACGAGGCAGTGCACGCATGGTGCCTCCTTACGCGCCGGCGGCTGTCCCGGCGATGAAATCCAACGAGTCCTCGGGCGAAAGGGCGTGGATCTGAAGGGCGTTGAAGGCCTCCGTGTAGGCCTGGAGGTCTTCTTTCCGTTCGAGGTAGAGGCTACTCGTCAAGTGGTCGAGAACAACCACATCCAGATCAGAAGTGCTCGAAAATGACAAGATAACGAAAGGGCCGGTGACGCCGATGTGCGCCCCGGCGGCGAAGGGCAGCACCTGCAACCGCACTTGGGGGAGCCGGGCGGCCTCGACCAGTCGTTCCAGCTGGCGGGCCATGACCCCGGGTCCGCCCACCTCCCGGCGCAGCACCGCCTCGTCCAGGACGGCGCTCAGTTCCAGCGGGGGATCCGCGCGCAGCACGTCCTGCCGGGCCAGTCGCACCTCGACCAGCGTGTCGAGACGGTCCTCCGAAAGCCCCTCCACCGCGGCCTTCGTCACCGCGCGGGCGTACTCGGGTGTCTGGAGCAGGCCCGGGACGACGGTGGTCTCCAGCGTGCGCATCGCGCCGGCCTGCGATTCCAGGCTGATGAAGTCCCGGTAGGTCGGCGGCAGCACCCCGCGATAGGCGTGCCACCAGTGATGACGTCCACCGCTCTCGTCGGGCCCCGCCAGCACCATGAGCAGCTCGCGAAGTTGGGAGTCCGCCACGGAGTAGGCGTCGAGGAGTAACCGCACATCGGCCGGTTTCACCCCGCTCGTGCCCGTCTCGATCCGGCTGACCTTGGACTGGTGCCAGCCCACCAGCCGGGCCGCCTCACCGCTCGTGAGCCCCGCCGAGGAGCGCAGCGCACGCAGTTCGGCGCCCAGTTTCCGGCGGCGCACCGCGGGACCGTGCTGCATGGGCTCCTCCTTACTCCTTCCGAGCCACCCAAATACGGTTTCGCGTCGCAGAGTTCACCGCTTTGAGCGACAGATATATGCATATCTTGGTGGATCGCCGTCCTTCGAGGGCGTTCTGATGGCAGTCTGGCGACGAAGCACCAGTCCGGGACCGTACTCGAACCATCCGCTCCGTGTCGGACTGCGGTCCCGTGGGAAAGGGACGACGTCGCCATGGCAGACCATTTGGAAGCATCCGTCACTCTGCCGAGCGATCCCGCCTCGGTCTCCGCTGCGCGCACCTACGTGGTGGGCACGCTGGCGGAGTGGGGCCTGCCGGCGGACACGGAAGTGTCCGACACCGTCCGGCTCATCATCTCCGAACTCGCCACCAACGCGGTCCAGCACACCTTCGGCCAGTCACCGACGTTCACCGTGGACCTGGAGCTCGATCGCGACGAGCGGCTGCGTATCGGTGTCACGGACAGTCACCCGCGCTTCCCCAGACGCCTGCCCGCCGCCGTCCAGCAGGACAACGGCCGCGGGCTGGTCATCATCCGCTGGCTGACCGCCGAGTGCGGTGGCCGGCTCCGCATCCGCCCCACCCGCGAAGGCGGCAAGACCATCTCGATCGAACTCCCGTGGGCCGCTCCGGTCCAGCCGGTGACCACGATGGTCCGGCAGGAGCCGTGACCGCTTGTAGCAGGACCGAAAAACCTCCCCAGCGAATGCCCTGAGCTACCCGGGCCGACGCGACCGGCATCCGCGCCCCCCCGCGAGCCGCGGCGCCCCCTTCCGGCCGCCCGCGAGCCATGGCGCCCTCCGGCGCCGCCTCCGAGTCAGGTGCTTCCTCCGGGCCCCCTGCGAGCACGCCGCCCCTGCGAGCACGCCGCCCCTTCGGGCCTCCGTGCGAGCTGTGGTGCTTCCTCCCGCATCGCCTGCGAGCCGCGGCACCCTCTCCGGGTCACCGCGCGCGTCACGGTGCCTCCTCCGGGCCGCCTGAGAGCACGCCGCCTCCTCAGGTCCCTTGTGAGCCGCGGTGCCTCCTTCGGGCCTCCCCACGAGCCCCGGACGCGCTCATCG
>NZ_JBEOSZ010000002.1:0-216959 GCF_040303285.1 Streptomyces sp. NPDC096046 | reverse complement strand
GGCCCGCACCCCGGCGCCCCCATCGGGTCCCTGCGAGCCACGCCGCCTCCTCAGGCACCCTGTGAGCCGCGGTGCCTCCTTCGGGCCTCCCCACGAGCCCCGGACGCGCTCATCGGGCCCGCACCCCGGCGCCCCCATCGGGTCCCTGCGAGCCACGCCGCCTCCTCAGGCACCCTGTGAGCCGCGGTGCCTCCTTCGGGCCTCCCCACGGGCCCGGCGCCCGCATCGGGCCCCTGCGAGCCACGCCGCCTCCTCCGTGCCTCCCGCGAGCCAGGGCGCCCACTCCGGGCCGCCCGCGAGGCTGCGACGCCCCTTCTGTGCGTCGTACGGCGCGGCTCCAGCCACTCCCCGTGCCTCACAACACGCCGTGGCACGCGACGGCCCTCACCTGTGCCGCGCCGGCGTCTCCCGGTGCGCTACCGTCCCCGAGGCCCTGACGGCGGCCTGACGGTGCGCCGCCGTGGTGAGGGAATCCTGACGTCGTCCCCGGCCCGCTCCCCCTCGGTCGTCTCCGCGGTGCCGTCCGTCTCCGGACGCCGACCCGCGCGCCGCACGAGCCGGGGGAGCAGATTCCACAGGCCGACACAGACCAGGAAGGTCGCGACGCCCGCGGCGACACCGCCCGCCCGGCCCGTGGTCACGTCGACCACCAGCAGCACGGAACCGCTGAACGCGAACACCAGCACGCACAGGCTGGTGTGGCCAGGCGCGAGGAGACCTGCACGATGCGGGGCTTGGCGCCCTGCTGGAAGAGGGAGCGGTGCAGCGCGGCCGGGGCTGTGAACAGCGCGGCGGCCAGGACCGACAGCAGCAGGGTGACGACGTAGGTGACGCGCTGGACCGGGTCGAGGTCCCCGAAGCGCGAGGTGAAGGCGAGCGACAACAGGAAGGCGAAGAGGATCCGCACGCCCGTCTGGGTGACGCGCAACTCCTGGAGCAGTTCGACGAAGTTGCGGTCCGCACGTTGCAGCGGAGTCTCGTTGCGCGCGGTGCAGGGGCGATGCTCGGCCGTGGGGCGACGGATATCCGCACAAGTCCGAGTCACGCTCCGGCGTGCGGCGGCGCGTCAGGACGCCGCCGCACGCCGGGCGGATCACTTCACGCGCCCGTACCAGACGCTCTTGGTCCAGATCTTCTGGAGCCGCACCACGTCCCCGCTCTTCGGGGAGTGCCAGAGCTTGTTCTTACCCGCGTAGATACCGACGTGGTACACGTTGCTGCCCGAGTGGAAGAACACCAGGTCTCCGGCCTTGCGGTTCTTGCTGGAGATGTGGCGTGTCTTGTTGTACTGCTGGGCAGCCGTGCGGGGGAGCTTCTTGCCGGCCTTCTTGAACGAGTAGAGCGTGAGCCCGGAGCAGTCGAACCGGTGCGGACCGGTGGCCCCGTACTTGTACGGCGAACCCTTCTTCGAGGCCGCGATCTGGAGTGCCTTGGTCGCCGGCGTGGCTGCCGCGGCGTCGGAGGCGAAGCCGGGCGCCACTATCGAACCGCCGACGGCGGCGATGGTGAGCGCCGAGGCCGTGCCGGCCCGGGCCATGAGCGACGGGACACGATTGAGCGCAGTCATGCGCAACCCTTCGTCAGCCGCCTGTGAAGGATGACCTGTCGGATTCGGGCTGGCGAAGTTGCCCGGCCGCTGACGCGGCTTCACCCCAAGGGCTGCTCGGGTGCGGTCATGGCGTGACCGTCCCGGCGACCCGTCGTGCTTGGGTCCTCCACTCCTGCCGATCCACTCCTGTCGACCGGTCATCCGGGCGGCGGCAGGACTCGGCGTCCGCCCGGATCGCCCCGCCACAGCGGCGGGGGCTTGTCGTCAGTCAGGGATCTTGGCTCATGCCTGTCCCGATTTCCCAACCGAACCGGGGATTTGTGTTGTTACTCACCACTCACCCGTTCGGGTGGACACGTGTGCGTTCGAGCCACTGTCCACAGGTTCGTGGAGCGTCGGACCAGCGATGGAATGCCCCATTCCGTCCCCTGACTACGCGCGTCGCGCAACCGGAACGGTCCCAAAACAGGTCTCCCATCTACTCCGAACAGCGGTACGTCATTTGGTCCGTTTCGACTCAGCCGCGGACGGTCCACGGTCGATCGGACGTCCGGAGCGACGACCGCGCGTCAACTGACGGATTCCGGGGGCAGGCTGAGGCGGGCCGTGCGCCGCTCACCGTCCAGCACCCGCAGCGCACGCGCCAGGGTGCCGGCGTGCAGTTCCGTCTCACCCCGCTGGTGCATCAGGGCCAGCGCGTCGCGCAACCCGGCCGCCTTGCCGACCAGGGCCTGGGCGGCGCGCAGTCCGCGGTAGATGTCGCCGTCCTGCGCCGGGTTGATACGGCCCAGCAGGTCGACGACCTCGAGGTAACGGTCGATCAGTTCCGCCTCGGCGCGCGTCAGGGCGGGCAGCGGCGGCAGTTCCGGCGGGAGCATCGGGGCCTCGCCTCACCGTCCGGTCGGCGGGACCGGGGTGGCCCGGCGGTGGGGGATGACCCCGTCCACCAGGCCGTACTCCACGGCCTCCTGGGCGGTGAGGATCTTTTCCCGCTCGATGTCCCTGCCGATCTGCTCCCGGCTGCGACCCGTGTGCCGAGCGAGCAGCTCCTCCGTACGGAGCCGGACGCGCGTCACCTCGTCCGCCTGGATGGCGAGATCGCTCGCCTGTCCCCGGACGGGCCCGGGCAGTGCGGGCTGATGGATCACCAGGCGCGCGTCGGGCAGCGCGAATCGCTTGCCGGGCGCGCCTCCCGCCAGCAGCACCGAGGAGGCCGCGCCGGTCCGGCCCAGACAGATCGTCTCCACGTCGCAGGAGACGTACTGCATCGTGTCGTAGATCGCCGCCATGGCGGGGAAGGTGCCGCCGGGGGAGTTGATGTAGAGCGAGATGTCGCGGTCCGGGGCCTGGTGCTCCAGGTGCATGAACTGGGCCATCACGTCGTTCGCCGAGGTCTCGTCCACGGGCGCGCCGAGGAAGACGATCCGCTCTTCCAGGAGCTTCGAGTAAGGGTCCATCGTCCGCTGCCCGGACCCCGTCCGTTCGGTGAACTCGGGCAGCGCGTGACGGGCGGACGGTCGGGTCATGGCGAACCCCCTCCTCGCGGCGCAGCTGTCTCCGGCGGCAGCTGCTTCTGTGAAAAATGTACAGGACGTACATCGCGTTATGATGGGGGCATGGCCTACGAGATTCCGGTGACGCAAGCCAGGGCTGAGCTCGCCGACCTGATCAACCGCGTGGTGTACGGCGGCGAACGCGTCGTCGTCACGCGGCACGGCAAGCCCCTCGTCGCCCTCGTCTCGGCCGATGACCTGCGGCGACTCGAAGTGACCCAGGAGCTCGCGGAGTCCGCGGAGGAGCAGGTGGTCAGCGCGGTCTCCACCGTCCGCGAGGTCGCGTCCGCCCCCGGCGAATCCCAGCGGTTCGGCATCGCGGCGGAGCACCGCAGGGCGGGCCCGGCCTAGTCCCGTACAGGCGAGAACCGCGCGTCCCCGTCCCCTGCCGCGGGGACGCACGGTCGCTTTCCGTGTGCTCGGAGGCGCCGGTGTGGTGGTCGGCCGACGGTCGGGAGTTCCCTTCGGTCGGCCGCGGGCTCACTGCCCGCCCTCCGTGCCCGCAGCGCGTCGCCGAGCAGTACGGCGCCCAGGCCGAGCGCCGCCCACCAGACCAGCCTCAGGGCGGGCCCGGTCGCTGCCGCGCCGTCGAAGTGGGGCATCGAGCGCAGCCAGTGTCGTGCCCGTGCCCGAGTGGCAGGCTGCGCCATCAGGCCAGGGTCAGGGCGGGCCCGGTCGCCGCCACGCCGTCGAAGTACGACACCGAGCGCAGTCAACCTCGTGCTCGCGCCCGGCGGCAGCACTGGCCGACGGCGCCGGCCGGCTCCGGCAGCCTCTGCGGGGCCGAGGTGGCGCCGGAGAAGGGTTGCCCAGCGGCATCACCGTGGCGGCCGCGAGGCCCGCGTCGGCGGGGCCGGCCAGGGCGGCGAGTCCGGCGACGGCACCGCCGACCGCCGGCGTGGACAGAGCCGGCACCGAGGCCTCCGCCCACCGGTCGCCGCCGAGCGCTCCGAGCCGGTTGTGCGCAATCCCGGCCGCGGTCAGGCCCACCAGGGCCGAGGCGCCGAGCAATGCGAGCACGGCCGGACGCCGCGCAGCCCGCGCCGCGACCGGTGGATCCCAGCGCGGTTAACGTGCCCGAAACGCGGTCCAACTAGCCTGCCGCTCCACGCCACCTGGCACTTTGCCCCGTGGCCGCGGCAGCCGGGCCCCGCACGGCCCGGAGCGAGGACTGTGAGGTGGGACGTGCAACTGACCCCGCACGAGCAAGAACGACTGCTCATCCACGTGGCGGCCGACGTGGCCGAGAAGCGCCGCGCCCGTGGCCTGAAGCTGAATCACCCCGAGGCGGTCGCGCTCATCACCTCGCACATCCTCGAAGGCGCGCGGGACGGCCGGACCGTGGCGGAACTCATGGCCTCCGGACGCACGATCCTGACCAGGGACGACGTCATGGAAGGCGTCCCGGAAATGATCCACGACGTGCAGGTGGAGGCCACCTTCCCGGACGGCACCAAGCTCGTCACCGTCCACGAGCCGATCGTCTGACGGGGAGGCCGCCGTGATTCCCGGAGAGATCCTGTTCGCCGAGGACCCGATCGTCTGCAACCAGGGCAGCGAGGTCACCCGTCTCACCGTCCTCAACGCCGCCGACCGGCCCGTGCAGGTCGGCTCCCACTACCACTTCGCCGAGGCCAACCCGGGCCTGGAGTTCGACCGCTCCACCGCGCGCGGCAAGCGGCTGAACGTCGCCGCCGGCACGGCCGTGCGCTTCGAACCCGGGATCCCCGTCGACGTCGAACTCGTCCCGCTGGCCGGCGCCCGTGTGGTTCCCGGTCTGCGCGGGGAGACCGGAGGTGCCCTCGATGCCTGAGATCTCGCGCGCCGCGTACGCCGACCTGTTCGGCCCGACGACCGGCGACCGGATCCGCCTCGCCGACACCGACCTGCTGGTCGAGATCGAGGAGGACCGTTCCGGCGGCCCCGGCCTCGCCGGTGACGAGGCGGTGTTCGGCGGCGGCAAGGTCATCCGCGAGTCCATGGGGCAGGCGCGTGCCACGCGTGCGGAAGGGACCCCCGACACCGTCGTCACCGGCGCGGTGATCCTCGACCACTGGGGGATCGTCAAGGCCGACGTCGGCATCCGCGACGGCCGGATCACGGGCATCGGCAAGGCCGGCAATCCCGACACCATGGACGGCGTCCACCCGGACCTGGTCATCGGCCCCGAGACCGAGATCATCGCCGGCAACGGGCGGATCCTCACGGCCGGCGCGATCGACGCGCACGTCCACTTCATCTGCCCGCAGATCGCCGACGAGGCGCTCTCCTCCGGCATCACGACCCTCGTCGGCGGCGGTACGGGGCCGGCCGAGGGCTCCAAGGCCACCACGGTGACGCCCGGCCCCTGGCATCTGGCACGGATGCTGGAGGCGATGGAGGCCCACCCGCTCAACATCGGACTGCTCGGCAAGGGCAACACCGTCTCCCACGAGGCGATGCTGTCGCAGCTCCGGGGCGGCGCGCTCGGCTTGAAGCTGCACGAGGACTGGGGCTCCACACCGGCCGTCATCGACGCCGCGCTGACCGTCGCCGAGGGGACGGGCATCCAGGTCGCCATCCACACGGACACGCTCAACGAGGCCGGGTTCGTCGGCGACACCCTCGCCGCCATCGCCGGGCGGGGTATCCACGCGTACCACACCGAGGGCGCGGGCGGCGGGCACGCGCCGGACATCATGACCGTGGTCTCCGAGTCCTACGTGCTGCCCAGCTCCACGAACCCCACCCGGCCGTTCACCGTCAACACCGCCGAGGAACACCTCGACATGCTGATGGTGTGCCACCACCTCAACCCCGCGGTGCCGGAGGACCTGGCCTTCGCCGAGTCCCGGATCCGGCCCTCCACGATCGGGGCGGAGGACGTCCTGCACGACCTGGGCGCGATCTCGATCATCTCTTCCGACTCCCAGGCCATGGGGCGCGTCGGAGAGGTCGTCATGCGGACCTGGCAGACCGCGCACGTGATGAAGCGCCGGCGGGGCGCACTGCCCGGCGACGGACGGGCCGACAATCACCGAGTGCGTCGATATGTCGCCAAGTACACGATCAATCCCGCCCTCGCCCAGGGCCTGGCCCGCGAGATCGGGTCGGTGGAGAGCGGCAAGCTGGCCGATCTGGTGCTGTGGGATCCGGCGTTCTTCGGCGTGAAGCCGTTGCTCGTCATCAAGGGCGGGCAGATCGCGTACGCGCAGATGGGCGACGCGAACGCCTCGATCCCCACGCCGCAGCCGATCCTGCCGCGGCCGATGTACGGGGCCATCGGGCGGGCGCCCGCCTCCAACTCCGTCAACTTCGTGGCGCCCCTGGCCGTGGAGGCCGGGCTGCCCGAACGGCTGGGACTCGGCAAGCGGTTCGTGGCGATCGAGTCGACGCGTGGGGTCACCAAGGCCGACATGCGGGAGAACGACGTGCGGCCCGAGGTGCGGGTCGATCCCGACAGCTTCGCCGTGCACATCGACGGAGAGCTGGTCGAGGCGGCACCGGCCGCCGAACTGCCCATGGCTCAGCGGTACTTCCTGTTCTGAGGGTGGTCTGATGTCGCGAGCAGCGCTTCTCGTCCTGGCCGACGGGCGGTTCCCCGCCGGAGGGCATGCGCACTCCGGGGGTGCCGAGGCGGCGGTCAAGGCCCGGCGGATCAGCGGGGCGGCGAGCCTGGGCGAGTTCTGCCGGGGTCGGTTGCACACGGCGGGACTGGTGGCGGCGGGGCTGTCCGCGGCCGCGGCGCTCGGGATCGATCCCGTCGCGCTGGACCGCGCCGCGGACGCGCGGACGCCGTCGCCCGCCCTGCGGACCGCCGCCCGGAAGCTGGGGCGGCAGTTGCTGCGGGCCGCACGGTCGACCTGGCCGTCCGCCGAGCTGGACGCACTCGGCAGGGAGTTCCCCAGGGGCGCACACCAGCCGGTGGTGCTGGGGCTGGCCGCCCGGGCGGCGGGACTCGGCCCGGTGGACGCGGCGTACTGCGCGGCGTACGAGAGCGTGAGCGGGCCCGCGTCGGCGACGGTACGGCTGCTGAGTCTGGACCCGTTCGACGCGACGGGTGTCCTGGCCCGGCTGGCGCCGGAGGTCGACCGGGTCGCGGACCGGGCGGTGGAGGCGGCGCGCCGGGTCGTCGACGAGGGAGTCGACGCGTTGCCGGCGGGGTCGGCGCCACTGCTGGAGATCGGGGCCGAGGCCCACGCGGGGTGGGCCGTGCGGCTGTTCGCCTCCTAGCGGGTCGCCGAGCCCGTCGTCCCCACCCGCATCAGCCGGACACCAACGGAGGAGTCGCTCCCATGCACCTCGACCACACCCACCAGGGCCCCGCCGCCGTCAGCGCCGACGCCCTGCGCCCCGACGGCCGCCGCCGTGCCCTGCGCATCGGGCTCGGCGGCCCCGTCGGGTCCGGGAAGACCGCCACCGTCGCCGCGCTCTGCCGGGCGCTGCGGGACGAGCTGTCGCTCGCCGTCGTCACCAACGACATCTACACGCGGGAGGACGCCGAGTTCCTGCTCCGTGAGGCCGTGCTGCCGCCCGAGCGGATCACCGCCGTGGAGACGGGGGCCTGCCCGCACACCGCGATCCGGGACGACATCTCCGCGAACCTGGAGGCGGTGGAGGACCTGGAGGACGCGGTCGGGCCCTTGGACCTGGTCCTCGTGGAGTCCGGCGGGGACAACCTCACCGCGACCTTCTCCAAAGGGCTCGTCGACGCGCAGATCTTCGTCATCGACGTGGCCGGGGGCGACGACATCCCGCGCAAGGGAGGACCGGGCGTGACCACCGCCGACCTGCTCGTCGTCAACAAGACCGACCTCGCCCCGTACGTCGGTTCCGACCTGGCCCGGATGGCCGCCGACGCCAAAGCGCAGCGTGCCGAACTGCCGGTCGTCTTCCAGTCGTTGCGGAGCGAGGCCGGGGTGGCGGACGTCGCCGCATGGGTGCGTGCGCGGCTCGCCGCGTGGACGGCATGAGCGGGCGCGCCGGCGCCGGGGTGCGGTCCCTCGCTCGGATCGTCGCCCGTGCCGATGGGCGGGGCGGAACCTCGCTGCCCGTGCTGGAGAGCGACGGGCCCCTGGCGCTGCGGCGCACCCGGGCCACCGGCTGCGAGGCGCGGGTCATGCTGGTCGGTGCGATGAGCGGACCGCTCGGCGGGGACCACTTCACCGTGGACGCCCGGGTGGAACAGGGAGCGCGGCTGTCCGTCGGATCGGCCGCCGCCACCATCGCGCTGCCCGGCCAGGTGAAGGGCGACGCCCGCTACGACGTCCGGATAGAGGTCGCCGACCAGGCCGAACTGCACTGGCTTCCCGAGCAGTTGATCTCCGCCCAGGGCAGCGACCTGTCTGTGGGCACTCGCGTGGAGCTGGCCGCCACGGCCCGGCTCGTGCTGCGCGAGGAGCAGGTGCTCGGGCGGGTAGGAGAGGAACCCGGGCGGCTCACGAGCCGTCTGACCGTGCGGGTCGCCGGGCAGACCGTGCTTGACCAGGAGCTGGCCTGCGGCCCCGGCGCGCCCGGCGGCTGGGACGGGCCGGCCGTGCTGGCGGGACATCGCGCGGTCGGTCAACTGGTCGTGGTGCGACCGGAGTTCGCCGCCGAGCCGGTGACGGCCGGGATGCTGGGGGAGAGGGCCTCGGTGGTGCCGCTCGCCGGGCCGGCCGCGCTGGTGACCGCGGTGGCGCCGGATGCCCTGCGGCTGCGGCGGCTGCTCGACGAGAGTCTGAGGTCCCTCGCCCCTCGACCG
The DNA here is from genome assembly GCF_040303285.1 of Streptomyces sp. NPDC096046. Classification (NCBI taxonomy): domain Bacteria; kingdom Bacillati; phylum Actinomycetota; class Actinomycetes; order Kitasatosporales; family Streptomycetaceae; genus Streptomyces; species Streptomyces sp. NPDC096046. The sequence goes on along the minus strand of NZ_JBEOSZ010000002.1, from coordinate 208,135 downwards.
TAACCGTCCGCAGAGCAGCATCGGACCTCCGTTCATAGGAGGGGCAGAGAAGAACGTCCCGCCGGAGAACGGCAACGCCGTCTGCACGGCCGTGGAGTGCGCCGATGCCAGTGGCCACCACTTGGCGGTGCACCTGGGACCGGGACGACACCCGGCTGCACCGCGACCACCCCTTCATGACCTGGGCCAACGCTGGATGAACCTGCCGTGCGCCCGCCTGGCCGACCAAGCAGCACGCGCCGGTGACCGTCAAGACCGGCAAGGGCCTGCCCGGCGTGCTCGTCGTCCAGTCCGAGCGGGACGCGGCCACCCCGCACGAGGGCGCTGTGGAGCTGCACAAGCGGTTCAAGGGCTCCCGTCTGATCACGGAGAAGGACGCGGGTTCCCCCGGCGTCACCAGCCTGGTCAACCCCTGCATCAACCCCCGGTGGACAGCTACCTGCTCACCGGCAAGCCGGACGGCGCCGACGTGACCTGCCCACCGCACGCCACGCCGAAGCCGTAGCCGCGTCCGTACGGTGGTGAGGGGCGGCCGGGACACCGGCCGCCCCTTCCTTACGCCTGCCGGGCCGCGAACCAGGCGTCCTCGGCCGCGTAGTCGAAGAGGTCCGGGTAGACGCGGGCCAAGGCGGGGAACGCCTCCCGCCAGTCCTGCTCGGACAGCCGGCGGACGAGCCACTCGACCGTCTCCGGCAGGCTGTCCGGGTAGTGGACGAGCGGCCGGTAACCCAGCTCCCGTTGGGCGGCGGACATGTCGCACACCACCGGCAGCTCCACCGACCACGGTGAGCCGCCCACGGACGCCTGCGCCGGGCCGTCCAGCAGGACCGTCTCCGTCTCCGTCTCCATGACCGCGTCCACAGCCGCCCCGATCTCCACCGCGGTCGGCGGCCGTGGATCGCAGGCGTTGAGGATCCGCGAGCCCGGCCGTGCCGCCGCCAGCCGGATCAGTTCGGCGACATTGCGCGCGGCAGAGGTGTGGAAGAGGCTCCCGCCCCGGAAGGCGAGCACCCTGCGGCGCCGGCCGTCGAGGTTCCGCTTGACGAAGTACAGCTCCCGGGGGAGCGGGCTGCACGGTCCGTGGATCGCCCCCGGGCGCAGCACGGTCGTGGGCAACCGGTCGCCCGCCGCCAGGAGTTCACGCTCCAGGGCCACCTTGCGGGTGCTGTAGGTGGCGTCCCCCGGCGGGACCGTGACCTGGTCCTCCGTGAGCGGTACGGGATACCGGGGAAGGCCGTCCGGCTCACCCATGGTGTCGAAGCCACGGCCCGTGCCGTCCTCGTACACCGACACGCTCGACACCACCACGGCCGAGCCGATCCGGTCGGCCCGGTGCGTCAACTGCCGTGCGTGCCGGGCTCCGTAGGCGACGATGTCGACCACGAGGTCGCAGCCGTCGCCGATCAGGGCGTCGAACGCCGCGTCGTCCTCGCGGTCCAGGCGCCGTGTCCGCACCTCGTCCGGCCAGTTCTCGTCCCGGCCGCCGCCGCGCGAGGCGGCCGTCACCTCCCAGCCGTCCCGCGCCAGCGCCTTCACCGCCGGCTTCCCGAGCTGCCCGCCCGCCCCGATCACCACCGCTCTCCTCATGCCGCGACGGTAGATCGCCGCGGGCCTGCCGGGAACCGGCCTCTGCCGACAGCAGAGCTCAGCGCAGCGGCAGGCGGCGGAACTTGCGCTCCTTGGCGGCGGCCTCCTCGGCCTTCACCACGGCCGCGTACCGATCGACGTACTCCTGCTCGGACAGGGAGAGGATCGCGTACATGATCTCGTCGGTGATGGCGCGCAGAACGGCCTTCTCGTTCTCCATGCCCTCGTAGCGGGAGAAGTCGAGGGGCTCGCCGAAACGGATCTTGACGGGGTGGAGGTTGGGGATGACCTTGCCGGGCGGCTGGGCCTCGAAGGTGCCGATCATGGCGCAGGGGATCACCGGGACGCCGGCCTTCAGAGCCATCACCGCCACTCCGACCTTGCCCTTGTACAGGCGGCCGTCGTGCGAGCGGGTGCCCTCGGGGTAGATGCCGAGCAGCTCGTCCTTGCTCAGCACGCCGAGGCCCTCGCGGATCGCCGCCTGGCCCGCGTCCTTGCCGGAACGGTCGACCGGGATCTGGCCGGCGCTGCGGAAGAAGAAGGCCGTCAGACGGCCCTTGACGCCCGGACCCGTGAAGTACTCGGCCTTCGCGAGGAAGGTGATGCGGCGCTTGAGGATCGCGGGCATCAGGAAGTGGTCCGAGAACGACAGGTGGTTGCCGGCGATGATGGCGGCGCCCTCCGCGGGAACGTGATCCAGGCCCTCTATACGAGGCCGGAAGACCAGTCTCAGCAGCGGGCCCAGCAGCACGTATTTCAGCAGGTAGTAGAACAAAGCGGGCGCTCCTCGACTCTCGCAGTGGACTCAACCGCCGCGTTCCAGCAGGTCAACCGGCATGTCGTGGGGTGCCAGTGTAGGTGCAGGCGTGGTCGCCGGGCACCTCGTGCGGCCGGACCGCACAGATCCTTCGCCAATTGACTGATGGTCAGTCAGGAAGACGCGCGGCGGTGGTGCTCGTGCGGCCGTGACGGTGGTGCTCGTGCGGCTGGGGAGAACCACGGGGCCGGCGTGCTGCGCCGTCCGGGTGACGGGCAAGCCGAACGGGAGGCGCGGCGCGATGGCGGGGGTGCGTGGCGGGCCCGCGGTTCTTGCGGGCGGGCAGCCGTGGTGGCCGCCGGCCCGCGCCGCCTCGGCGAGTAACCTGCCAGACATGCGGATCTCTGTTTCCTCGGACATGGACGAACCCGTCGCCCGCCTGCTCGTGGCCGCCCTGCGCGAGCGGGGGCACGAGGTGCGCCCGCACGGCGCGCTGCGCCCGGGGGAGGACCCCCAGTGGGCGGTGTGCTCCGAGGCCGCCGCCCGCGAGGTCGCCGACGGCACGGCCGACCAGGCGGTGGTCTGCTGCTGGACCGGCACGGGCGCCTCGATCGCCGCCAACAAGGTGCCCGGCGTGCGGGCCGCCCTGTGCACGGACGCCTACACGGCCGACGGGGCACGCCGCTGGAACGACGCCAACGTGCTCGCGCTCAGCCTGCGGCTGACGTCGCAGCCGCTGCTGACGGAGATCCTCGACGCGTGGTTCGCCGGCGAGCCCAGCGCGGACGCCGAGGACCGGCAGAACATCGACCGTGTCCGGCTGCTGGACCACGGCAGGACCCCCAGGTAGATCACAGACGCACGATGATCAGCGCGGTGTCGTCGGTGGCGCCGCCGGGCGGCAGCAACTCCGACAGCACGGTGTCGGCGAGGGTCTCGAGGTCCTGGTCCCGATGGTCGCGCAGGGCGTCCGCGAGCCGGCCCAGGCCCGTGTCGATGTCCTCGCGCCGCCGTTCGATCAGGCCGTCGGTGTAGAGCGCGAGCGTCGCGCCCGGCGAGAACGTGGTCTCCGCCTGGGGTCTGCGGATCGGGTCCGGGCGCGCGTCGAGCGGCGTGTCCGTGGCCTGATCCAGAAACTCCGTGCGGCCGTCGGCGTGGACGAGCACCGGCGGGGGGTGACCGGCGCTGCTGTACGTGATGACGTGGCGGTCACAGTCGATGAAGGTCGTCACGGCGGTCGCCGACTCGGCCCCGTCGATCACATGGGCGTAGCGCCCCAGCACGTCCAGGGCCTGGGCCGGCCCCGCCGAGACCCGGGAGGCCGCGCTGAGGGCACTGCGCAACTGGCCCATCACCCCGGCGGCCGCCAGCCCGTGCCCGACCACGTCGCCCACGGACACGCCGATACGGTCGCCGCCCACCAGATCGACCAGGTCGTACCAGTCCCCGCACACGTTGAGCGCGCCCACGGCGGGCCGGTACCGGACGGCGGCCCGATGGTGGCCGACCTGCCGGGGAGCGGGCAGCATCGCCTCCTGCAACGCCAGCGCCACCTCGCGCTCCCGGGAATGGGCCTGGCGCAGCCGCTCGTTGAGCTCCTGCAGCTCCCGGGCACGGGTGTACAGCTCGGCCTCCAGCACCCGGGCCCGGCTGCCCCGGTCCCCCGGAGCGCCGCCCCGGGCCCGGATCAGTTCCGTGACCTCCTCCACGCGGTGCAGAATCAGCGCGACCTTGCCGTCCGAGCCCAGCAGCGGCGCGTTCACCGGGCTCCAGTAGCGCTGCTGCCACTCGCCGGGCCGCTCGGGATCCTGGACGTCGTAGCGCTGCAGCGCCATGGTGTCGCGTTCCCCCGTGGCCAGGACGCGGTACAGCGAGGCCTCCAGGTTGCGCATCCCCGACGCGGCCGGATCGGACGGGTTGTCCGGGAAGACGTCGAACAGGTACTTGCCGATCAGCTGCTCCCGTGAGCGGCCGGAGACCCGGACGAACTCCTCGTTGACGTCCGCGTACACCAGATCGGGTGTCAGGAGCGCCACCATGCCGGGCAGGGCCTTGAACACCGCCCCGTAGTCGATCGCCGTGTCCGCCATGGCTGCCGCCTCACCGCCGCCGGATCACACCAGTTTCGCACGGTATGGAGGATCCTCAACCGGCTTCATCCGGGGAGGTCCGTCAGTGACTGCTCGGCCCAGATGATCTTCCCTTCGGGGACGAACCGCGTGCCCCATCGCTGCGTGAGCTGGGAGACCAGCAGCAGCCCGCGCCCGCCCTCGTCCGTCGTACGGGGATGACGCAGATGGGGTGCGGTGGCGCCGCCGTCGAGAACCTCGCACATCAGGGCCCGCTCCCGGATCAGCCGCAGCCGGATGGTCCCGGTGGCGTACCGGATGGCGTTGGTGACCAGCTCGCTCACCACCAGCTCCGTGGTGAAGGCCAGCTCGTCCAGGCCCCAGCGCGCGAGCTGCCGCGTGGCCGTGCGGCGGGCGTCGGCGACCACGGCCGGGTCCGAGGGCAGTTCCCAGGCCGCGACCTGCTCGGTGCCGAGACGTTTCGTCCGGGCCATCAGCAGCACCACGTCGTCGTACGGGCGGGCCGGGACCAGCGCGTCGACCACGGCCCTGCAGTACGACTCGAGCGGACCCGCCCGCTCCAGCGCCCCGCGCAGCCGCTCCCGGCCCGCGTCGACGGCCCAGGTCTCGCCCCGGGCCAGCAGTCCGTCGGTGTGCAACGCGAGCGTGCTGCCCTCCGCGAGGGACAGCTCGACCGCCTCGAAGGGCGGGCCGCCCACGCCGAGCGGCGGCCCCTGCGGCAGGTCGACGAACACGACCGAGCCGTCGGGCAGCACCACGGCCGGTGCGGGGTGCCCCGCCGCGGCCATCGCGCACTCCCCGTCGACCGGGTCGTAGACGACGTACAGGCATGCCGAGCCCACGCACTGCGTGCCCGCGGCGCCGACCGTGCCCGGCTCGGCGCCCTCCTCCCGCGCCGACCGCGCCACCAGGTCGTCGAGATGCGCCAGCACCTCCTCGGGCGGCAGATCCAGAGCCGCCAGCGTCCGTACGGCGGTCCGCAGCTGTCCCATGGCCGCCGCGGCGTCGATGCCGTGCCCGGGCACCTCGCCCACGACCAGCGCGACACGCGCCCCGGACAGCGGGATCAGGTCGTACCAGTCACCGCCCAGTCCGGTCAGCTCGTCGGCCGGCCGGTAACACGCGGCGACCTCGACGGCGTCCTGCTCGGGCAGCCGGTGGGGGAGCAGACTGCGCTGCAGGACGAGCGCGGCGTCCCGTTCCCGGGTGTAGCGGCGGGCGTTGTCCACACAGACGGCCGCACGGGCGACGACATCCTCGGCCAGCCGCAGGTCCTCCGCGTCGAAGGGCTCCCGCTGGTGGCGCCGGTAGAAGGTCGTGATGCCCAGCGTCGTGCCGCGCGAGCGGATCGGCACGGCCATCACGCTGTGCAGACCCAGCTCCCCGAATGTGGCCCTGCGGCCGCTCGGAGTGTCCGTGGTCCAGTCCCGGATCAGCGGGTCGAGCCGCTCCTCACGCCAGGACCGTCCCGTGGCCAGACAACGGAAGGGGGGCGTCCCGGCCCGGAAGGCGACCACCTCGCCGATCGCGATGACGGCCTCCGTGAGGTCGTCCTGTACGGACCGGTATCCGGCGCGGCGCAGCTCCACCGGCTCCCGCGACTCCGCGAGCGGTCCGGGAGCCGGCTCGGCTCCCCGCAGCACCGACTCCAGCAGGTCCACGGTGACGAAGTCGGCCAGCCCCGGCGCGGCCACGTCCGCCAGCTCCTGGGCGGTGCGTGTGAGGTCCAGACTGCGTCCGATGCTCTGGCCGGCCCGGTCGAGCAGCGCCAGCCGCTGCCGCGCGCGGTGCCGCTCGGTCATGTCGACGACCGTGTAGTACACACCGATCGGATGACCCCGGTCGTCCTCGAGCCGGGTGAACGACAGCATGTGCGCCGTCTCGCGCAACGGTGCCGAGCGCACATGACCCACGTGCTCGTAACCGATCACCGCCTCACCGGTCTCCAGCACATGCCGCATCTGCGCCTCGACCGCCTGGGCGTCCATGCCCGGCTGGACGTCCGCGAAGCGCAGACCGAGCCGTCGCGCCGCCGGACCGCCGCCGAACTGCTCCAGGGCGGCGTTCGACCACACGAAGCGCAGGTCCGTGTCCACGATCGCGATACCCACCGGGGCACCCGCCGTCAGCTGTTCCAGGACCGTGCGGCTCATGTCCCAGCCGGGGGCGTCGGCCAGCTCCGACAGGAGCATCAGCCAGCGCGACCCGCCGTGCGCCTCCTCGGCCGAGGCGATCCGGGCCACGACTTTCACCGGCTGCCCGTCCCTGCGGCGGGCCGTCAGCAGCCCCGTCCAGCCGCCGTCCCCGCGGCACCGCTCGACCAGGTCCGGCACGCGCTGCGCGTCCTCGGCGACCAGCAGATCGGTCAGTTTCCTGCCGACCGCCTCGGAAGCCGGGTACGCCAACAGTCGCCGGGCACCGCTGGTCCAGCCCGTCACCACGCCCTGTGGATCGAGCAACAGGGGCGCCGCGTCGGCCACGTCGAACCGCTGCCGGGCACCGCCGTACTCGTCGTCTGCGCCCACGGCCGACCTCTCTGTCGCTGAGAGTGGTCTACCACCTCTTGCCCCAATCTTCACCCTTCCGGCGACAGCGGGCGGCCTGGGCGGGGCCGGTGGGGTGGGGACGGCCCACCGGCCCCGCGTGATCTCGACGGACAAGGGGACGGCGCGTCGGGGCGGAGGCGGCGACACCCTCGGAGCACCTCGCGCTGTCGCCCGGGATCCCCGTCGTCGCCCTGATCAAGGCGACCGAGGTGTCACTCGCCACCTCACCGGGCCTCGAGGTGGCCGGGCAGTCCGGGGCCGGGGGCCAGACCCGGGTCGGGAAGCTGGGCACCGGCGGCGTGAACGACGAACCGCAGGACCTCGCCCTCCCGCGTGAACACGCCGGTGAACGACGGGAGGCGTCCTCGCCGGACCAGCCGGTACGGGCGCCGACCGCGTCGGGCCGGACGGTTGTGCCCGGGCGCGGGCGCAGCCGTCAGCGCCTGCGCGGTCCGTCTGCTCCGCGTCGCCGACGCCCCGCCGAGGGCCCGCCACCGGGCCATCCGCTCCTGCCCGCCTCGCGGGGGACCGTGTCGCTCCCCACCCCGGTGGCGGCCCGGCCGCTCACCCCAGTGCCTTCTCCAGCGCCGCGAGCGCCCCCCGCAGCTCCTCGGCCGTGATGGTGAGCGGCGGGGCCAGGCGGATCGTCGAGCCGTGGGTGTCCTTCGCCAGGATTCCCTCCCGCATGAGCCGCTCGCTGATCTCGCGGCCCGTGCCGAGCGCGGGGTCGACGTCCACGCCCGCCCACAACCCACGCGAGCGGAAGCCGACCACGCCCTTGCCGACCAGCCGCGTCAGTCCGTCGCGCAGGATCACGCCCAGCTCGGTCGCCCGGCGCTGGAACTCGCCCGTCTCCAGCAGTTCCACCACCGCCGTACCGACCGCCGCCGCCAGGGGATTGCCGCCGAACGTCGAGCCGTGTTCCCCGGGATGCAGCACCCCGAGCACCTCCCGGCGCCCGACCACCGCCGACACCGGCACGATCCCGCCCCCCAGCGCCTTGCCCAGCAGCAGCACGTCCGGCACCACCGGCTCGTGCTCGACCGCCAGTGTGCGGCCCGTGCGGCCGAGCCCGGACTGGATCTCGTCCGCGATGAACAGGCAGCCCTTGCGGCGGGTCAGCTCCCGCACGCCCGCCAGATAACCGTCCTCGGGGATGATCACCCCGGCCTCGCCCTGGATCGGCTCGATCAGCACCGCCGCCGTCGTCTCGTCGACCGCCGCCTCCATCGCGGCCAGGTCGTTGTAGGGCACCACCCGGAAGCCGGGCGTGAACGGCCCGAAGCCCGCCCGGGCCGTCTCGTCCGTGGAGAAGCTGACGATCGTCGTCGTACGCCCGTGGAAGTTGTCCGCCGCGACCACGATCGTCGCCCGGTCGGCCGGTACGCCCTTGACGTCGTAGGCCCACTTGCGGGCCACCTTCACCCCGCTCTCCACCGCCTCCGCGCCGGTGTTCATGGGCAGCACCATGTCCATGCCGGTCAGCGCGGCCAGCCGCTCCGCGAACCCGGCGAGCCGGTCGTTGTGGAAGGCGCGCGAGGTGAGCGTCAGCCGGTCGAGCTGGCGGTGGGCCGCCTCGATCAGCGCCGGGTGCCGGTGGCCGAAGTTGAGCGCCGAGTAGCCGGCCAGCATGTCCAGGTAGCGCCGGCCCTCGATGTCCTCCACCCAGGTGCCCTCGGCGCGGGCCACGACGACGGGCAGCGGATGGTAGTTGTGCGCGAGGACCGGCTCCTCGGCGCGGATCAGCTCCTCGGAGCCCCGCGTCCCCTGCGAGCCCTGGGTGCGGACGGGTGCGGTCATGGGCGGTTCTCCCGGATCTCCTGGGTGCAGCACTTGATGCCGCCACCGGCCTTCTGGAACTCGGACAGGTCGACGGGGACGGGGACGTAGCCGCGGCCGGAAAGCTGCTCGGCCAGGGCCGTCGCCCCGGGTGGGATGAACACATGGCGCCCGTCGGAGACGGAGTTGAGCCCGAACGCCATCGCGTCCTCGCGGGTGGCGAGCACCGCGTCCGGGTACAGCCGGGCCAGCACCTCGCGGCTGCCCGGCGAGAACGCCTCGGGGTAGTACACGATGTTCTCCTCGTCGAGGACGAACAGTGCCGTGTCCAGATGGTAGAAGTACGGATCCACCAGCGTCAGGCTGATCACCGGCGTTCCGAAGTACTCCTGCACCTCGCTGTGGGCCTCCCGGGTCGTACGGAAGCCCGTCCCGGCCAGGATCCAGCGGCCGGACGGCACCAGGTCGCCCTCGCCCTCGCAGACCGACTCGGGGTGATAGACCTCGTAGCCCTCCGCCTTGAACCAGGCCTCGTACGGCACGGACTCCGGACGGCGCTCGGGTGCGTGGAAGAGGGAACCGAAGACGCGGCCGTCGACCACGACCGCCGCGTTGGCGGCGAAGACCATGTCGGGCAGACCGGGAACGGGTTTCACGGTGTCCACGGTATGGCCGTGGGCGCGGTAGGCGTCGACCAGCGCCTGCCACTGGTCCACGGCGCGGAGGACGTCGACGGGTTCGCCGGGGCGCATCCACGGGTTGATCGCGTACTGCACGGCGAAATGTCTGGGTTCGCAGACGAGGTAGCGCCGCCGGCGCGGCACACGGGAGTCGGGCACAGAGGGGTCCCTCCGCTTCCTCACGGTGTGTGACTGGTGATTGACACAACGGTAGGAACCGGCGGAGGTGCCCGACAAGCGACAATGGTTGCGTGTTCGCGCAGGAACGCTGCGTCTTCAGCCCGCTCAGCGCACGTCTGATGCGCCGCCCCAACCCTCTTCGGGCGCCGGATGGGTTGCTCCCGCCTCCGGGCTCTCGGGGAGCAGGTGGGACAGCACCATCACACTGATCGTCTTCCGGATGAACGGCTCCTGCCGGATCCGCTCCAGCACCTCCTCGAAGTGCTCCACGTCCCGCGCCCGCACGTGCAGCAGCGCGTCCGCGCCGCCGGTCACGGTCATCCCCGCGGTGATCTCCGGGTAGTCGCGCACGACCTCGGCCAGCCGCCGCGGCGGGGCGGCGCCCTCGCAGTACACCTCGACGTAGGCCTCCGTGCGCCAGCCCAGCGCCGACGGCTTCACCGTGGCCGTGAACCCGGTGATCACGCCGGTCTCGCGCAGCCGGTCGACCCGCCGCTTGACCGCCGTGGCCGACAGGCCGATCGCCGTGCCGATCTCGGCGAACGACGTCCTGGCGTTCGCCATCAACGCCGTGATGATCTTCCGGTCGAGTTCGTCGAACGGCGAGGACGACCTGCTGTTCATGCGGGCACTGTATCCACGTGTCCGGACGGCGGGGATCACCCCTACACTCCGGGTTCATGCTGCGCGTCCTGGCTGTCGACGACGAACGCCCCTCGCTGGAGGAGCTGCTCTACCTCCTGCGGGCCGATCCCCGGATCGGCAGCGCGGAGGGCGCCGGTGACGCCACCGAGGCGCTGCGCCGCATGAACCGTGCCCTGGAGTCCGGGCCGGACGGGCCGGAGGCCATCGACGTCGTCTTCCTCGACATCCAGATGCCCGGCCTCGACGGCCTCGACCTCGCCCGGCTGCTCACCGGCTTCGCCCGGCCGCCGCTCGTCGTGTTCGTCACGGCCCACGAGGACTTCGCCGTACAGGCCTTCGACCTCAAGGCCGTGGACTACGTCCTCAAACCGGTCCGCAAGGAGCGGCTCGCCGAGGCCGTCCGCCGGGCCGCCGAGCTGCGCGGCGCCGCCCCGCGCATCCCCGTGCACGAACCCGACCCGGACCACATACCCGTCGAGCTCGGCGGCGTGACCCGCTTCGTCGCCGTCGACGACATCACCCATGTCGAGGCCCAGGGCGACTACGCCCGCCTGCACACCGACAAGGGCAGCCATCTGGTGCGCATCCCGCTGTCCACCCTGGAGGAGCGCTGGCGCTCCCGCGGCTTCGTCCGCATCCACCGCCGCCACCTCGTCGCCCTGCGCCACATCGGCGAACTCCGGCTCGACGCGGGCACCGTCAGCGTCCTCGTCGGCTCCGAGGAACTCCAGGTCAGCCGCCGCCACACGCGCGAACTGCGCGACCTGCTCATGAGGAGGCCGTGACAGTGCCCCAGGACCACACCGAACGCCGCGTCGTCGTCACCGGACCGCCCCGGCAGACCCGCCGAGCGGCCTCCGGCTACTACCGCCCGCGCACCGAGATCGACGAGCAGACCACCCTCGGCCACACCTACGTCCGCTCCCTGATGCGCACCCAACTGCGCGCCGCGCTCACCGTGTTCGCCGTCCTCGGCCTGCTCGTCGGCCCGCTGCCGCTGCTCTTCGCGGCGATGCCCGACGCCCGCCGCCTGGAATGGGCCGTCCTCGGCTTCGGCCTCTACGCCCCCCTCGTCCTGCTCGCCCGCTGGTACGTCCGCCGCGCCGAACGCAACGAACGCGACTTCGTACGCCTCGTCGAAGACCGCTGAATCCTCCGATGAACTCCAGCTACGCCATCGCCGCCGTCGCCCTCGTCGTGGTCGCGACGGTCCTCGTCGGCGCCTTCGGCCTGCGCATCTCCCGCACCACCTCCGACTTCTACGTCGCCTCGCGCACCGTCGGTCCCCGCCTCAACGCCGCCGCCATCAGCGGGGAGTACCTCTCCGCCGCCTCCTTCCTGGGCATAGCGGGCCTGGTCCTGGTCCAGGGTCCCGACATGCTCTGGTACCCGGTCGGCTACACCGCCGGCTATCTGGTCCTGCTGCTGTTCGTCGCCGCCCCGCTGCGCCGCTCCGGCGCCTATACCCTCCCCGACTTCGCCGAGGCCCGCCTCGCCTCCCAGGCCGTGCGGCGCCTGGCCGGTGCCTTCGTCGTCGGCGTCGGCTGGCTGTACCTGCTGCCCCAGCTCCAGGGCGCCGGACTGACCCTGACCGTGCTGACCGGAGCACCCGACTGGCTCGGCGGAGTGATCGTCGCCGTCGTCGTCACCGCCATCGTCGCCGCCGGGGGCATGCGCAGCATCACCTTCGTCCAGGCCTTCCAGTACTGGCTGAAGCTCACCGCCCTGCTCGTCCCCGCCCTCTTCCTGGTCCTCGCCTGGCAGAGCGACGGCGCCCCCCGGCACGCCTTCGACGAACCGGCCACCTTCCGCGAGCAGCGCGCCGTCCTCGTCGAGGACGGCATCGACCTGAAGCTGGACCGCCCCCTGCCGGTCACCGTGACCGGCACCGTCGACGGCCGGACGCACACCGAGGCCCGCCTCACACTCCCCGCGGGCACCCACCACATCGAACGCGGCACCCGCCTCACCTTCGCCGCGGGCGCCCCCGTCCCCCGTGCCGGGGGCAGCGGCGGCGGCGACCTGTCCCCGTCCCAGGCCGAGAGCCGCCAGGAACGCCCCCTCTACGCCACGTACGGGCTGATCCTCGCCACGTTCCTCGGCACCATGGGCCTGCCGCACGTCGTGGTCCGCTTCTACACCAGCCCGCACGGCGTCGCCGCCCGCCGCACCACCGTCGCGGTCCTCGGCCTGATCGGCGCCTTCTACCTCCTGCCACCCCTCTACGGCGCCCTCGGCCGCCTCTACGCCCCCGAACTCACCCTCACCGGCGATCCGGACGCCGCCGTCCTCCTGCTGCCCGACCGGATGATCGGCGGAGTGGGCGGCGATCTGCTGGGGGCGCTGGTCGCCGGGGGCGCCTTCGCCGCGTTCCTGTCCACGGCCTCGGGGCTGACCATGGCGGTCGCCGGCGTCCTCACCCAGGACGTCCTGCCGTCCCGGGGCGTGCGGCATTTCCGGCTCGGGACGGTCCTCGCCATGGCCGTGCCCCTGGCGGCGAGCGTCCTGGTCGGCGGGCTGCCGGTCGCCGACGCCGTCGGGCTCGCCTTCGCCGTGTCGGCGTCGTCGTTCTGCCCGCTGCTCGTCCTCGGCATCTGGTGGCGGCGGCTGACCCCGCCCGGCGCCGCCGCCGGGATGCTGGTCGGCGGCGGTTCCGCCCTGCTCGCCGTCGCCGCGACCATGGCGGGCTACCCGGGCGAGGGCGCCGCACTGCACGCCCTGCTCGCCTGGCCCGCGCTGTGGTCGGTGCCGCTGGGCTTCCTCACCATGATCCTGGTGTCCCTGGCCACCCCCGGCCGGGTCCCGCCCGGCACCGGGGCGATCCTGGCCCGGTTCCACCTGCCCGAGGAACTGCGCACGGAGGTGCCGGCATGAGCGGCTTCCTGGCGGGCCTGTGCGTCGCGGTGCTCCCGGTGCTCGCCCTGGGCGTCTGGCTCGGCCGGCGCACCGCCCGGGCCACGAGCCTCGCCGGCCTCGGCACACCCGTCGAGCACGCCACCTTCGAGACCCTGCACACCGCGTCCCTCGCCGCGCCCCCGCTGCGGGCCGGCCTGACCGAGGAGACCGCCCGCAAGTCCGCCCGCAAACTGCGCTCGCTGCTCGGCACGGACGCCCTCTGCCTCACCGACCGCGAGCAGGTCCTGGTCTGGGACGGCGACGGCGACCATCACCGCACCGAGATCATGGAACGCCTCGCGAACTCCCTGGAGACCGGCCGCGGTGAGGCCTTCGAGCTCACCTGCGACAGCCTCGACTGCTCGGCGCGCTGGGCGGTCGTCGCCCCGCTGACCGTCGACGACCGGGTGCACGGGGCTCTGGTCGCCTGTGCGCCCCGCGAGTCGGCCGTCCTGGTCCGGGCCGCCGGCGAGGTCGCCCGCTGGGTCTCGGTCCAGCTGGAACTGGCCGATCTCGACCAGTCCCGCACCCGTCTCATCGAGGCGGAGATCAAGGCGCTGCGGGCGCAGATCTCCCCGCACTTCATCTTCAACTCGCTCGCGGTGATCGCCTCGTTCGTCCGCACCGACCCCGAGCGAGCCCGCGAGCTGCTCCTGGAGTTCGCCGACTTCACCCGCTACTCGTTCCGCCGGCACGGCGACTTCACCACCCTCGCCGAGGAACTCCACGCCATCGACCACTACCTGGCGCTGGTGCGGGCACGCTTCGGCGACCGCCTCTCCGTGACCCTCCAGATAGCGCCGGAGGTGCTGCCGGTGACCCTGCCGTTCCTGTGCCTGCAGCCGCTCGTCGAGAACGCCGTCAAGCACGGCCTGGAGGGCAAGGCCGTGCCCTCGGGCAGGTGCCACATCCAGATCACCGCCCAGGACGCGAGCGCCGAGGCGCTCGTCGTCATCGAGGACGACGGCGCCGGCATGGACCCGGGTCTGCTCCGCCGCATCCTCGCCCGCGAGGTCAGCCCCTCGGGCGGCATCGGCCTCTCCAACGTCGACGACCGGCTCCGCCAGGTCTACGGCGACGACTACGGCCTCGTCATCGAGACAGCCGCGGGCGCGGGCATGAAGATCACGGTCCGGCTCCCGAAGTACCAGCCGGGCGTGCACTCGGCGGCCCGGCTGACCCGGGAGTGAGCCGTCAGGTGCTGCGCGCGGTCACCACCAGTCCCAGGGTGATCAGACCCAGGACGACCCAGCCGAACCACAGCCAGCCGTTGCTCCCGAGCGCCACCGTGTAGGCCGTCACCAGGACCAGCCCGCCCACGGTGATCACTCCCATGGTCTTGGTCGAGTTGGAACCGTTCGTGGAACCGGGCATCGCGGCACCCTCCTCATGGTTCGGTTCCTCCATGGTGCCTGGCGCAAGCCCGGCGCGCACGGCCCGTACACGAGTCGGGTTCAGCGCCCCTGCGTGTTCAGCGAGGCCAGATAGGCGTTGTACGCCTCGAGTTCCTTGTCCCCGTCGCGGTCGGCGGCCCGGTCCGTGCGCCTGGCCTGCCGCTGGTCCGAGGCGTACCACTGGAACAGCAGGGCGACCAGCACCAGCACGGACGGGATCTCGCTGAACGCCCAGGCGATGCCGCCCGCCGCGTTCTGGTCGGAGAGCGCCTCGATACCGAGCGAGGCGGGCGGGTTCTCGAACGTCTCGATCATCGGCGCGGACGCCATCATCAACGCGATCCCGAAGAACGCGTGGAACGGCATGCCCGCGAACAGCTCCAGCATCCGCATCAGGTAGCCCGGGCGGTGCGGGCCCGGGTCCACGCCCATGATCGGCCAGAAGAACACCAGGCCCACGGCGAGGAAGTGCACCATCATCGCGATGTGCCCCACCTTGGAACCCATCAGGGTGTCGAAGAGGGGCGTGAAGTACAGCCCGTACAGGCTCGCGATGAACAGCGGGATCGTGAACGCCGGGTGCGTGATGATCCGCATGTACCGGCTGTGCAGGAACATCAGCAGCAGCTCACGCGGCCCCTTGCGGCCCCGGCCCGCGGTCGGCAGCGCCCGCAGCGCCAGTGTGATCGGCGCCCCGAGCAGGATCAGGATGGGCGACACCATGCTGATGACCATGTGCTGCACCATGTGCACACTGAACATGACCATGCCGTAGTCGTTCAGCTGGGTGCACATCATGAGCATGATGGTCAGCACGCCCAGGACGTAGGCGACCGTCCGCCCCACGGGCCAGCCGTCGCCGCGCCGGACGAGCCGCACGACACCCCACCCGTACAGGACCAGCCCGGCCAGGCAGGCGACGAGGAAGAACGGGTCCGCCGACCACTCCAGCCCTCGTCCCAGCGTGAACGGCGGCAGATCCATGGTCATGCCGTGCCCGCTGTGATCCATCCGCCGGCTCCTGTTTCGTGGGGGTGTGCAGCCGTCTGTCCGCCCCAAGACTAGAACCGCCCCCGGTCGTCATTGCGACCGGGGGCGGTACGACGTCTCAGGGGCGCGGGGCTGTGTTCACCACGCGGCTCCGCCGCGTGGGCGCGACAGGCCACGAACGGCCCGCACCCGGCCGACTACAGCGCTCTCAGAGCACGCACTCCGCCTCTTCGTACCGGTTCTCCGGCACGGTCTTCAGCGTCTCGACGGCCTCGGCGAGCGGCACCATCACGATGTCGGTGCCCCGCAGCGCGGTCATGTGCCCGAACTCACCGCGGTGCACGGCCTCCACGGCGTGCCACCCGAACCGCGTCGCCAGCACCCGGTCGTAGGCGGTCGGCGTACCGCCGCGCTGCACATGTCCGAGGATCACCGGCCGGGCTTCCTTCTCGAGTCGCCCCTCCAGCTCCACCGACAGCTGCCGGGCGATCCCGGCGAACCGCTCGTGCCCGTAGATGTCCTTGCCGCCCTCGTCGAACTCCATGGTCCCGGGCTTGGGCTTGGCACCTTCCGCCGCCACGACGATGGCGAAGCGCTTGCCCGCCTCGAACCGCTCACCCACCTTGCGGGTCAGTTCGTCGACGTCGAAGGGCCGCTCGGGGACGACGATGGCGTGCGCGCCGGCGGCCATGCCGGAGTGCAGCGCGATCCAGCCGGTGTGCCGGCCCATGACCTCGACCACCAGGACCCGCTGGTGGGACTCGGCGGTGGTCTTCAGCCGGTCCAGGGCCTCGGTCGCCACGCCCACGGCCGTGTCGAAGCCGAAGGTGACGTCGGTGACCGCGATGTCGTTGTCGATGGTCTTCGGCACACCCACGACGGGCAGGCCGCTGTCCGACATCAGCCGCGCGGCCTTGAGCGTGCCCTCGCCGCCGATCGGGATGATCGCGTCGAGGCCGAGCTCCCGGACATGGCCCTTGGCCCGCTCCACGCCGTCCCGCAGATGGGAGGGCTGGACGCGGGAGGACCCGAGGATCGTGCCGCCGCGGGCGAGGATGCCGCCCACCGCGTCGAGGTCGAGCTTGAGGTAGTCGCACTCCAGGAGGCCTTTCCAGCCGTCCCGGAAGCCGATGACCTCGTCGCCGTGGTCGACGACGGCACGGTGCACGACGGACCGGATGACGGCGTTCAGGCCGGGGCAGTCGCCGCCGGACGTGAGGACACCAATGCGCATAGCCCGAATACCTTCTCCACGTGGGCCGGATCCGGACCACGTTGTCCGGCTCGAATCCCCGCCACCCTAGCGGCATCCAGGTCCCGGACCGAAGCACGCGTCCGCCTGCTGGACGACCCCGCTCACCTGTGCGGATGCGCCGTCAGACGGGCTGTTGACCAGCAGGTTGACGCGTTCTTCGGACACGTTGCGGCGCAGCGCTCACGCAGGCTGCTGAGCAGCGGCGATGCGCTCGTTGCGGAGTGCCTCGTACCAGCGGTCGTCGGTCGGGGGCAGCGCGTTGACGTCGAGGGCCAGCTTCAGCATCAGGTCCGCGATCAGCGGGTTGCGCGCGAGTACCGGCCCGTGCATGTACGTGCCGAACACGGTGTCGTTGTACGCGCCCTCCGTGCCGTCGCCCGTGCCGTTGCCGTTGCCGAAGCGCACCCGGGCGAGGGGGCGGGCGGTGGGGCCGAGGTGGGTGACGCCCTGGTGGTTCTCGAAGCCGGTCAGCGGGGGCAGGCCGAGCCGGGCGTCGACGTCGCCCAGCACGTCACCGACGCAGCGGGCGCCCTCGCCGCGCGTCGACACCACGTCCAGCAGCCCGAGGCCGGGCTCGCGCCGGCCGAGGTCGTTGATGAACTCGTGGCCCAGGATCTGGTAGCCAGCGCACACGGAGAACACGATGGCGCCGTTCTCCACGGCCCGGGTCAGCCCGCCGTCCCGGCGCAGCCGCTCGGCGGCGAGCCGCTGCGGACGGTCCTCACCGCCACCGATCAGGTAGATGTCCCCGGAGGTCGGGATCGGCTGGTCGCTGCGCACGTCCAGCCGGGCCACGTCCAGGCCGCGCTGCTGGGCCCGGCGTTCGACGACGAGGACGTTGCCCTGGTCGCCGTAGGTGCTGAGCAGGTCGGGATAGATCCAGACGATGCGCAGTTGGTTGTCGCTCACAAAAGTCCCCTGACGTCTCGTGCTCAGTTGCCGACGCGGCGGCGGAGGTCCTGGAACGCCGTGTAGTTGGCGATGACCTCGATCCGGCCCGGCGGGCAGGCGGCCACGGCCTGGTCGAGGTTGTCGTAGACCTGGAAGTGCTGGTCGGCGACTTCCAGGCGCACCGCCAGGTCCAGGCGCCGGTCGCCGACCACGCAGACCGGGTGGCCGGTCAGGCGCGTGTAGTCGACGTCCCACAGCCAGGAGGTGTCGGTGCCGTCGGCGCCGCGGGCGTTCACGGAGAGGATGACCGGGGTGGGCGGCGGGTCGATCAGGGAGAACGTCTCCAGCCAGCCGGCCGGGTTCTTCGCGAGCAGCAGACGCAGGTCGCGGCCCTGGAACTGGACGACGTCGTAACGCCCGGCCACCGCCTGCACCTGGTACATGCGCTCCAGCGCGACCTGCGGCGGCACCCCGAACACGGCGGCGACGGCGGCCGAGGAGGCGGCGTTGGCCTTGTTGGCGCGGCCGGGCAGCTGGAGGTGGATCGGCCAGGCCGAGCCGTGCGGGTCGAGGACGTGGTCGCCGGAGAGCGCCCAGCTCGGCGTCGGACGGCGGAAGCCGCACTCGCCGCAGAACCAGTCGTCGCCCGGGCGCTGCATCACGCCACCGCACGACGGGCAGGACCAGGCGTCGTCCTTCCACATCTGCCCGGCCGCGACCCAGATCACATTGGGGGAGGAGGACGCCGCCCACACCACCAGCGGGTCGTCGCAGTTGGCCACGACCACGGCCTTGGAACCCGCGAGCCCCTCCCGCCAGTTCTCGGCGAGCATGCGGGTCTCGGCGGCGCGGTCGAGCTGGTCGCGCGAGAGGTTGAGCAGGGCGATGCACTTCGGGGCGGTGTCCCCGGCGACACCGGCGAGGTACTTCTCGTCGACCTCGATGACGCCGTAGCGGGCGTCCGAGCTGCCGGCGAGGGCCGAGGTGATGCCGGCCGGCATGTTGGCGCCGAGCGCGTTGGAGACGACCGGTCCCGCCGCGCGCAGGGCCTCGGCGATGAGCCGGGTGGTGGTGGTCTTGCCGTTCGTCGCGGAGACCAGGATCACGTCCAGATGCTGCGCGAGCCGGGCGAGGAGGTCGGGGTCGAGTTTGAGCGCGACCCGGCCGCCGATCACCGAACCGCTGCCGCGTCCTGCGGCGCGCGATGCCGCCGCGACCGCCTTGCCCGCGGTCACGGCCAGCTTGGCCCGCGGCGAGAGCGGGTCCGAGTTGCCTGCCATCAGTTCTCGATCCTCCTTGCGTACGCGCCGCGCCCTGAAGCCTGACGGCCACGTGGTGTGGACCTCAGCCTATCGAGATCCGTTCGCACTCCCGAACCGCGGCACTGTGGCGAACTCGTGTGGGAGGCGCGGACCGACAGGACCTTACTCTTGCCGCCATGCGACACAGCTCCCTGCCCGGCACCCACGGCCGCGTGAGACCCCTCACCCTGCACGGCGATCCGCTCCTGCACTCGCCCTGCGCGGAGGTCACCGACTTCGGCCCTGAACTGGTCCGGCTCGTCGAGGACTTGTTCGCCACCATGTACGCGGCCCAAGGCGTCGGGCTCGCCGCCAACCAGGTCGGCGAGCCGCTGCGGGTCTTCGTCTACGACTGCCCGGACGACGAGGACGTCCGCCATGTGGGCCATGTGATCAACCCGCGGCTGACCGAAAAGGACGGTGTGGTGATCCGGGGCCCGGAGGGCTGTCTGTCCCTGCCCGGCCTGGAGGCGGGCACGGAACGGTACGACCACGCGGTCGTCGAGGGCTTCACGGCGACCGGAGAGCCGGTCACCGTCCACGGCACGGGGTTCTTCGCGCGCTGCCTCCAGCACGAGTTCGACCACCTGGAGGGCCGCGTCTACGCCGATCACCTCAAGGGCTGGCGCCACCGCAGGCTGATGCGCCAGGTGTCCCGGGCTTCTTGGCGCCGGTGAGGCTGATCTGGCTTTTCCAGGGCGCGGGGAACTGCGCGACCAGCCCCCACCGGCCCGCACACGACTCGCGAGGGTCAGAACCCGGGACCTCCCACCCGATCTCCCGCGGCCGCAAGCCGCCCCCACAGAAGATCAGCCAGACTCCGCACCAACTCCGCACGAGAACAGGGCCGTTCCCCCAGCCACCAGTCCCCGGCGGCATGCATCATGCCGACGATCCCGTGCCCCCACACCCGAGCCAGTTGCTGCCCGCCCGGGCCGAGGTCCAGCCGCTCCTCGATGACCTGTGCCAGCTCCTCGCCCATCCGCCGCAGCAACGGGGCGCTGTGCTTGCCGACGTCGAAGCCCTGATCCCCCTGCTGGTTCCCGTCCGACGGGTGCATCAAGAACCGGTACACCTGGGGCCGCGCCTCGATCGCCGCGAGGTAGGTGTCCAACGTCGCCTCGACCCGCTCCCGTCGGTCCGCCGGCGCGTCCAGCGCCGCCCGCAGCGAGTCCAGCAGCGCGTCGGTGTGCCGTTTGGCGAGAGCCGCGTAAAGTCCGCCCTTGTCGCCGAAGTGCCGGTAGAGGATCGGCTTGGTGATGCCCGCCTCCGCCGCGATCGCGTTCATCGAGGCCTGCGGGCCGTCGCGCAGCACCACCCGGTCGGCGGCTTCCAGCAGCTCACGCCGACGGCGGTCGGCGGACCGTTGCTGCTCGGTCCGCTGCGTGGTGTCCATGTGCTCTCCCCACCCGTGCTGTTTCGCTGACGCCTGCGCAAACTAACACTGAAGCATGCGCGGGAGACCGGACGGGTGCCGACCGGTCGGTAGGAGTTGACTTCGACTACCCGTCGGTAACAGACTGATGTTACCGCAAGTAACATGCACGTGTGCCGCTGGAGGGGACGACATGGCCGAGTTCACCATGGAGCTCAACGACGAACAGAAGGAGGTCCGGGACTGGCTGCACGGCTTCGCGGCCGACGTGATCCGCCCCGCGGCCGCCGAATGGGACGAGCGTGAGGAGACTCCCTGGCCGGTCATCCAGGAGGCCGCCAAGGTCGGCATCTACTCCCTGGACTTCTACGCCCAGCAGTACTTCGACCCCACCGGTCTCGGCATCCCCATGGCCATGGAGGAACTGTTCTGGGGCGACGCGGGCATAGCCCTCTCCATCGTCGGCACCGGTCTCGCCGCGGTCGGCGTCCTCGCCAACGGCACCGAGGAGCAGATCGGCACCTGGATCCCCCAGATGTACGGCGACGCCGACGATGTCAAGGTCGCCGCGTTCTGCTCCTCCGAGCCCGACGCCGGCTCGGACGTCGCCTCCATGCGCACCCGCGCCGTGTACGACGAGGCCAAGGACGAGTGGGTGCTCAACGGCACCAAGACCTGGGCGACCAACGGCGGCATCGCCAACGTCCATGTCGTCGTCGCGGTCGTCGACCCCGAGCTCGGCTCCAAGGGGCACGCCTCCTTCATCGTCCCGCCGGGGACGCCGGGGCTGGCCCAGGGCCAGAAGTTCAAGAAGCACGGCATCCGCGCCTCGCACACCGCCGAGGTGATCCTCGACAACGTGCGCGTCCCCGGCTCCTGCCTGCTCGGCGGCAAGGAGAAGCTGGACGAGCGGCTGGCCCGCGCACGGGAGAAGGCCAAGCAGGGCGGGAGGGTGAAGAACGCGGCGATGGCCACGTTCGAGGCCTCGCGTCCCGCGGTCGGCGCCATGGCGGTCGGCACCGCCCGCGCCGCCTATGAGGTCGCCCTCGACTACGCCATGACGCGCGAGCAGTTCGGGCGCCCGATCATCGACAACCAGGGTGTCGCCTTCCAGCTCGCGGACATGCGGACGTCCATCGACGCGGCCCGCCTGCTGGTGTGGCGCGCGTCCTGGATGGCGGTCAACGGCAAGCCGTTCACCGCCGCCGAGGGCTCGATGTCCAAGCTGTTCGCGAGCGAGACGGCCAAGAGCGTCACGGCCCAGGCCATCCAGATCCTCGGCGGCAACGGCTACACCCGCGAGTACCCCGTCGAGCGGATGCACCGCGACGCGGCCATCTACACCATCTTCGAGGGCACGAGCGAGATCCAGCGGCTGGTCATCGCCCGGACCCTGGCCGGGGTGCCCATCCGCTAACGGTGTCTCAACGGCGTCAGCTGCTCGATGTCGTACCGCGCCCGCAGCTCCTGGATCGCGGCGTGGTCCGGCGGGCCCCCGGCGCCGAGGATCTCCAGCAGTTCCTCGAAATACCGCTCGTGCTCCGGCGGCGGACTCGCCTGGAAGAACACCTTCGCGGGCTCCTCCGTCGGGTTGGCGAAGGCGTGCGGGCATCCCGGAGGCACGACGATCACCGTCCCCGGTGTCGCCCGTACCACCCGGTTGCCCGAAGGGGACTCCCACTGCTGCCAGTGGTCGGGAGTGCGGACCCGAGGCTCGAAGGCGAGGACGTCCAGCTCGCCCTCGAGGACGTAGAACAACTCCTCGCTGCGGCTGTGCACATGGGCGCCCACGTCGAAGCCCGGGGGCACGACCACCTCGAAGGTGGAGGCCGCCCGGGAATGCGTGCCGGTCACCTTGAACGTGACGTGCTGGGCGGGGGTGGCCATCACCCGGCCGTGCCCCGGGGGGACGAGCAGCCCTTCCGTCGCCGTCATGGCCCGCTCACCGCGTCACGGGCAGGGGGCGGGATCCCGGTGATCGTCTCTCCGTGATCGTCTCCTCGCTCATGTCACCTCGCCTCGTCCCCGCTGTGCCAGCGCCCCAGAGCCATCTCGGCGGTGATACCGGGTCCGAACCCGGCGAGCAGCCCGCGGGCCCGGTCCCCGGGTCCGCCCTCGTCGAACAGCCGGCGCAGCGCGTCCAGGACGACGGCGCCGGCGATGTTGCCGTACTCGGTGAGCGTGGCCCGGCTGAAGCGGAAGGCGTGCGGGTCGACGCGCAGGAAGGTGCCGAGGTCGTCGAGGATACGGGGTCCACCCGCGTGCACGATGTAGAAGTCCAGGTCGGAGGCGTCCCATCCATGGTCGCCCGCCAGGTCCCGCAGCACCGGGGCGAGCGGCTCCATCGTGCCCGGCACGCGCTTGTCCAGCAGGAAGTGGAAGCCGGTCTCCCGGACGTCGTACATGATCCACTCCTCGGTCTTGGGGATCAGGTACGAGCCGTTGCGCTCCAGGCGGACTCCCTCGCCGCCCCGGCCGCGGACCACGGCGGCGGCCACGCCGTCACCGAACAGGCCGTTCGACAGCAGCGAGCCGACACCGATGTC
Source organism: Streptomyces sp. NPDC096046 (assembly GCF_040303285.1). Taxonomy (NCBI): domain Bacteria; kingdom Bacillati; phylum Actinomycetota; class Actinomycetes; order Kitasatosporales; family Streptomycetaceae; genus Streptomyces; species Streptomyces sp. NPDC096046. The sequence continues at coordinate 185,224 of NZ_JBEOSZ010000002.1, read as the reverse complement.
GGTCGGCTGGTAGCACAGCGAGCAGAACTCGCAGGCCACGATCAGCGCGTTGGCGTCGGGGTACGCCGTGCAGAAGTCGTGGGCCCGGTTGACGGCCGCGCCGCCGGCCGCACATCCCAGCTGGGCGATCGGCAGCTGACGGGTGGTCGGGTCGAATCCCATCTCGTTGATGAGCCACGCCGTGAGCGAGGGCATCATGAAGCCCGTGCACGACACGTAGACGAGCAGATCCACCTCGGTGGCGAACAGTTCCGCGTCGTCCAGTGCCCGCTGGACGACCGCGGGCACCCGGGCCTTCGCCTCGGCCTCGTAGAGCTTGTTGCGGTCCGCGAATCCGGGGTGTCGCAGCGTTTCCTCGACGGGCTGGACGATGTGCCGTGTGCGCACACCGGTGTTCTCGATCAGGCGGAGGGCCAGCGGCAGTTGGGGGTGGTCGGTGTGGCGCGCTCGCGCCAGCTCCAGCGTCTCCTCCATCGTGATCACGTGCTCTGGAACGGACACCGCGGGTCTGCACAAAGTCGCCATGAGCCGTGCCTGCTTTCGCCTCCCGGGAGGCCTTCGCTCCGGTCAGATGGTGCGTCACCTCAAGAAGTGGTCCCCCCACGATCCCCCGCCGGTACACCGACTTCGCGCCGGACTACTCCGTATCGGGCACGCCGTGCCACGCTCGTACCGACACCTCGACGACGGAGGACGCGATGACGCACCCGGCACCGGATCTGCTGAAGAGGACGACCGCGGCCCTCGCCCCGGACCCGCACGCCAACCCGCTGATCCCCCGGATCGCCGACGGCACCGCCACCCGCTCCACCCTCGCCTCGCTGGCCCTGGAACAGGCGTGGGTGATCCCGGCGGACCGCCGGGCGTTCGAGTTCCTGGCGGCACGCGGCGAAGCGACCGACCCGGAGGTCGCGGCCTTCTTCACGGCCCTGGCCGAGGGCGAGGCCCTGGCGGGTGAGCGACTGACGGCGTTCGCCCGAGCGTGCGGAGTGGACGAGGCGGGGGAGGCGTCGTACGAGCCCCTGGCGGGCTGTCAGGCGTACCCCGCGTACGTGGCCTGGCTGGCCCTGAACGCCTCACCGGCAGACGTGGTCCTGGCTCTGACGGCCAACTTCTCGGCGTGGAGCGGCTACTGCGCGACGATCGCGACCGCGCTGCGCGAGCGGTACGGCTTCACCGACGAGGCCTGCGCCTTCTTCGACTTCTTCGCGCAGCCGTCACCGGAGCCGGACCGACTGGCGACGGCGGCCGTCCAGGCGGCGCTGGACGCCGGGCGCCTCGACGAGGAGCGAGCACACACCTACGGCCGCCTGCTGCAGGACTACGAGGCGATGTTCTGGAACACCTTGAGCCGGGTGCCGTGAGGGACGCGGGACGCTGTGCGGCTCCGCCGCGTGGACGCGACAAGCCCCACGCGCCCGCACACCCCGCGAACCACACCGCACAAGCCCTCACGCACCGGCCCACGCCGCGACTACGTCGCACTCCCACTGCTGTGCGCGATACAGGCCACATCGATACGATCGGCCAGCTTCGCCAGTTCAATGGCCAACTCGGCGACCGTGTCCTCGTCCAGCCCCGACTCCCCGCCTTCCACGAGCCGCACCCACCGACCCCCCACCGTCCGCAGGAGCTTGCTGACGTCCGCGGCAGCCACCTGCAAGGTCCCGCGGTCGTCGACGATCAGAGGCAGAGTCACTTCGCGGTTCACAGACGGGATCGTAGCCCCGCAACACTCACGCACCATGCCAAACAGTGGTGATGTTGCAGAACTCGCGGATTCCGTGCCCGGACAGCTCCCGCCCGTACCCGGACCGCTTCACACCGCCGAACGGGAACGCCGGGTGGGACGCCGTCATGCCGTTGAAGAACACCCCGCCGGCCTCCAGGTCGCGTACGAACCGGTCGACCTCACCCTCGTCCCGCGTCCACACGTTGGAACTCAAACCGAACGGCGAGTCGTTCGCGATCAGCACGGCCTCGTCGAGGTCGGCCGCCCGGTACAGCGTCGCGACCGGCCCGAACGCCTCCTCCCGGTGGATCCGCATCTCGCGGGTGATGCCGGCGAGGATCGTCGGCGTGTAGTACCAGCCCGGCCCGTCCGGCCGTTCGCCACCGCACAGCACCCGGGCCCCGCTGCGGACCGCGTCGTCGACCAGTTCCTCCACATCACGCAGGCCCTGCTCGCTGGAGAGCGGCCCGACCTCGGTGTCGTCGGACAGGGGGTCGCCGACCTTCAGCGCCTTCATGCCCTCGGCGAACCGCTCGGCGAAGGCGTCGTAGACGTCCGTGTGGACGATGAACCGCTTCGCCGCGATGCAGGACTGCCCGGTGTTCTGCACCCGCGCGGTCACCGCGACCTTCGCGGCCCGGTCGATGTCGGCGGACGGCATCACGACGAACGGGTCGCTGCCGCCCAGCTCCAGCACCGTCTTCTTGATCATCTCCCCGGCGGTGGAGGCGACCGCACGGCCCGCCGGCTCGCTGCCGGTGAGCGTGGCCGCCTTGACCCGCTCGTCGCGCAGGATCTCGTCCACCGCGGCGGAGCCGATCAGCAGCGTCTGGAAGGCGCCCTCGGTGAAGCCCGCCCGGTGGAAGAGGTCCTCCAGGTACAGGGCCGTCTGCGGGACGTTCGAGGCGTGCTTGAGCAGGCCCACGTTGCCCGCCATCAGCGCGGGCGCGGCGAAGCGGACCACCTGCCACAGCGGGAAGTTCCACGGCATGACCGCCAGCACCGGGCCGAGCGGCCGGTAGCGGACCCGTACGCGCGAGGCGCCGGAGTCCTTGACGTCGGCGTCGGCGGGTTCCTCGTCGGCGAGCAGTTCCTCGGCGTGGTCGGCGTACCAGCGCATGGCCTTGGCGCACTTCGCCGCCTCGGCGCGGGCCTGCTGGATCGGCTTGCCCATCTCGGTGGTCATCACCCGGGCGACGTCCTGCTGGTCCTCTTCGAGCAGGTCGGCGGCCCGGTGCAGCAGCCGGGCCCGCTCGGCGAAGGTCGTCGTCCGGTACGTGCGGAACGTGGCCTCCGCGAGCTGGAGCCGGCGCTCGATCTCCTCCTCGCCCATGGCCTCGTACGTCTTGAGCGTCTCGCCGTTCGCCGGGTTCACCGTTGCGATGGGCATGGCTGACCTCCCTCGGAGCGGGCTTGTCTCGACCTTCCCGCGCGGCGGAGGGGACCGCAACGCGGGAGCGTCTCCTCAGGGCGAGTGCTCCGCCAGGCGGTCGAGAAACGCCGCCTGCGCCTTGACGATCACCGCGCGGGCCCGGCCCGGGCCGAACCACGCCACCCGGTCCAGCTCGGGGAACTCCTGGAGCCGCCCCGACCCCGGGGGCCATTCCATCCGGAAGGTGCCGGGCGCGATCGTCGCCGGGTCGAGGTCCGCCTCGACCGCCCACGCCGTGACGATCTTGCCGTTGGCCTGCCGGACCTCGCCGAGGTCGAGGGCCTCGCCGTCGGGAGGGGGGAGCCCCAGCTCCTCCCGGAACTCGCGGCGCGCGGCCTCCCAGGCGGGCTCGTCCGGCTCGTACTCGCCCTTGATCACGGTCCACGCCCCGGTGTCGCGCCGGGCGAAGAACGGGCCGCCCATGTGACCGAGCAGGACTTCGAGGCCGTCGCCGGTGCGGCGGAAGAGAAGCAGGCCGGCGCTGCGCTTCACGGCTGCACTTCCGGGTGCGCGGTCAGGAGCGTCTCCACCGTGTCGGCGTCCTCGGGGCGCTTGTCCTCCCGGTAGCGGACCACGCGGGCGAAGCGCAGGGTGACGCCGACCGGGTAGCGGGTGGAGCGCTGCAACCCGTCGTAGGCGATCTCGACGACGAGTTCCGGGCGAACGGTCACGACGTAGCCGTTGTCGTCGACGGCGAGCTGCCGGAGCCGTTCGGTCTGCCAGGTGAGCATCGCGTCGGTCATGCCCTTGAAGGTCTTGCCGAGCATGGCGAGGCCACCGTCGGCGGTGCGGGCGCCCAGGTGGAGGTTGGAGAGCTTGCCGGTGCGGCGGCCGTGGCCCCACTCGGCGGCCAGGACCACCAGGTCGAGGGTGTGGACGGGCTTCACCTTCAGCCAGGACGCCCCGCGCCGGCCCGCGCTGTAGGGGGCATCGAGTGCCTTGGCCACGACACCCTCGTGGCCGCGCTTCAGGGTCTCGGCGAGGAACTCCTCCGCGCTGGGCGTGTCGTCCGGGCCGGACACCAGCGTGCGCCGCACACGCATCGGCTCGGGCACCAGGCGGGCCAGCTCGGCGTGCCGCTCGGCGAAGGGCAGGTCCAGCAGGTCCTGGCCGTCCACGGACAGCGCGTCGAAGAACACGGGGGAGACCGGCACCGCACGGGCGGCCGTCGCCACGTCGGTACGGGAGCCGACGCGCCCGGCGGTCTCCTGGAACGACCGGGGGCGCCCCTCCTCGTCGAAGGAGATCACCTCTCCGTCCAGGATGAACCGCTCGCCCCGCAACCGAAGGGCGGCGGCCGTCACCTCCGGCAGGCGGTCGGTGATGTCGTCGAGGGTGCGGGTGTAGAGCCGAACGGTGCCGCCGTCGCGGTGCACCTGCACGCGGATGCCGTCCAGCTTCTCCTCCACCGCGCAAGGGCCCAGCTTGTCCACCGCCTCGGCCACCGAGGAGGCGCTGTGCGCCAGCATCGGCAGGACCGGGCGGCCGACGGTCAGGCGGAAGCGGTCGAGGGAGGCGGGGCCGTCCGCCAGCAGTGCCTCGGCCACCGTCTGGAGGGAACCCGCGAGCATCACGGCCCTCCGCACGTCGGCGGACGGCGCGCCGGTCGCCTGCGCGAGGCCCTCGACCGCCACCGCGTCCAGCGCGCCCTGCCGGACCTCGCCGGTGAGCAGCCCCAGCAGGAACCGCTGCTCGTCCTCGGTGGCCGCACCCATCAACTCCCCGACCAGCCGGGCCCGTTCCGCCTGGGAGCCGGGACCGGACACCTTGGCGAGCTCGGACAGCCGGGCGTCCACCTCCCGCACGGTCAGGCCCGGTTCGGCGGCCGGGGTGACCGGGCGGCCGAGCACCTTCCAGCCGACGCCGATCCGGCCCTGCGGCAGCCGCCCGGCCAGATACGGGATCACGATCGGCACGTCGTCGGCCCCGGCGTCCCGGAAGAGCTCCGCGAGCAGGGCCGTCTTGCGGGACCGCGCCGAGGTGGCGGCGACCTCCCGGGACACTCGTGCCAGCCGGTGCAGCAGCATGCAGTCATGGTGCACCGGGTGCGGTGCCGCTACACCTGGACCGCCGCGTCGAGGTCGGTCATCAACAGGTCCCCGACGATCGCCGACGCCGCCCGGTACCCGCCGCTCGCCGCGTGCACCACCTGCTCGGCGAAGCCGATCGCGTTGCCCGCGGCCCACACGCCCGGCACCGTCGTCAGGCCGGTCGCGTCGACGACCGGATACGCGCCGAACGGCGTCTCGTGCAGCTCGGCCCCCAGCCGCTCCAGCAGGCCGGTCTGCGGAACGGGGCGCGGGGCGACGAACAGCACCGAGCGGGAGTGCGCCGTACCGTCGGTGAGCCGGATGCCGGTGAGCCGGTCGTCCTCGATCACCAGCTCCGCGGCCTCGCCCGGCACCACGTCCACCCCGGCCGCGGCGAGCCGGCGCAGGTCCTGGTCGGACAGCTCCTCCTCGGCGACCGTGTGCAGGAAGAACCGCACGTCCTTCGACCACTGGGACACGATCAGCGCCTGGTGCACGCTCGCCGGGCTCGTCGCCAGCACCCCGAACGGCTGGTCGCGCACCTCCCAGCCGTGGCAGAACGGGCAGTGCAGCACGTCCCGGCCGAACCGCTCGGCGACCCCGGGAACCGCGGGCAGCTCGTCCTTCAGCCCCGTCGCGACGACCAGCCGCCGGGCCCGAACCGTCCGGCCGCCGGCCAGCACCACGGTGAAGTCCTCGTCCCTCGTCACCTCCACCACCCAGTCCCGCACGAGTTCCACGCCGTAGCGCGCGATCTCCTCCCGGCCGACGGCCAGGAACTCGGCGGGCGGCATGCCGTCCCGGGACAGATAGCCCTGCATGTGCGCGGCCGGCGCGTTGCGCGGCTCACCCGCGTCGATCACCAGCGTGCGGTGCCGGGCCCGCCCCAGCACCAGCCCGGCGGACAGGCCCGCCGTGCCCCCGCCGATGACGACCACCGCGTACTTCTCGGTCATATGACCACCTCCGCTGCCGAGCGTCGCCCCGGCACTGCGGGATTGACAAACGGCTTTGCCGAATCTGCAATACGTCCATGACGACGGACGAGGTACTCGCGGGCGTGGGCCCCCGGCTGCGGCAGATGCGGAAGGACCGGGAGGTGACCCTGGCGGCGTTGTCCGAGACCACCGGCATCTCCGTCAGCACCCTCTCGCGGCTGGAGTCCGGTCTGCGCAAACCCAGTCTCGAACTGCTGCTGCCGATCGCGCGCGCCCACCAGGTGGCCCTGGACGATCTGGTCGGCGCCCCGCCGACCGGTGATCCGCGGGTGCGCTCCAAGCCGATCGTGATGGGCGGCCGCACCCACTGGCCGCTCACCCGCCAGCCCGGTGGCCTCCAGGCCTACAAGGTCCTGGAACCCCGGCGCAGACAAGAGCCGGAACCGCGGACGCACGAGGGCTACGAGTGGCTGTACGTACTGTCCGGGAAGCTGCGCCTGGTACTGGGCGAGCACGACGTGGTGCTCACGGCGGGGGAGGCCGCCGAGTTCGACACCCGGGTGCCGCACTGGTTCGGGTCGACGGGGGAGGGGCCCGTGGAGTTCCTCAGCCTGTTCGGGCCGCAGGGCGAGCGGATGCATGTGCGGGCCCGGCCGAAGGGTGCGTGACGGACGGCCGTGGTGGGCGGCTGTGACGGACAGGTGCGACGGATGGTTTGACCGACGGCTGTGGCGGACGGCTGTGACCGACGGCTGGGGCGGACGGGGGACCTCCGCACGGGAGATTGCCCGGAGACGGTTCCCTGATCGGCAAGCGACCGCTTAGTATGCGAACCGACCCCGGTCAGACGAAGCAGTCCCCCGTGGAGGCCCCGCATGCAGGCATGGCAAGTGCACGAGAACGGTGAGCCGGGCGAGGTGATGCGGCTCCAGGACGTGGAGCCCCCCACGCCCGGTGACGGCCAGGTCCTGCTGAAGGTGCGGGCGGCCAACATCAACTTCCCGGACGCCCTGCTGTGCCGCGGCCAGTACCAGGTCAGGCCGCCGCTGCCGTTCACCCCGGGCGTGGAGATCTGCGGTGAGACCGAGGACGGCCGCCGGGTGATCGCCAACCCCGCGCTGCCCCACGGAGGCTTCGCCGAGTACGCCGTCGCGGACGCCGCCGCGCTCCTGCCCGCGCCCGGCGCCCTCGACGACGCCGAGGCCGCGGCCCTGCACATCGGCTACCAGACCGGCTGGTTCGGTCTGCACCGCCGAGCCGGTCTGGAGGCCGGCGAGACCCTGCTCGTCCACGCTGCCGCTGGAGGGGTCGGCAGCGCGGCCGTGCAGCTCGGGAAGGCCGCCGGCGCCACCGTCATCGGTGTCGTCGGCGGCTCCGGGAAGGCGGCCGTGGCCCGCGAGCTCGGCTGTGACGTCGTGATCGACCGGCGCTCCGAGGACGTCGTCGCCGCCGTCAAGGAGGCCACCGGCGGGCGGGGCGCCGACGTGATCTACGACCCGGTCGGCGGCGAGGCCTACACACAGTCCGCCAAGACCGTCGCCTTCGAGGGGCGGATCGTCGTCGTCGGCTTCGCCGGCGGCACGATCCCCACCCCCGGCCTGAACCACGCCCTGGTGAAGAACTACTCGATCCTCGGCCTGCACTGGGGCCTGTACAACACCAAGAACCCGAAGCTGGTCCAGCACTGCCACGAGCAGCTCACCGAGCTGGCCGCCCGCGGGGCGATCAAGCCGCTGGTGAGCGAGCGGGTGCCGCTCGGCTCGGCGGCGAGCGCCGTGCAGAAGGTGGCGGACGGTCTGACCACCGGCCGGGTCGCGGTCGTCATGGAGGAGACAGCATGACCGACACCGAGGAACTGCGCCGCCGCACAAGGAAGTTGCTGGCCACCCACCCGCCGGCCTCCACCGACCGGCTGGACTTCCTCCGGGCCCGCTTCGACGCCGGACTGGCCTGGGTGCACTACCCGGAGGGCCTCGGCGGGCTGGGCGCCCCCCGATCCCTCCAGGCCGTCGTGGACGCCGAACTGGAGGCAGCCGGGGCGCCCGACAACGACCCGCGGCGCATCGGCATCGGCCTCGGCATGGCCGCTCCGACCATCCTGGGCTTCGGCACCGACGAGCAGAAGCTGCGGTACCTCAGGCCCCTGTGGACGGGGGAGGAGGTCTGGTGCCAGCTGTTCAGCGAGCCCGGCGCCGGGTCCGACCTGGCCGCACTGGGCACACGGGCCGTCCGCGAGGGCGACGAGTGGGTGGTCAACGGGCAGAAGGTATGGACGTCCAGCGCCCATGTGGCCCGCTGGGCGATCCTCATCGCCCGCACCGACCCGGAGGTGCCCAAGCACCGGGGCATCACGTACTTCGTCTGCGACATGACCGACCCGGGCGTCGAAGTACGGCCGCTGCGGCAGATCACCGGCGAGGCCGAGTTCAACGAGGTGTTCCTCACCGACGTCCGCATCCCGGACGCGCGGCGCCTCGGTGCCGTCGGCGACGGCTGGAAGGTCGCCCAGACCACGCTGAACAACGAGCGCGTCGCCATCGGCGGCATGCGACTGCCCCGCGAGGGCGGCATGATAGGCCCGATCTCGAAGACCTGGCGCGAGCGGCCCGAGCTGCGCACGCACGACCTGCACCAGCGGCTGCTGAAGCTCTGGGTGGAGGCCGAGGTCTCCCGCCTCACCGCCGAGCGGCTGCGCCAGCAGCTCGTCGTGGGCCAGCCCGGCCCCGAGGGCGCCGGCATGAAGCTGGCCTTCGCCCGCCTCAACCAGGAGATCAGCGGCCTGGAGGTGGAACTCCTCGGCGAGGAGGGCCTGCTGTACGACGACTGGACCATGCGGCGCCCGGAGCTGGTCGACTTCACCGGCCGCGACGCCGGCTACCGCTACCTGCGCTCCAAGGGCAACAGCATCGAGGGCGGGACCAGCGAGGTCCTGCTGAACATCGTCGCCGAGCGCGTCCTCGGCCTGCCCGCCGAACCGCGCACCGACAAGGACGTCGCCTGGAAGGACCTCGCCCGATGAGCGACCTGTTGTACTCGGAAGAGGAAGAGGCGCTGCGCGCCGCCGTCCGCGACCTGCTCACCGACCACTGCGACGCCCCCGGCGTCATCGCCCGCGCCGAGTCGGACACCCCGCACCACCGGGCCCTGTGGAAGGCCCTGGCCGACGGCATGGGCCTCGCCGGCCTGCTGGTGCCCGAGGAACTCGACGGCCAGGGCGCCACCCACCGTGAAGCCGCCGTGGTGCTGGAGGAACTGGGCCGCGCGGTCGCACCCGTGCCGTATCTGACGAGCGCCATCGTCGCCACCGAGGCCCTGCTGGCCTGCGGCACCGACGACCTGCTCCGCGACCTCGCGACCGGGAGGACCATCGGCGCCCTAGCGGTCGCCCTCGACGTCGCACCGGGCGCCGCCTACCGGACCGTCCGGCACGACGACGGCGCTCTGCACGGGGAACTGACCGGCATCGCCGACGCGGTTGTGGCGGACGTCCTCCTCGTGCCCGCCGACGACGGCGGCCTGTACGCGGTCGACGCCTCGGCCGCGACCGTCACCCCCCAGACCTCCCTGGACCTGACCCGGCCGCTCGCGACCGTCAGCCTCGACGGAGCGCCGGGCCGGCTCCTGGGCGACGCCGAATTGGCCGTGCATCGGGCCCTGCGCGCCGGGGCCGGACTGCTCGCCTCGGAGCAGTGCGGGCTGGCCGAGTGGACGCTGACCGAGACCGTCCGCTACCTGAAGGAACGCAAGCAGTTCAACCGGCCCGTCGGCGGCTTCCAGGCGCTCAAGCACCGGCTGGCCCAACTGTGGCTGGAGATCGTCAACACCCGCGCGGCCGCCCGCAACGCCGCCGACGCCCTGACCACCGGCGAGGACGTCGACGTGGCCGTCACCGTCGCCCAGGCCTACGCGGCGCCCGTGGCGGTGCACGCCGCCGAGGAGGCCCTGCAACTGCACGGTGGCCTCGGCATGACATGGGAGCACCCCGCCCACCTCTACCTCAAGCGCGCGAAGGCCGACTCGATCGCCTACGGCACCGCCGGCGCCCATCGGGAGGCCTTGGCCGGCCTGGTCGATCTGCAGGCCCCCTGACGCCCGTCCGCCCTGCACCGGGCGACGTTCCCGCCGGAAAGCGGGGGAGCCACAAGGCCCTGGGGAGCCCGTGGGTGGCCCGAAAAGGCCCGTCCCGTCAGGGGCGGGCCTTTTCGGGCGCCCCCTCCCCTCCCCTCGCCCCGCCCCGGCCCGGTGAAGTGAACGCGTAGCGGCGGTGAACGCGTAGCGGCGGTCCGGTCAACTCCGCGCAGGCCCCTGCTCCTTGAGCCCACCCGGACCCCATACTCGCAGGGTTCCCGTACGGCACCTCCAGGGAGGCAGAGCATGGCCCTCACCACCCGTCGCCGAGCCCTCACCACCCTCGGCGCAGCCCTCGCGGGCTCGATCGCCCTCGCGCCCGCACCCACGTCGGCCCACGAACGCACGCACCGGCCCCGCCCGTTCACGCACCGGCCCCGCCCCTTGTGGCGCGCCCACGCCCACAACGACTACGAGCACCCGCGTCCCCTGTTCGACGCTCTCGACCACCGCTTCGGCAGCGTCGAGGCCGACATCCACCTCGTCGGCGACCAACTCCTCGTCGCCCACGACCCGGAGGACCTCGACCCGTCCCGCACCCTCGAGTCCCTCTACCTCGACCCGCTCGCCGCCCGCGTCCGGGCCAACCACGGGTCGGTGTACCGGGGGTACCGCGGCTCGCTCCAACTGCTCGTCGACATCAAGACCGAGGGCGCGTCGACGTACCTCGCACTCGACCGGTACCTTGGGCGCCACCGGCACCTGTTCACCACGTACGCCCACGGGCGCGTCCACCGGGGTCCGGTCACCGTCGTGGTCTCGGGTGATCGCGCCGCCCGCGCGCCCATGGAGGCCCAGACCGTCCGGCGCGCCTTCTACGACGGCCGCCTCGCCGACCTCGGCAGCCAGGCGCCGGCCTCCTTCATCCCGCTGATCAGCGACAACTGGACGCTCAACTTCACCTGGCGGGGCGTGGGCCCGTTCCCCGCCGCTGAACGGCACAAGCTGCGGGACATCGTGAGGACCGCCCACAAGCGCGGGCGGAGGGTGCGGTTCTGGGCGACCCCGGACCTGGCCGGGCCGGCCCGCGACGCGCTGTGGGGTGCACTGGTCGCCGCCGGCGTCGACTACCTCAACACCGACGACCTCGCCGGACTGGAGGCGTTCCTCGACACCCGCCGGGCGGCCTAGAGCGGAAGAACACCACACGTTCGGCGGACAGGTCAGCCGCCCGGACGAACCCTTCGCTACGCCACACTTGCGGCCGAACGCCGTGAACCGGACATGGCGGCGTGGCGGAGGAGTTGACGATGGCCATTTCCATCTCTGTTGTGCTGCTGCTCGTGATCCTGGCGGTGATCTTCCTGCGCAACGGCGGGCTGAAGGTCTCCCACGCGCTGGTCTGCCTGCTTCTCGGCTTCTACCTGGCCAGCACCAGCATCGCCCCCACCATCCACAGCGGCCTCACGGCGACGGCGGACATCGTCAGCGGGCTGCGGCCCTGACATCACCCGGAGAACACGCCGATGCCGTTGGGGACGGGGCGTTCGGCGCCGCCACTGGGGTGGTTGCGCACCGAGACCTCGCTCGCGCCCGGCTTCCGGGCGACCAGGGTCGACGATCCGCCGCCGTCCAGGCTGAAGGCGTCCTCGGCGCCCAGGTCCCGCATGGTGGCGGCGACTTCGGCGATCGTCAGTCCGCTGCGGTAGGCGGCGGCACCGTCCAGCGCGAGCAGCAGCACACGCCGTCCGCTGTCGGCGATCCCCACAGCCGTACGGACGGCCGACGTCGAGCTGTCGAGCCCCGGAAGCGGCTGCCCGCCGGTGAGGACCGGGTAACCGCCGACGGCGAGCCGGCACGCGGCGCCGTCCGTGGCCGCCACGAGACTGTGCTCGACCTCGACCGTCTCACCGGTGGAGAACTTGCGCAGGTGCTGGGCGCCGGCCTCCCGGCCGACCAGCACGGTGCTCCCCGCCGCGATGGGGCCGCCGCCCGGGGTGTCGGCGGCCGCGACGACCTTGCCGTCGCGGACCGTCACCTCGTGGACGTCCGTGCTGCACGGGGCGGCGCGGTCCGTGTCCGTGCCGCACGTCGCGCGGACCCGGGAGGCCCTGCCCCACTCCGAGGTGAACGCGCCGACCGAACCCACAGCAAGCGCGTACTGGTTGAGCCCGCCGAGAGGCAGCTCGGTCTCGGCCGTACGGACCGCACCGGCGAGCGCCAGCCGGTCCAGCCGTGCCCGGCCGTCACCGTCCACGCCGAACACGTACCGGGTGCTGGTACCCGGCGGCAGGGCCGGCCCGAAACGCTGGCCGTCCGGCACGGCCGCCTTGAGCGTCCGCCCGGCGGCGATCGCCGGTCCCACACTCGCCCCGGTCGCCTCGACGCCCGGATGCTGGGTCTCGCTGATGTTGAAGAAGTCGCCGTTGACACCGGCGACCGCCCCTTGGGTGTTCGCCATCGCCGAGATCTGGGCGCGCGAGGCCACCGCCCCCGGGTACAGCAGATCGACCCGCACCTGAGGGTTGCCCAGGTCGACCTTCAGCACATGTGCGTGCGTCACCCCCTTGGCCGCTTGGATGTCGAACTCCTCGTACGTCACGCCCGGCGCGACCCGTCCGCCCTTCTGGACGGCGCCGGCCGGAGCCGCCCCGGCCAGGGCCGCGCCGGTCAGCGCGCCGAACGCCGTGAGAAACGCCAGTACCGCTCTGCCCGCTCCCGCGCGCCTGCACCGACCTGTCACCGTGCCCCCTGATGCCTCGTCAACCGTGCGGACGCCAGGGGCAGTGCACCAGACCGCGCGGACCCGGCAGGGCGGCTGAGCGCCGACCACGCGGGAACGGCTGAAAAACGCACCCCTCTGGGTGCTTCAGCCGTCACCCGTTCCCGTGTCGTACGAGGTGAACGCGGGCGTGTGGTCGATCGGCGGACGGGTGGCCGGACTGCACGCGAGGTCCGGCACCCGTCGGCCCGTCAGGTCCCCGAGCGCCTCGCTCCCCGCCGGTCGCCCGAGAACCCCAAGTCGACACCCGCCGCTTCGGGCAGCACCGTGCCCGTTCCGGACGATGTGCTCCGTGAGCGTCCCGCCCCTCGGCGTCGACCGCCTCCGGTTCGTCCGCCGACGTTCAGCCACCCGCCACGGCATCACGCGGCAGCACCGTCACCCGGCGGAAGTTGCACCCCGTGCGCCGGGGCCCCGCGTCGTCGACGGGCGGGTTCTGGTGGGCCTTGAGCGCGATGCTCACCAGACTCAGCAGCAGGTCGACGTCCGCCTCGCAGTCGAGGTGGACCGTCACCCAGCCCGATCCGGGCAGCAGGTGGATCGCGCTCGAACCGGCGAGGTCGTAGTGGAAGCGCTGGATGGCGCGGCGAGTGAGGTGGAGGTCCACGTCCCGTGAGGAGTGGAAGTGGACGATCTCGTCACGGACGGAACGGAGTGCCCTTCCGGTACCGCAACCCGCCGGGCCCACCATCAGGTCGGGCCAGGCCTGCAGGCGCTCCATGGCGCGCTGGGCCAGAGTCATGGCCCCATCGTCGCCTGCTCACCCGTCCGCAACCAGAGGTTGAACGATTTGTAACCGGGACGTGAGGTGGACCGCGGGGCTACCACCGGTGTTTCAGGCGGACTTGACGAGTCTGAGGTAGCGTTTCCAGTCCCAGTGCCGGCCCGGGTCGGTGTGGTCGCTGCCCGGGACCTCGTGATGGCCGATGATGTGCGCGCGGTTCCTCGGGATGCCGTACCTCGCGCAGATCGCCGCGGTGAGCCGGGCCGACCGCTCGTACATGGCGTCGGTGAAGTAGCCGGGCCGGTCCACCCAGCCCTCGTGCTCGATGCCGATGCTGCGGGTGTTGTAGTCCCAGTTCCCCGCGTGCCACGCGATGTCGGACTCGCGCACGCACTGCGCCACGCGCCCGTCGGACGAGCGCACCACGTAGTGCGCGGACACCTTCTCCTCGGGGTTGCGGAAGACGGACAAGGTGCCGGAGTACGTCGTCTGCGCCACGTGGATGATCACGTAGTGCAGCGGATGGGCGCGCGGGCGGTTCGACGGCGTGTAGTTGCCGCGGCCGGCCGGGTGCCATGCCGCTCCCGGGTGGTCGACGGCTTGCGGCCGGGCGTCGGCCCGGGCGCCGGTGAGCAGGACGGACGGGACGGCGGTGAGGGCGGCGCCTGCGAGGATGCCGCGCCTGCTGGGGAAGGAGGAGATCCGTGCCATGAGCGTGTGCCTCTTCCGGGCTCGTCGGGAGGGTGTTCCTTGATCGGCTGCGAGCGGCGGCCGTTGTGGTCGCGGCCCGCGGTGATCAAGTTACGGCTCCCGGCGGCTGGCCGCGCGGAGGCGGTGCGATGCGGTGGACGGGCCCGTGGATGTGGACAACTCCCTCACCCGGTCGGGTGATTGGGGGCGTCAGTGAGGCGCTGGTGACTGCTGTCGAGGGCCTGTCTCAGGCCTGCCCGGCGACGGCCGCCGGATCGTCCAGCACCGCCCGCACCACCGAGTGCGCGGCTCCCAGCAGCGGCCCCTGAGGGCCCAGCCCGGACACGGACACGGGGCACGCCGGACCCGCCGTACGACGGGACAGCTCGTCCCGCAGGGAGGGCAGCAGCCAGGGCGCCAGCCCGGACAGTTCCCCGCCCAGGACCACGCTCTGCGGGTCGAGCAGGTTGACCGCCCCGGTCAGGGCCACGCCGAGCGCCGTCCCCGCCTCGCGCAGGGCGCGGCGAACGTGCTCGTCGCCGTCCGCGGCGCGGCTCGCCAGCAACCCGACCCGGTCCTCGCCGGGTTCCAGACCGGCCGCGCGCAGCACGGCCTCCTCTCCGGCGTACTGCTCCAGGCAGCCTCGTCCTCCGCAGGCGCACTCCGGCCCGTCCGGCTGGACCGGCACGTGTCCCAACTCGCCCGCGAAACCGCGGGTTCCGCGCAGCAGCCCGCCATCCACCACGACCGCCGCGCCGATCCCGATCTCCGCCGAGACGTGCAGGAAGTCGCGGGGCGTGCCGTCGCCCAGCCAGAGCTCGGCGAGGGCGCCGAAGTTGGCCTCGTTGTCCACGGTCAGCGGGAGGTCCGCCGGCAACAGCTCGCCGAGGTCCGTGTCCCGCCAGCCGAGGTTCGGGGCGCGCACGACGGTCCGGGCGTCGCGCGCCACCAGGCCCGGCACGGCCACGGCGAGTCCGGCCGGCCACAGGCCTTCGCCCTCGGCCTCGGCGACCACCTGCCGGATCAGCTCGGTGAGTTCCTCGAGCACGGGCTGTGGGGAGCGGCCGCGGTTCGCTCCCTGCCGTATCGCCCGGGACCGGGTCGTGCCGCGCAGGTCGACGGCGCAGACCGCGAGATGGTCGACGCCGACCTCCGCGCCGATGCCGGCCGGGCCGCGTCCGCTGAGGGCGAGCGCGGAACCCGGGCGGCCCACCCGGCCGGGTCGCTCGGGGCCCAGCTCCTCCAGCAGTCCCGAGCGGATGAGCTCGTCGACGAGGGTCGACACCGCCGCCCGGGTCAGGCCGATCCGTGAGGCGACGGCAGCCCGGGACAGCGGCCCCTCGGCGCGGACGGCGTGCAGGACGCGGGCGAGGTTGCGGCGGCGCATGCCCTGCTGGGTGTCGGGCAGTGCGCGTCCCGGACCGGCGGGGCGTGCCTCGTGCAGGGGTGCGGTCATGCCTGACGCCAGTCCTCAGTGGGTGTCGGTGGGCCGCTCCAGCAGCGGAGCCGCGTCGGAGAGTACCCCGGTGATCCTGGCCAGCGTCTCCTCGTCCCGTTCGACGGCGTCGAGCACCGGCCCGGCGGCCGTGTCCCAGCGGCGCGCGACCGCCGCCGGGTCCTCCCCGGTCAGCAGGCCCGCCGCCTGCGCGGCGGCGCCGAGCGCGACCAGTTCCCTGGCCTCGGGCACCTGCACGGGACGTCCGGACAGCCGCCGTACGGTCTGCTGCCAGGCGGCGCCGCGGGCGCCGCCACCGATCAGCAGCAGCGGCTCCGAGGGGTCCGCGTCCTCGTCGAGGACCAGATCGAGTGCCCCGAGCAGGGAGTGCACGGCACCGTCGTAGGCGGCCTGGAGCAACTGGCCGGCGGTCGTGTCGTGACGCAGGCCGTGCAGCAGGCCGGAGGCGTTCGGCAGGTTCGGGGTGCGTTCGCCGTCCAGGTAGGGCAGCAGCGTCGCGGCCGTGCCGGGCTCCACCGCCTCGCGGTCAAGACCCAGCAGCGCCGCGACGCGGTCGACGGCGAGCGTGCAGTTGAGAGTGCAGGCCAGCGGCAGCCAGTCACCGCGGGCGTCGGCGAATCCCGCCACCGTGCCGCTCGGATCGGCGGGCCTGTGCCGCGACACGGCATACACCGTGCCCGAGGTGCCGAGGCTCATCACCGGCACGCCCGGCCGCACCCCGAGGCCCAGCGCCGCGGCGGCGTTGTCCCCCGTGCCGGGCGCGACCAGGGTGCCCCGGGAGAACGGCAGGCCATGGCCGTCGCGGACCGTGCCCGCCACCTCGCCGGGCCGGACCACACGGGGCAGCAGGGCCGGGTCGAGCCCCACGTGCGCCAGGATCTCCTCGTCGTACGCCTCCGTCCCGGACGCCCACCAGCCCGTCCCGGAGACGTCGCCGCGGTCGGTCGTGCCCTGCCCGGTGAGCCGCTCGGTGAGGTAGTCGTGGGGGAGTCGCACGGCTTTCGTGGCACGCACCGCCTCCGGCTCGTGCTCGGCCAGCCAGGCCCACTTGGTGACCGTGAACGAGGCGGCGGGCACGCTTCCGGTGCGGTCGGCCCAGAACTTCGCGCCACCCAGTTCCTCCGTGAGCCGGCGGGCCTGCGGCGCCGAACGCACGTCGTTCCACAGCAGGCCGGGCCGCACCGGCTCGCCCCGGCCGTCCAGGGTGACCAGGCCGTGCTGCTGCCCGCCGACCGATACCGCGGCAGCCTCGTGCGCCGCCTCCCCGCACTGGCTCAGGGCCTCGCACAACGCGTCCCACCACTGGCGCGGGTCGGTCTCGCGCCCGGCCCCCGAGGAGACCGTGTGCGGCGCCTGGCCGCTCGCGACCACCCGGCCGGTGGACGCGTCGACGACCAGCGCCTTGGTGGACTGGGTGGACGAATCCACACCGACGACGAGCGGACCCTCGGCTGCTGACATCGGGCTTCTCCCTACTGCGCGCGGCAGGTGACTCCGTTCGGAGTCACCTGGTCTCTTCCCAGAGAGGTGCTCGCATACTAATTTGTAAATCGGCATGACGAAATGCCCTCAGCGAGCAAGGAGCCGCGGCATGAGCTACCAGCCCACCCCCGAGGACAGGTTCACGTTCGGCCTGTGGACCGTCGGCTGGCAGGGACGGGACCCCTTCGGCGACGCCACGCGGCGTGCCCTCGACCCGATCGAGACGGTGCAGCGCCTGGCCGAGCTGGGTGCCCACGGTGTGACCTTCCACGACGACGACCTGATCCCCTTCGGCTCGAGCGACACCGAGCGTGAGGCGCACATCAAGCGCTTCCGGCAGGCGCTGGACGCCACCGGCATGAAGGTCCCGATGGCCACCACGAACCTCTTCACGCACCCCGTCTTCAAGGACGGCGCGTTCACCGCCAACGACCGCGACGTGCGCCGCTACGCCCTGCGCAAGACCATCCGCAACATCGACCTCGCCGCCGAGCTCGGCGCCGAGGTGTACGTGGCCTGGGGTGGCCGTGAAGGTGCCGAGTCCGGCGCCGCCAAGGACGTCCGCGCGGCCCTGGACCGGATGAAGGAGGCCTTCGACCTGCTCGGCGAGTACGTCACCTCCCAGGGCTACGACCTGCGCTTCGCGATCGAGCCGAAGCCGAACGAGCCGCGCGGCGACATCCTGCTGCCGACCGTCGGCCACGCCCTGGCGTTCATCGAGCGCCTGGAGCGTCCGGAGCTGTACGGCGTGAACCCCGAGGTCGGGCACGAGCAGATGGCGGGCCTGAACTTCCCGCACGGCATCGCGCAGGCGTTGTGGGCGGGCAAGCTCTTCCACATCGACCTCAACGGCCAGTCCGGCATCAAGTACGACCAGGACCTGCGCTTCGGCGCCGGCGATCTGCGGGCCGCGTTCTGGCTGGTCGACCTGCTGGAGTCGGCGGGCTACGCCGGTCCGCGCCACTTCGACTTCAAGCCGCCGCGGACCGAGGACCTCGACGGCGTGTGGGCCTCGGCGGCCGGATGCATGCGCAACTACCTCATCCTCAAGGAGCGCGCCGCCGCCTTCCGCGCCGACCCGGAGGTCCAGGAGGCCCTGCGTGCGGCCCGCCTGGACGAGCTGGCCCGGCCCACCGCAGCGGACGGCCTCCGGGCGCTGCTCTCCGACCGGTCGGCGTTCGAGGCGTTCGACGTGGAGGCGGCCGCCGCGCGCGGCATGGCGTTCGAGCACCTGGACCAGCTGGCGATGGACCATCTGCTGGGGGCCCGTGGCTGAGACCGCGCGCGCGTACGAACCGTCGGCCGGTCACTGCGGCCGGCCGACGAACCCGTCACGCACCGGAATCGTGCGGTCCACGCCGTGAGTCGGTATCAGCTTCCGCACGCCCCTCCCGGCTCGCGCGGTACGCGGCGACTCTGGTCGGTATGGCCCTGCCGCCCGTACCGCCGCACCCGCCCGGACCTCCCCGGCGCCGCAATCCGCTGTTCGTCCTGCTCGCCGTGCTCGTGGCCGCGGCGGCCGTGTCCCTCGTCGTGCTCATGGCCTCGGGCAGAGGCGACTCGCCGGACGAGGAGCCGTCGGGCGAGAGCACGAGCCGCACTCCCGCCCCGTCCTTCGGCATCCCCACCGAGCTGCCCACCAGGTTGCCGAGCGAGTTGCCCACCCGGCTGCCCTCGGGCTTCCCGACGCGGCTGCCGAGCGACCTGCCCAGCGGCCTCGAATCACTCCTCCCGTCCCTGGACCCCGGCGGCCTGACGCCCTGAAGCCCGTGCCCCCAGGCCGGAGGCCCCACCGGAAGACCGGCCCAGGGCCATGAACACCACGATGTCCGTCTCCTCACCCGGCACGGGTTCGGGCTCCCACCACCCTTCGTGACGACAGCAGGCGACGGCGTCCGGCGCACCGCTCCACGTCATCAACCAGGCCCGGTCCGCACCGAGCCGCCGGGTCACCTTCCCGTAGGCCGCGCTCCATGCGGAAGGGCGCCCGGGTGGTCCAGCCCGTGGCGACACCGTCCACCCGACGTCCTCCGACAGCGCCCGTACTGCCCGGAAAACCGGTCGGCGTCCGTCCGTCTCCAGCCGCTCACGGAACTCCACCGGGGTCTCCTCGGAGTCCCGGGGCTTCCAGGGCGGCGCCGTGAAGACCTCGGCGTACGCCTCGGTGAACTCGTCGGCGACGGTGAGGAGGTCCGGGCCATGCCGGCGGAACCTCACAGGGAGCTCCCCTCTCCGGGCGGGAGCTCCGCCGAAGCCGCGGCTGTCACCGCCGCCAGGGCCGTCGCCGGATCCTGGGCGGCGCCTCCCGCGGGCAGCCACCGGCCGCGCTCCTCGCGGTAGGGCCACCACCGGCCGTCCCGGCCGAGACGCAGCTGAACCGGGGCCCCGACGACCGTCCAGCGGTTGCCGTGTGCCCGCAGCTCCGGTCGTTCGTCCGCGTCCCAGGCCGATTCCAGGGCGGCACGCGCGCGTGCGAGCGTGTCGCCCTCCACGCACCACTCCTCGTCGAGAACGGACAGTGCGGCCGCCTCGCCGTGCTGCCAGGCGCGGACCGCCGCCGCCAGCCCTTCCCGGCCGCGTCCCGATCCGTCGGCGAGCCGGTCCGCCACCTCCCGGCCGGGGGCGCCCGCGGCCAGCCGGGCCACGTCCTGCGTCAGCGTCGGTTCCGCGTCGAAGCCGCCCCGGAGCGCCTCCGCGAGCAGGCGGTGGGCCCGGACGGCGGTCCGCGTGGCCAGGAACTCCAGCGCCTGCGGATCGACACCCGGAGCGGGCGGCGTCTCGGTGTCCAGGGACGGCGGCACCCCCGGCTCGCCCGGGAGTGGGGGCAGGGCCGGCAGCGGGGGCAGGATGTCCCCGCCCGCGTACGCCTCCACCGCGTCCACACCCGAGGGCCCCGAGGACTCGGGAGCGGACATACCGCCACCGCGCGTCTGGAGGTCGTCCAGCACGGTCGTTTCGGCGCGCCCGCGCATCAGCAGCAGCACGAACGGGTCCTGGTCCAGCAGCCGTGCCACCTGGTAGCAGAGCGCCGCCGTGTGCGCGCAGTGGTCCCAGGTCCCGCAGTCGCACGCCGGTTCCAGATCGCCCAGGCCGGGCAGCAGCTCGACGCCCGCGTCCGCCGCGTCCTCGACCAGGTGCGGTGGCATCTCCCGGTCCAGCAGCGCCGCCACATGTCCGGCCCGCTCCGCCGCCATGTCCAGGAAGCGGTCCCACTGGTCGGGCGACAGCTCCGCCAGCAGGACGTCGGCCCGGTGCGCCGTACGGTCGCGGTCCTGGACGACGGCCGTGAGCCGCCCCGGGCGCACCGACACCGCACCGACCGCACCCGCGCGGGCGAGCCTGCGGCCCGTCTTGAGCTGCGTCGAGTCCAGAGCCGTGCCCTCCAGCGCGGTCAGCCACGCCTGACCCCACCAGGTCTGCGCGAAGCCCCGCCCGTGCGCGGGCGGCAGCGCGGCGAAGGTGCGTTCCGTGTCGCCCTCGTGGAGAGTCATCGCAGGCCCCCTCGCAGTTCGACCAGATCCGCCAGTTCCGCGTCCGTCAGTTCCGTGAGCGCCGCCTCGCCGACGCCGAGGACCGAGTCGGCCAGTTCCCTTTTGCGCAGCAGCAGTTCGGCGATGCGGTCCTCGATGGTTCCCTCCGCGATGATCCGGTGCACCTGCACGGGCCGGGTCTGGCCGATGCGGTACGCGCGGTCGGTCGCCTGCGCCTCGACCGCCGGGTTCCACCAGCGGTCGTAGTGCACGACGTGCTCGGCCCGGGTGAGGTTCAGCCCGGTGCCGGCCGCCTTCAACGACAGCAGGAACACCGGCGCCTCACCGTCCTGGAAGCGCCGCACCATGGCCTCGCGTTCCGTGACCGGGGTCCCGCCGTGCAGGAACTGCGAGGGCGTGCCCCGGGCTGCCAGATGCCGCTCCAGCAGGCGGGCCATCTGCACGTACTGCGTGAACACCAGCACGCTCGCCCCTTCGGCGAGGATCGTGTCGAGCAGTTCGTCCAGCAGCTCCAGCTTCCCCGAGCGTCCCGTGATCACCGGACGCTCCTCCTTGAGGTACTGCGCCGGGTGGTTGCAGATCTGCTTGAGGCCGGTCAGCAGCTTCACGATCAGGCCCCGGCGGGCCATGTCGCCCGCGCCGGAGATCTCCGCGAGCGCCTCGCGCACCACGGCTTCGTACAGCACCGCCTGCTCCTGGGTGAGCGACACGGCGTGATCGGTCTCCGTCTTCGGCGGGAGCTCGGGCGCGATCCCCGGGTCCGACTTGCGGCGGCGCAGCAGGAACGGCCGTACGAGCCGGGCCAGACGGTCGGCCGCGGCCGGGTCCTGACCGCCCTCGACGGCCTCCGCGTACCGCTTGCGGAAGGTGCCGAGCCGCCCCAGCAGCCCCGGAGTCGTCCAGTCGAGGATCGCCCACAGCTCCGACAGGTTGTTCTCCACCGGGGTGCCGGTGAGCGCCACACGCGCGCGTGCCCCGATGGAACGCAGCTCCCGCGCGGTCGACGAGTACGGGTTCTTCACGTGCTGGGCTTCGTCCGCCACGAGCATGCCCCAGGGCACTGCGGCGAGCCGGGGCGCGTCCAGGCGCATCGTGCCGTACGTGGTGAGCACGAACTCGCCGTCGGCCAGCTCGTCCAGGGCGCGTCGCGCGCCGTGGAAGCGCCGCACCGGTGTGCCGGGTGCGAACCGTTCGATCTCCCGCTGCCAGTTGCCCATCAGGGACGTCGGGCAGACCACCAGGGTGGGTCCGGCGGACTCCGACTCGGTCTGCCGGTGCAGGTGGAGGGCGATCAGCGTGATCGTCTTGCCGAGCCCCATGTCGTCGGCGAGACAGCAGCCCAGGCCCAGCGACGTCATACCGGAGAGCCAGTTCAGGCCCCGCCGCTGGTAGTCCCGCAGGGTGGCCGCGAGGGCGGCCGGCTGTTCCACCGGCTGCTGCCCCTCGGGGTCGGCGAGCCGCTCCCGCAGGGCGGCCAGCCAGCCGGTGGGCCGTACCTCGACCCGGTGGCCCTCCACCTCCGCCCAGCCCGTCAGGGCCGCGCCCAGGGCATCCACCGGCGTCACCTTGCGGTCCTGCCGGGTGCGGGCCAGGCGCACCTCCCGGGGGTCGATCAGCACCCACTGGTCGCGCAGCCGCACCACCGGACGCTTGGCCTCGGCGAGACGGTCCAATTCCTCGCGGTCCAGCCGCCGGCCCCCCAGGGCGAACGACCAGGTGAAGGCGAGCAGTGCGTCGGCGGACAGGAACGACGGCCTGGCCGCGAAGGTCGTGCCGGACTCCGGGTCGCCGTCGGGAGGGCCCACCTCCGCGCGCGTGGTGAACTCGCGGGTCAGCCCTTTCGGCCAGTGCACGTCGACCCCGGCGGCGCTGAGGGCTCGGGCGCCCGCGCCGAGAAGTTCGGTGACCTCCTCGTCGGCGAGTTCGGCCGCGTCCGGCACGGTCGCCGACAGCAGCGGCGCGAGCGGGGCCCAGGCCCGGGCCGCGCGGCGCAGGGCCAGCAGCACGTCCATCCGGGCGCGTGGGCCGAAGGCCTCGCCACCGGCGCCGGCCCAGACATCCGCCGCGTCCGCGACGAGCGCGGGATCGCTCACGCTGTGCACCTGCGGCACGGCCCGGAACCTCACGTCCGCGTCGTGGGCCGCCGTCTCCTCCAGGCCGTCCGCCTCGATCCGCAACGACAGCCGCACGCCCGCGTCCTGGCCCGCGGCGACCTCGGCGGTCCAGGCGCCCTGTTCGGGTATCCGCACCGGCTCCGGCGCGGCGTAGGCGGGGCCGCCCGTCACCAGCGGCGCGGCGGGGGACCGGGGCAGGGTGTCGGCGACCGCGTCGAGGAAGGCGCGCAGGAGCTGCTCCGGGTCGGGCAGGCGCGGCGGCCCGGCGCTCTCCAGGGGCGCGGCGTGCGCCTCGGGCGGCATCGAGGCGGCGAGGCGCCGTACGGCCTCGATGTCCTCGGCGCGCAGGGGGCCGGTGCGCCAGGCGTCGTGGTCGGCCGGGGACAACCCCGGCAGCAGCAGTCCGCGCGCCACGAGCTGCAGCGCGTGCAGGGCGGCGGCGCCCCAGAAGACGGTGGACCGGTGTCCCTGCCCCTCGGCACGCGCGCGGGTGAGGACCGGCAGGGCCGTGCGTACCGGGACCAGCGCGGCGGGCACGTGTGCTTCCTCGACGCCGCTGCCGTGCGGTACGACGACGGTCAGGTCCGTGACGGGCGCGGACGCCACGGCCGGAGGGGAAGCGCCGTCCGGCAGCCAGAAGGCGACCCTGCCCGTGCGCGCGGGGTCGCCGGGCAGGAACACGGAGCGGTAAAGGGCCAGTTCGGAGAGGTCGGAGGAGGATGCCGGGGGAGTCGGATGCTCGGCTATGGCGGATTCCTCAAATTTGACTAGTGGGACGGAGTCGCCGAGAGTACAGCACTCCCGGTGCACACGGGTATGGCTGAGCTGTGAGCTGGGTCACCATAGAGGTCTCGGGGGTGTGTCGGGGTCGCACCTCAGGGATGTCTCAGGGTCGCGGTCCGGAACCGCCGTGAGCGCGGGTCCGTTTTCGAGACAGAGAGCGGCAGAGGCCGCGAAGGAGGCGACAGTCATGTCGAACAACGCCAAGATCGCCGCAGGCGGTGTGGCGGTCGGGCTCATCCTGCTGATCTGGCTGCCCTGGTGGGCATCGCTCCTGATCATCCTGGGAGTCCCGGCCGCCGCGTACCTCGCGCTGGATCCGTCGCAGCGGCGCAGGCTCCGCCGCACCACCCGCAAGGAACTCGGCCGCTGAGGCGCTGACCCGGTGCGGCCCGGCCGACGCTCGGGGCCGGCCGGACCGGCTCAGTTGGGCCGTACGGCCATCTTGTCGAGCGCTTCGAGGAGGCCCGGCAGTTCCGGCCCCCGGCCGACCGGCAGGACCTCGCCGGGCTCCTCGTCGAGCAGTACGAAGGCGATGTCGTCGGTCCTGGCGACGAGCGACCAGCCCGGACCGTCGGCCCGCAGGGTCCGGGCGTCTCCCGGTGCGAAGGAGGACCGGACCCGGCCCAGCGGCGGTGGTGAGTCGAGGTAGGCGCGGGCCTCCGCGAGGACCCGCCGGATGCCACTGTGGCCACCCTTCTGCCCGCTCTCCCCGCTTTCGTCCGGGCCGTCGCCGGCCCCGTCCCCGTCGCCCGGTGTCCCCGAGGGCCCCGGCGCCGGGAAGTCCGCGTCGTCGACCTGCTCCCGCCACACCGCCCACTGCAGTGCGATCTCGTCCGCGCCCAGGCGCCGCTGTGCCGGGCCCCAGACGGTGGCGTCCGGCGGAGTCAAGGGAGGCCGGTCGTCGGCCTCCGGGCCCGGATCGTGCGGGGCGGGTACCCCGGGGGCCGCGACGGCCACCGCGAGGGGCCAGCCGGGCAGGGCCGCGACGACCGTGCGTTCGTCGGGCGACAGCTCGTACTCCATGCCGCAGTCCCAGGACGCGATCGCGACGGCCACCAGCGAGACGTCGTCGATGGCCACCGTCCACCGGGCACCCTCGCCGTCCTGGCCGAGCACCAGCCCGTAGCCGTCGGCGAGCGGCGCGAGACCGAGCGCCGCGCATGCTTCGGGGTAGTCGTCGCCGAGCACACTCGGGAACTTCGCCGGCGTCAGCAGCACCGCCGTGAGCACATAGAGCGCATCGTCCGCGGCGGCGACGGCTTCCTCGTCCGTCCCGGCCATCCCAGCCTCCCCATCGGTTCGTCCACCGGCGCGCACCCTAATGCGCCTGGAAGCCCCTTGTCACGGCCTCGCCCGCGCGCTCGGAGCTGCAGTTTTCCGGCGGACGGGGCGAATCGACCGTCCGGAACGCCCCCTCACGCCGCCGGCAGCCCCAGCAACGCGCGGGCCACGGTCTCCGGCGACTCGTCGCGCTCCCGGGCGAGCGCGATCACGGCCCGGCAGGCCAGCTCGTTCACACCGAACGACAGCGCCTCCGGCGACACCCAGCCGGCCGCCTCGTCGGACCGCTGCTGGTCGTCCTGCGCGCACGCCGTGACATAGGTCGCCGCGGCCTCGAAAAGATTGTGCGGCCGCCTGTCCCCGCCGGCCTTCGGCTCCGTGCGCAGTCCATGCGAGTCCCTTCCCCCGGCTTTGCGGAACCTGCCCCACATGTGACCACCTTCCCCCTGTGCGCCTGTCCGGCCTGGTCGTTCATCTCCTGGTGACCAACGTAGAGTTGCACATCCTGTGGCAGAAGGGGGACGGCACGGTGAAGCGCTTCTCACGCCTCGAACAGATCCGGCGGATGGACCCGTACGAGGAGGCCACGGAGATCTACCGGCTGAGTGTGGCGTACGAGTTCCCGTGGGACTTCACACGAGCCCTGGAATTGGCCTTGTACCGCACCTACGCCGTCCCGAGCATCGGCCGGCTGCTCGCGCGGACGGCGGAGCTCACGGACCGGGCGCAGAAGCGCTACGACGACACCTCGCTGCTCCTGGACACGATCGTCGAGCACGGCTTCGGCGGCGACGAGGGCAGGACCGCGATCCGCCGCATCAATCAGATGCACCGCAGCTACGACATCGGCGACGACGACATGCGCTACGTACTCTGCACGTTCGTCGTGATGCCCAAGCGGTGGATCGACGCCTACGGCTGGCGCAGACTGTCACGCCACGAGACCGTCGCCGGCGTCGTCCACCACCGCACACTGGGCCGACACATGGGCATCAAGGACATCCCCGAGACCTACGAGGAGTTCGAGAACTGCCTCGACTCCTACGAGGCCGCCCACTTCGCGTGGGACGAGGACGCCCGGCGCGTATCGGACGCCACGCTCGACCTGATGGCCTCCTGGTACCCCGCCCCTCTCGCCCCCCTGCTGCGCACCACGACCCTCGCGCTGCTCGACGACTCGCTGCTGCGCGCCTTCCGCTACACCCCGCCGAGTGCCGCCACGCGCGCGTGGGTGCGTCGCGCGGTCCGGCTCCGCGGCCGTGCCGTCCGCCTGCTGCCGCCCCGGCGGGCCCCGCACTTCGCCCGCCGGAACCGGGAGATCAAGGGCTACCCCAACGGCTACCGGATCGCCGACCTGGGCACCCACCCTGTCCCGGGCGTCCGGGGCTGCCCCGTGCGGCACACGGCGCCGGACGCCGAGGCCGGGTGAGGTGACACGGCGGCTCGGCCTTCGCCCACGGCTCCGCGCTGGGGCACGGCTCCGCCGGCCCACGGTGTTCCGTCGTTGCGCACGACAGTCGTCGTGCGTGGTGATCGGTGTCGTGCGCGGTGATCAGTCCTCGCGCACGGC
Organism: Streptomyces sp. NPDC096046; assembly: GCF_040303285.1. Classification (NCBI taxonomy): domain Bacteria; kingdom Bacillati; phylum Actinomycetota; class Actinomycetes; order Kitasatosporales; family Streptomycetaceae; genus Streptomyces; species Streptomyces sp. NPDC096046. Next base: position 158,651 of record NZ_JBEOSZ010000002.1, on the reverse strand, counting down.
CAGTGCCAGGAATCGGGAGTCCTCGTCGACATACGACGTCAGACGCCAGCCGGAACCGGCCAGCAGTGGACGGAGATTGGGCTCGGCGCGCAGGTCGTCCGGGGTGAGCGGGCGGCCGTGGCGTGCCGCGAGAGCCGCCCTGCCGATCGGGTGGAACAGTGCCAGCATCCCGCCGGGGCGCACCACGCGCGCGATCTCCCGCAGGTCCTCGGCCGGGTTCCCGAGGTGCGAGATGAGGCCCGCCCCGAACACGGCGTCCAGAGACCCCGAGCGCAGCGGCAGCGCGGCGACGTCCGTGAGCAGCAACCGCCCGTCACGATCCCGCCCGGCCCGTACGGCCTCCCGCAGCATGGCCGGCGTCAGGTCGGCCCCGAGAACCACGCCCGAGGCCCCGACGGCGGCTCGCAGCGGCGGCAGGGCGCGTCCGGTCCCGCACCCCGCGTCGAGGACCCGGTCACCCGCCCGCAGTCCCAGCTCGGCGACCGCGGCCGCGTAGGCCGGACCGTCGTCGGGGAACCGGCTGTCCCAGTCGGCGGCGCGGGCGGTGAAGAACTCCTGGACACGCGTCTGCTCGTCGCTCATGCACCGCATGATTCCTCACCGGCAGGGATGACGCCTCGGTGCACACGTTCGAGCGTGACCCGATCGTTCCGATACATCCTTGCGTCATATTCCAGCACCTTTCGAAATGCGCCCCCTTCGCGTGCCCCAGCCGGGTCTAGCGTCCCGGGGTCATGGGACACCTGGACCACGCAGCCCTGGGGTGGCTGACCCCCGCACTGTCGTACGTGATGGCCTGCACAGGCGCCGCGCTCGGTCTGCGCTGCACCGTCCGCGCGCTCGCCACCACCGGGCGCTCGCGCCGCAACTGGCTCGTCACCGCCGCCTCGGCGATCGGCACCGGCATCTGGACCATGCACTTCGTGGCCATGCTCGGGTTCGGCGTCACCGGCACCGACATCCGCTACGACGTGCCGCTCACGCTGCTGAGCCTGCTCGTCGCCATGGTCGTCGTCTGCGCGGGCGTCTTCGCCGTCGGCTACAGCAGGGACCGGGGCCGGGCGCTGCTGGCCGGCGGGCTCACCACCGGGCTCGGCGTCGCGAGCATGCACTACCTGGGCATGGCGGCCGTCCGTCTGCACGGTGACGTGACCTACGACCCCCTGCTCGTGGGAGTCTCCGTGCTGATCGCCGTCGTCGCCGCGACAGCGGCCCTCTGGGCGGCTCTCCACATCAGGTCGCCGGTGGCGGTCACCATCGCCTCCCTGATCATGGGCGCGGCCGTCAGCAGCATGCACTACACCGGGATGTACGCGGTGGCGGTGCGCGTGACGCCCTCTGGGGGAGTTCTGCCCGGGGCATCAGCGATGCAGTTCATCTTCCCCCTCGCCGTCGGCCTCGGCTCCTATCTCTTCCTCACCTCGGCCTTCGTCGCCCTGTCACCGACGGCCGGGGAGCGTGCGGCCTCCGCCTCGGCTCAGCGACCGGTGGGAAGCGCCGCACCCTAGTGCCGCGGCAGGCAACGTTCGCCCCGTCGCGACGCCCGGCACGCTCCCCCGTTCTCGGCTTCGCTCGAACGGGAGGGGCCCCCACCGCCGCACCGGCCGAAAGCCCAAGTACGTCCAGGACGGACTTCCGGCCGGCCCGCCGAGAGCACGCACCGGACGCCGCTCCTCCATGGGCAGACGTCGCCCGCCGCGGCACTGGCCACGAAGGCGACCGCGGACCGCGGACCCGCGGTGGGCCGAACGCGACGCCGAGGCCCGGGTGGTACGAGATGCGCCTCCCCGGCAACGGCTGCTGCGACCCTCAGCGGCCCTGCGACCAGGAGGAACCGCCTCGGCGTCCCCCTGGTGCACTCGACGGCCGGACAGTCCGACGTCCGACTCCAGGCCCGGCCCCGCGCCGCGGTCCGGACGGGGCGTCCCGGCCGGGACGCCGGACCGCACGCCCCCGACCCACTCCCGAGCGAGGAGTCCATGCGAACACCCCGTAGGACCCCCACAGACGGCGCCGAGGCGCTGCCCCCGCCCGTGCGCGGTCGCCGCGCGCACGCCGGGCCTCCGGCCGACGAGAGCCCCGAGACGGCCCAGGGCGCCGCGGCGGACGGGATACCCGTGCGCGCGGAGCGCTGGCACATCCGCCCCCGCACCGTGCGCGCCAAGATCGTCTGCCTGCTGATGGTGCCGGTCGTCTCCCTCCTGGCCCTGTGGGCCTACGCGACCGTCACCACCGCCCAGGACGTCTCCCGGCTGCGGCAGGTCCAGCGCGTGGACGCCACGGTCCGCGCCCCCGTCTCCGCCGCCGTCGACGCCCTCCAGGCCGAACGCGCGGCCGCCGTACGCCACGCCACCGACCCCTCCGCCGTCCGCACCGACGAACTGGACGAGCTCGCCCGGCGCACCGACCGGGCCGTCGCGAAACTGCGGCTCGGCACCGGCCACACCGTCGCCGACAGCGGGGAACTGCCCGCCGGAGTCGCCCATCGGCTGAAGGCGTTCGTCACCGGTGCCGAGCAACTGCGGCCGCTGCGCACGGCGGTGCGGGACGGGCGCGCCGGCTGGGCGGAGACGTACGACCGCTACACCCGGACCATCTCGACCGCCTTCGGCGTCGGCGGCGCGCTCAGCGGGATCCAGGACGCCGATCTCGGCTCCGACGCGCGCGTGCTGCTCGAATTCGCCCGCGCGGGCGAGGCACTGGCCCAGGAGGACGCGGTGCTGGCGAGTGCCCGTCTGGACGGCGCCCTGAGCGGGGAGCGGTTCCGGCTCTTCACGGGCGCAGTCGACCTGCGCCGCACGCTCACCGAGTCGGCCGTCGCGGACCTGAGCGCCGGGGAACGCTCCGCATGGGATGCCCTCGCCGACCACAGGGCCTACAGCGCCCTGGGCCGCGCCGAGGACCGCGTCCTGGCCCGCGGGCCGGGAGCCAAGGCGGCCGAAGCGGCACCCGAGAGCACCTGGAACACAGCCCACGCGCGCGTGCGGAACGGCATGCGCACCATCGAGGACGAGGCGGCACGCGGAGTCGCGGAGCGGGCCGACCCGTTCACCCGAGGACTGCTCACCCCGGCCGGTGCCGCCGTTCTGCTCGGCCTGGCGGCGGTCGCCGCCTCGCTCGTCATCTCCGTGCGGATCGGGCGCGGCCTCGTCGTGGAACTGGTCAGCCTGCGCAACAGCGCCCTGGAGATCGCGCGGCGCAAACTCCCCGACGCCATGGGGAAACTGCGGGCGGGGGAGGAGATCGACATCCGCGCCGAGGCCCCGCCGGGCGTACCCGCGGAGGACGAGACCGGGCAGGTCGCCGAGGCCCTCACCACCGTGCACCGCGCGGCGCTGCGGGCCGCCGTGGAACGCGCCGAACTCGCCAGCGGCATCTCCGGCGTCTTCGTCAACCTGGCCCGCCGCAGCCAGATCCTCGTCCACCGGCAACTGGCCCTCCTGGACAGCATGGAACGCCGCTCCGACGACCCGAACGAGCTGAGCGACCTCTTCCGCCTCGACCACCTCACCACCCGTATGCGGCGCCACGCGGAGAGTTTGATCATCCTCTCCGGAGCCGCCCCCGGCCGGGCCTGGCGCATGCCCGTCTCCCTGACGAACGTGGTTCGCGCGGCCGTTTCCGAGGTGGAGGACTACGCGCGCGTGGAGGTACGGCAGCTTCCCGAAGCGGCCGTTGTGGGCGCCGCCGTCGCCGACCTCACACACCTGCTGGCCGAGATCATCGAGAACGCCGCCCAGTTCTCGCCGCCCCACACGCGCGTGCGCGTCACCGGCGAGCCCGTCGGCAACGGCTACGCCGTCGAGGTCGAGGACCGCGGCCTCGGCATGGGCAAGGAGACCCTCGCCGAGGCCAACCGCCGCATCGAGCAGTCCGAGGCACTCGACCTGTTCGACAGCGACCGGCTCGGGCTGTTCGTGGTCAGCAGGCTCGCCGCCCGGCACGAGGTCAAGGTCCACCTGAGGACCTCGCCGTACGGCGGCACCACGGCGGTCGTCCTGCTGCCCACCGCCCTGCTCCACACGGGGGCGCCGGAACCGTCTCCCGAAGGCGCGCGGCCCGCCGGGCAACCCGAGGAACGCGCCTACGCGCGCGTGCCCGACGGCACGACGCTCCAGGACGCCGTCCCCGCCCAAAGCGACCGGCGCGCCCTCGTGGCTCCCGTACCGGCCGTCGCGGAGACCGAGACGGTGCGGCACGCGGACGCACCGCATCACGCGGAGAGCCGACGTCATCGGGAGGCAGCGAGCCCGATCCCACCCCCAGGAGTCGCCACCTTGCGACTGCACCGCCCACCGCAGCAGTCCGAAGACTCCGACGACCTCCCGCGCCGTGTACGACAGGCCAGCCTCGCTCCCCAACTGCGCGACGGGCGGCCCGAGGAACAACCGCCCACCTCCGCCCCCCGGGACGACGAACGCACCCCCGAACTCGTACGGGACCGCATGGCGGCCTACCACGACGGCTGGGCGCGCGGCGGCGGCAGGCGACCCGGCCGCGGCACCATCCCCGGCCCTGCCACGGCCAGCGACAGCAGCGAAGGAGACCCCGCATGATCCAGGACCCGAGCACACAGTCCGCCCGGCGGTCCGGCGAACTCGACTGGCTGCTGGACGATCTGGTGCTTCGCGTGAGCGACATACGGCACGTCGTGGTGCTGTCCAACGACGGCCTCGCCGTGGGCGCCTCGACCGGTCTGCGCCGCGAGGACGCCGAGCACCTCGCCGCGGTCGCCTCGGGCTTCCACAGCCTCGCCAAGGGCGCCGGGCGGCACTTCGGAGCGGGCGGGGTCCGCCAGACCATGGTGGAGATGGACGAGGGCTTCCTGTTCGTGGCCGCCGCGGGCGACGGCTCCTGCCTCGCCCTCCTCACCGCCGTCACCGCCGACATCGGCCTCGTGGCCTACGAGATGGCACGCCTGGTCAAACGCGTCGGCGAGCACCTCGGCACGGCGCCCCGCGCGGCCGCGCGGCCACCCGCCGCCGGATGAATCGGAAGAACGGTCCGCGCAGATGACCGAGGACACGACGGGCACCCCGCTCGGACAGGGCAGCCAGTGGTACGACAACGAGGCCGGTCCGCTCGTCCGCCCCTACGCCATGACGGGCGGACGCACCCGGCCCGGCCCCACGGGCGTCCGGTTCGACCTGATCGCCCTGGTCACACGGGACCCGGGCGCACCCGGCGTCGAGGACGCCCCGCTCGGGCCGGAACACCGCAACCTCCTCGACCTGTGCCGCACGGAGACCCAGTCGGTCGCCGAACTCGCCGCCGGGGCGGATCTGCCCGTCGGTGTGGTCAGGGTCCTCCTCGGCGACCTCCTGGAACTCGGCTGCGTCACCGTCAGCCGCCCCGTACCACCGGCGCAGCTGCCCGACGAACGCATCCTGCGCGAAGTGATCGAGGGACTGAGGGCGCTGTAGCCACCCACTGGCTGAACGCCCACCATCCGCGCACGCACGACACCCGCCACTCCTGAGAGAAGTGATCAATGGTCTCCGAGCACTCCGACGCCCCGGGCGGCGACACCGCCGCACTGGCGCTGAAGATTCTGGTCGCCGGCGGATTCGGCGTGGGCAAGACGACCCTGGTGGGCGCCGTCAGCGAGATCCGGCCACTGCGCACCGAGGAACTGCTCAGCGAAGCAGGGCAGTCGGTGGACCACACCGACGGCGTGGACCACAAGACCACCACGACCGTCGCCATGGACTTCGGACGCATCACCATCCGGTCCGGCCTCTCCCTGTACCTGTTCGGCACGCCGGGCCAGGACCGGTTCTGGTTCCTGTGGGACGAGTTGTCGCAAGGGGCGCTCGGCGCGGTGGTCCTCGCGGACACCCGCCGCCTGGAGGACTGCTTCCCCGCCGTCGACTACTTCGAGCACCGGCGCATCCCGTTCGTCGTGGCCGTCAACTGCTTCGCGGGCGCCCGCCGGCACGGCGCCCCGGACGTCTCGCGCGCCCTCGACCTCGACCAGGGCACGCCCGTGGTGCTGTGCGACGCCCGGGACCGCGACTCGGGGAAGGAGGTGCTGATCCGGCTCGTCGAGTACGCCGGGCGGATGCACACCGCCCGGCTGCTCGATTCGGTCGGCTGACCGGGGCGTACCGCCGTCAGATCGCGATGTCCCGCTCCGCCAGCACCCTGTCGACGGTGACACGGACGAGGAGTTCGCCGGGAACGCCGTTGCGCGCGCCGAACTCCTCGGCGCGCTCCTCGCCCATGTACCGGGCGCCGATCCGGGTGGCCCAGTGCCGGGTCTCGTCGAGGTCGTCCGAGACGCGGGCGCGGCCCCGCAGCACCACGAAGGAGTACGGCGGCCGGTCGTCGTCCACACACAGGGCGACCCGGCCGTCTCGGACGATGTTGCGTCCCTTCGCGGTGTCCTGCCCGGTGTTGAACACCACCTCGTCCCCGTCCAGCAGGAACCAGATCGGAGCCACGTGCGGGCTGCCGTCGGCCCGGACGGTGGAGAGCTTCGCGGTGCGGGTGCCGTGGGAAACGAACTCTCGCCATTGCGCGTCGGTCATCTTCTCTGCCATGGCTCCCATCCTCCTTGCCCCGGCAGCGGACGTGGGGAAGGCTGGCGTGGAGATCCTCCGGCCAGGAGGAGAATCGCACGGGGAGAAAACGGGGAGAACGGAACATGGCGCAGAACCAGGGACTCGACTGGCTGCTGGACGACCTGACCGAGCGCGTCCACGAAGTGCGGCACGCACTGGTCCTGTCCAACGACGGCCTGGTGACCGGCGCGAGCACCGGACTGCGCCGCGAGGACGCGGAACACCTCGCGGCCGTGTCGTCCGGGTTGCACAGCCTGGCCAAAGGCTCCGGACGGCACTTCGGCGCGGGCAGCGTACGCCAGACGATGATCGAGTTCGATGACGCGGTGCTCTTCGTCACCGCCGCCGGAACGGGCAGCTGTCTGTGCGTTCTCAGCGGCGCGGAGGCCGACATCGGTCAGATCGCCTACGAGATGACACTGCTGGTCAACCGGGTCGGCGAGCACCTCGACGTGGACGCCCGCCAACCGGAGTCGAAACCGATCGCAGACCTCTGACCTGCCTTTTCGTCATCCCCCGCGGAGTTATCCACAGGCTCGCCACGAGATCCGCCGCAGCGGCTACGGTTTTTCACGGCGACCGCACACGGCGTGAGCTGCCGACTCCACGGGGGAGACCGACCATGACACGCATCGGCACGACATCCGACCGTCTCACCTGCGCCCCGAGCCGGGCAGCCCGCGAACTGGGTCTCAAGCGGGGCCGCCGCCCCCGACGACGGTCACCCGCCGCCCGTCGCCCGCCGCCCCCCATGCTGCTCACCCGCCCGCTGAGGCGTGCCTTCGCGGGCCTCCTTCGCTCAGGGTGCCGCCGTGGTCTCGCGTTCCTCGTCCGGGGCCACCAGCGACTGCGTCAACGGGATCCGCGCCAGCGCGAGCACCCCCGCGGCGATCAGTGCGACGCCGAACAGCTCGGGCACCAGCCACCACCCGGTGCGGATGGTCTCCTCGTACAGGGTGATGCCGAGGGCGAGGCTCACCAGGGCGTCGCCGAGGGTGAGCGCGGGCTGCGAGGCGACCAGTGGGCCGGCCTGCATGGCGTTCTCCAGCAGGAACAGCGCGCCCACGCCGGACGCGGCGAACGCGTATGTCTGCCAGGCGGTGAGGAAACCGACGATGCCCTGCTCGTCGAGGATGTGGATGGCGGCCTTCATCAGCGCCGCGGTCACCGCGTAGCTGATCGCCGTGGCGGCACCCAGGCAGGCGGCCCGGGCGCGGCCCTCCGGACGCCGCAGGGCGGCCAGAGCCAGGGCGACGACCGCTCCCGCGCACACGGCGAGAGCGGGAATCCAGCGGTCCAGCGCCACCTGCGTGCGGTTGCCGGCGGGGGAGGCGGCGGCGAGCGCGACCGCCAGACCGGCCACCACCACCGTCACGGCCAGCCATCCTCTCCCCGGAAGATGCCGGTGCATCAGCAGGGAGGCGACGATGAGGGTGAGCGGCAGCTCCAGCACAAACAGCGGCTGCACGATCGTCAGCGGCCCCGTGGCCAGCGCCAGCGCCTGGCAGACGCCGGCGCCGATCACCGCGAGGATGCCGGCCAGCCACACGGGCCGGCGCAGCAGATCGACGATCAGGCCGGCCCGCAGGCCTTGCGACGCGGGCACGGTGAGCGCCGCCTTGCGTTGCAGCACGGTCGCGACGGCGTTGCTGAGGGCCGCGCAGATCGCGAACACGACAGGGACCACGGTGTGCAGCGTCGCCACCTCCCGGATCGGCGGGCGTGTGACGCCCGCAGTGCCTGCTCCTGCCATGGTCGCCGGATCCGGTCAGCGGCGCGATCGGAGCCCCGGCGCGCGGTGCTCCGATCGGCGAGGGCCAGGTCAGCCGAGCTTCCGGAAGAGCCCTTCCTGCACCACGGACACGACCAGACGGCCCGCACGGTCGTAGATCCGGCCCCGGGCCAGGCCCCGGCCGCCGACCGCGATCGGCGACTCCTGGTCGTAGAGGAGCCAGTCGTCCGCGCGGAATGGGCGGTGGAACCACATGGCGTGGTCCAGCGACGCCATGTCGAAGCCGCGCGGTCCCCACAGCGGCTCGACGGGAATGCGGACGGCGTCCAGCAGCGTCATGTCGCTGGCGTAGGTGAGGGCACAGGTGTGCACGAGAGGGTCGTCGCCGAGCGGTCCGACCGCGCGCATCCACACCGCGCTGCGCGGCTCGGCGTCCCGGGCCTCCGCGGCGGTCCAGCGCAGCCGGTCCACGTAGCGGATGTCGAAGGGCTGGCGGCGAGCCATCCGCTCCAGTTGCTCGGGCAGCGCCCCCAGGTGCTCCCGGATCTCGTCCGTGACCGTGGGCAGGGACTCGGGGTCCGGGACCTCGCGGGCGGGCGGCAGCTGGTGCTCGAAGCTGCCCTCCTCCGGTTTGTGGAAGGAGGCGGTGAGATTGAAGATCGTGCGGCCCTGCTGCACGGCCGTCACCCGGCGGGTGGTGAACGACCGCCCGTCGCGCACATGCTCGACCTGGTAGACGATCGGCACACCCGGCCGGCCCGGCCGCAGGAAGTACGCGTGCAGCGAGTGCACCGGGCGGTCGCCCTCCGTGGTGCGGCCGGCGGCGACCAGCGCCTGGCCCGCCACCTGCCCGCCGAAGACCCGCTGCAGGGACTCCTGCGGGCTGCGGCCGCGGAAGATGTCGACCTCGATCTGCTCCAGATCGAGCAGATCGACCAGTCTCTCGGCCGGGTTCGTCGTCATGGGTGGGATTCTCCTGTGCTCGCTGCTGCCCGGCCGTTCACAGCTGGCCGACGTCGGTCACGCGCACGACCGCGCGGCCCTCCGCGTCGGAGGCCGTGAGGTCGACCTCCGCGCTGATGCCCCAGTCGTGGTCGCCGTTGGGGTCGTGGAAGATCTGCCGGACCCGCCACAGAGCGTTCTCCGGCTCCTCCTCGATGAGCAGCAGCTTCGGGCCGCGGGCATCGGGGCCGGTGCCGAGATCCTCGTACTCGTCCCAGTACTCGTCCATCGCCTCGCCCCACGCGTCGGCGTCCCAGCCGGAGTCCCCGTCCATCTCGCCCAGTTCCCCCACCTGGTCGAGAGCGGCCAGTTCTACGCGGCGGAACATGGCGTTGCGGACCAGGACGCGGAAGGCGCGCGCGTTGGCGGTGACCGGCTTGACCTCGTCGGCCTTCTCCTGGGCCTCCTCGGCGGTCATCTCCGCGGGGTTGGCCAGCTGCTCCCACTCGTCCAGCAGGCTGGAGTCGACCTGGCGCACCATCTCGCCCAGCCAGGCGATCAGGTCCTGCAGGTCCTCGGACTTGAGGTCGTCCGGGACGGTGTGGTCGAGGGCCTTGAAGGCGCTGGCGAGGTAGCGCAGCACGATGCCCTCGGTGCGCGCCAGCTCGTAGTGGGACACCAACTCCGTGAAGGACATGGCCCGTTCGTACATGTCACGGATGACCGACTTGGGCGACAGCGGATGGTCGCCGACCCACGGGTGGCTCTTGCGGTACGTGTCGTACGCGTGGAAAAGCAGTTCCTCCAGGGGCTTCGGGTAGGTGATGTCCTGGAGGCGCTCCATGCGCTCCTCGTACTCGACCCCGTCCGCCTTCATCTGGGCCACGGCCTCGCCGCGCGCCTTGTTCTGCTGGGCGGCGAGGATCTGCCTCGGGTCGTCGAGCGTCGACTCCACGACGGACACCATGTCGAGCGCGTACGACGGCGATTCGGGGTCGAGCAGTTCGAACGCGGCGAGTGCGAACGTGGACAGCGGCTGGTTGAGCGCGAAGTCCTGCTGGAGGTCGACCGTGAGACGGACGACGCGGCCCTCGGCGTCCGGCTGGTCGAGCTTCTCGACGATGCCGCCGTCCAGCAGCGAACGGTAGATGGCGATGGCCCGGCGGATGTGCCGCAGCTGCTGCTTGCGCGGCTCGTGGTTGTCCTCCAGCAGCCGCCGCATCGCCTCGAAGGCGTTGCCGGGACGGGCGATCACCGACAGCAGCATGGTGTGCGTCACCCGGAACCGGGAGGACAGCGGCTCCGGCTCGGATCCGATGAGCTTCTCGAAGGTCTGCTCCGACCAGGCGACGAAGCCTTCGGGGGCCTTCTTGCGGACGACCTTGCGGCGCTTCTTGGGGTCGTCGCCGGCCTTGGCGAGGGCCTTCTCGTTCTCGACGACGTGCTCGGGCGCCTGCGCGACGACGAAGCCCTCCGTGTCGTACCCGGCCCGTCCGGCACGGCCCGCGATCTGGTGGAACTCCCGGGCGCGCAGGGTGCGCACGCGGGTGCCGTCGTACTTGGTGAGGGCCGTGAACAGCACGGTCCGGATGGGGACGTTGACGCCCACGCCGAGCGTGTCGGTGCCGCAGATGACCTTCAGCAGACCGGCCTGCGCGAGCTTCTCCACCAGGCGGCGGTACTTGGGGAGCATGCCGGCGTGGTGCACGCCGATGCCGTGCCGGACGTAACGGGAGAGGTTGCGCCCGAACTTGGTGGTGAAGCGGAAGTTGCCGATCAACTCGGCGATCTGCTCCTTCTCCACCTTCGAGCACATATTGATGCTCATCAGCGCCTGCGCCCGCTCCACGGCCTGCGCCTGAGTGAAGTGCACGATGTAGACGGGCGCCTGCCGGGCCGCCAGCAGGTCGGTGAGCGTCTCGGTGAGCGGGGTGTACCGGTACTCGTAGGAGAGCGGGACCGGCCGGGTCGCCGAGCGGACCACCGCGGTCGGGCGGTTCGTGCGGCGGGTGAGGTCCTTCTCGAAGAAGGAGACGTCACCGAGCGTCGCGGACATCAGCACGAACTGCGCCTGCGGCAGCTCGAGGATCGGGATCTGCCAGGCCCAGCCGCGGTCGCCCTCGGCGTAGAAGTGGAACTCGTCCATCACGACCTGGCCGACGTCCGCGTCCTTGCCGTCGCGCAGCGCGATCGACGCGAGCACCTCGGCGGTGCAGCAGATCACGGGGGCGTCGGCGTTGACGGACGCGTCACCGGTCAGCATGCCGACGTTCTCCGTGCCGAAGATCTTGCACAGCTCGAAGAACTTCTCCGACACCAGCGCCTTGATCGGGGCGGTGTAGAAGGTGACCTCGTCACGGGCGAGGGCCGCGAAGTGCGCGCCCGCCGCGATCATGCTCTTGCCGGAGCCGGTGGGCGTCGACACGATCACGTTCGCGCCGGAGACCACCTCGATCAGCGCCTCCTCCTGGTGGGAGTAGAGGGTGAGCCCGCGCTCGCCGGCCCACGACTCGAAGGCTTCGTACAAGGCGTCGGGGTCGGCGGTCCGCGGCAGCTGATCGATGAGGGTCACGCCCCCCATCTTGCCTGGCCCGATACCCGATGCGGGAATCGGCTGCGGGCCCGAAGATCACGAACGCTACGCTGGGGCGGCGACGGGACGTCAGCGCGCCCGGTCAACTGGACAGCGGCACAGGACGAATGGGGCGGGCAGCGGCCATGATGGGACCAGCACACTCACTGTCGGGAGCCGCCGCCTGGCTCGGCGTCGGTGCGGCCGCCGCGGCGGCCGGGCACCCGATGCCCTGGCCGGTCCTCCTCGTCGGCGCCCTGATCTGCGCCGGAGCGGCCCTGGCCCCGGACCTCGACCACAAGGCCGCCACCATCTCCCGGTCCTTCGGGCCGGTGTCGCGCTGGCTGTGCGAGATCGTGGACAAGCTGTCGTACGCCGTCTACAAGGCCACCAGGAAGCAGGGTGACCCGCGCCGCTCCGGCGGGCACCGCACCCTCACGCACACCTGGCTGTGGGCGGTCCTGATCGGTGCGGGCACCTCGGTCGTGGCGATCAGCAGCGACCGCTGGGGCGTCCTCGCGATCCTTTTCGTGCACCTGGTCCTGGCCATCGAGGGCCTGCTGTGGCGGGCGACGCGCGGCTCCAGCAGCGAGGTCCTGGTGTGGCTGCTGGCCGCGGCCACCGCGTGGATCCTCGCGGGCGTGCTGGACCGGCCGGGAAACGGCGCGGACTGGCTGTTCGCGGCGCCGGGCCAGGAGTACCTGTGGCTGGGACTGCCGGTGGTCCTGGGCGCCCTCGTGCACGACATCGGAGACGCGCTGACCGTGTCCGGCTGCCCGATCCTGTGGCCCATCCCGGTCGGGCGCAAGCGCTGGTACCCGATCGGGCCGCCGAAGGCCATGCGGTTCCGGGCCGGCAGCTGGGTCGAGCTGAAAGTGCTGATGCCGGCGTTCATGCTGCTCGGCGGGGTGGGCTGCGCGGCGGCGCTCAACGTCATCTGAGCGGATCCCGCCCCCCGCCTCAGCCGCCGCCGTAGCGCCGCTCGAACGCGGCGACCCTGCCCTCCGAGTCCACCGTGCGGGCCTTGCCCGTGTAGAAGGGGTGGCTCTCCGAGGAGATCTCCACGTCCACGACCGGGTAGCTCTCTCCGTCGTCCCACTCGATGGTCTGGTCGCTGCTCGCGGTGGACCGGGTGAGGAACGCGTATCCGGCGGCGCGGTCGCGGAAGACGACGGGGTGGTAGTCAGGGTGCTTGTCCTGCTGCATGAACGCTCCTCGAACGACTCGGGCCGGTTTCGCGATCAGCCGGACAGGGTGTCCTCGTCGACGACGTGCACGGCGGCCTCCTCGGCCGACGCGGCTGCGCCGTCGATACCCACGTCCATGGCGACCAGTGCTTCCTCCTCGTCCTCGTGGGCGCCCTCGTCGGGTGCCACGAGCCGGCCGGAGCGCGCGGCGCCGACCTCGTTGTCCAGGAGTTCCCCGTCGGTGTCCTCGCAGTCCCCCAGGCCGTCACCGTCCGGGGCGGCGGCGTCGGGCAGCTCCTCGGAGAGCCGCTGGTCCAGTGTCTCGCCCCGCTGCCGCTCGGCCGCCGTCACGCCGAGGTGCTCGACGGCCCAGGGCCGCTCGGGAGGGGACCAGCCCCGGTCCAGGGGGTCGTCGACGCCGTCGTACTCCAGGGTGTCCTCGGCGTCGAGCAGCCCCGTGTCCTCTCTCTGCTCGTCTTGGTCCGGCTGGTAGACGTCGTCTCCCCAGCCGTCGGAGCTGTTCACGGGTACCTCCAGGGGATGGGGACGGGCCCGACCGCACGGGTCCCGCCGGGCCGCCGCCGCATGGAGCGCCGACGCCGCCCGCGCCGCTGAGTGCCGGGCGTTCCCCGAGCCGGTGCCTGATTCCAGACTTCCACCCAGGCTCGGGACCGCGCAACGCCAAGGAAGCGGCGCCCACGGGGACGCCGTCCCGCACGACGAGGTGCTCAGCCGTGCCACGACCTCCACAGCGCCGCGTACGCGCCGTCCGCCGCGACCAGCTCCTCGTGGCTGCCCAGTTCGCCGATGCGGCCGTTCTCGACGACGGCGATGACGTCGGCGTCGTGGGCGGTGTGCAACCGGTGGGCGATGGCGACGACGGTGCGGCCGTCGAGAACCCGGGCCAGGGAGCGTTCCAGGTTGCGGGCGGCGCGCGGGTCGAGCAGTGACGTCGCCTCGTCCAGGACCAGCGTGTGCGGATCGGCCAGCACCAGGCGGGCCAGCGCGATCTGCTGGGCCTGGGCCGGGGTGAGCGCCAGGCCGCCCGAGCCGACCTCGGTGTCCAGACCGTCCTCCAGTGTCCTGGCCCAGCCGTCCGCGTCGACCGCCCCCAGCGCCGCCCACAGCTCGGCGTCGACGGCACCGGTCCGCGCCAGCCGGAGGTTGTCGCGCAGGGAGCCCACGAAGACGTGGTGCTCCTGGTTGACCAGGGCCACATGGGAGCGGACGCGTTCGGCGGGCATCCGGGACAGCTCGGCGCCGCCCAGGGTGATCCGGCCGTCCCGGGGCGCGTAGATCCCGGCGAGCAGCCGGCCCAGCGTGGACTTGCCCGCACCCGAGGGGCCGACCAGGGCCATCCGGGTGCCGGGGGAGACCTCCAGGGACACCTTGCGCAGGACGTCCACGCCCTCCAGATAGCCGAAGTGCACCCGGTCGGCGTGCACCTGCCGTCCCTCGGGGGCGACCGTCGCGTCCCCGGCGTCGGGCTCGATGTCCCGGACCCCGACGAGCCGGGCCAGCGACACCTGCGCCACCTGGAGCTCGTCGTACCAGCGCAGGATCATCCCCACCGGGTCGACCAGCATCTGGGCGATCAGCGCACCGGTGGTCAGCTGGCCGACGTCGATCCACCCGTGCAGGGCGAAGACGCCGCCGATCATCAGGACCGAGGCGAGCACGGTGACGTGGGTGACGTTGACGACGGGGAAGAGCACCGACCGCAGCCAGAGCGTGTACCGCTCCCAGTCTGCATGACGTCCCAGTGGCTCGTGTCGGGGGCGAACGGGATGGGGAGACGGGTCGGCAGGGGAGTGGGGGTGCCGCCGGCAGAGGCAGCAAACCGTGACAGGTTCGCTTCGCGACGCGGCCGGAGGCAAACGGTTTTCCGTCCGCCGGGCGGAATCGGCCGACAGCCGGGTACGGCCGGCCGGCGACGGGCCGTCATCCCTCGCGCACCGGCTGTCCGCGCCTCAGCCCACCGCCGTCGGGGACGCGGTGCGACCCTTGCGCCCTGGGCACCGCCCGGGCGAAGAGGGTGCTCGACGGGGTGCACACCCGCGAACCGGACGACGACGCCGAGGCCGCCGACGCCGAGACGGGCTCCGACGCGCTCGCCGCGGGCATCCCGTCCCAGAAGTGAGCTCAAGCAGCCCGCCCCGGACGACGACGCCGAGGCCGCCGACGCCGAGACGGGCGCCGACGCGCTCGCCGCGGGCATCGCGGCCCAGAAGTCCAAGGCAGTCGGGGAGCTCAAGCAGCCCGCCCCCGACGCCGGTTGACCCGGGCCGAACGGACCGCGGCCACCGCTCCAGCGGGACGAGCGGTGGCCGCGGCCCCGTGCCGTGGTCCGGCCGGTCAGCAGGACCGCACCGGCGCCCCGTCGATCAGCGTGTCCAAGAGCCCTCCGAGCGCCTCGCGTTGATCCCCGGTCAGCGGCGCGAGGATCTCCTCCGCCGCCGACCTGCGCGCCGCCCGCAGCTCGCGCAGCGCGGCCCGGCCGTCGTCCGTGAGCTCGATGCGGATCACCCGCCGGTTCACCGGGTCAGGGACCCGCCGCACCTTGCCGCTCGCCTCCAGGCCGTCGACCAGCGTCGTCACGGCCCGCGGGACCACCTCCAGCCGCTCCGCCAGGTCGGCCATGCGGGGCGGCGAGCCCCAGTGCGCCAGCGTGCGCAGCAACCGGGACTGGGCCGGGGTGATGCCGAGCTCGCGCTGCTCCAGATGGCGCTTCTGGATGCGGTGCACCCGGCGGGTGAGCCGCAGCAACTGCTCGGCGAGCAGGCCGTCGGAGTCGGGCGTGGTCATACGGGAACAATATCAGGATGCAGTTCATTGTGAGTATAGGTAACAATGAGCGGTGATCCGATCCGCCGCATTCCTCGTAGGAGCCCATGCATCCCGACCGTGAAGCCCTCTGGACCCCGCCGGC
The DNA here is from genome assembly GCF_040303285.1 of Streptomyces sp. NPDC096046. Classification (NCBI taxonomy): domain Bacteria; kingdom Bacillati; phylum Actinomycetota; class Actinomycetes; order Kitasatosporales; family Streptomycetaceae; genus Streptomyces; species Streptomyces sp. NPDC096046. The sequence continues at coordinate 142,726 of NZ_JBEOSZ010000002.1, read as the reverse complement.
CGACTCGAAGGAGCAGCCCCGGCAGGTCCGCCGCATCCTCGGCCTCTTCCGCCCCTACCGTGGCCGGCTGGCGATCGTCGGCCTGCTGGTCGGTGCCGCGTCGCTGGTCTCGGTCGCCACGCCCTTCCTGCTGAAGGAGATCCTGGACGTCGCGATCCCCGAGGGGCGCACGGGGCTGCTCAGCCTGCTCGCCCTCGGCATGATCCTCAGCGCCGTCCTCACCAGCGTCTTCGGAGTCCTCCAGACCCTGATCTCCACGACGGTCGGCCAGCGTGTCATGCACGACCTGCGCACCGCCGTCTTCGGCCGGCTCCAGCGCATGTCCCTCGCCTTCTTCACGCGCACGCGCACGGGTGAGGTGCAGTCCCGCATCGCCAACGACATCGGCGGCATGCAGGCCACCGTCACCTCCACCGCGACCTCCCTGGTCTCCAACGTCACCAGCGTGGTCGCCACGATCGTCGCGATGATCGCCCTCGACTGGCGCCTGACGGTCGTCTCACTGCTGTTGCTGCCGGTGTTCGTGTGGATCAGCCGCCGCGTCGGCGACGAACGCCGGAAGATCACCACCCGGCGCCAGAAGCAGATGGCCGCCATGGCCGCCACCGTCACCGAATCGCTCTCCGTCAGCGGCATCCTGCTCGGCCGCACGATGGGCCGCTCCGACTCGCTGACGAAGTCCTTCTCCGGCGAGTCCGAGGCGCTCGTCGACCTGGAGGTGCGCTCGAACATGGCCGGCCGGTGGCGCATGGCCGTCATCACCATCGTCATGGCAGCCCTGCCCGCCGTCATCTACTGGACCGCCGGCATGGCCCTCCGGCTGGGCGGCCCCCAGGTCTCCATCGGCACCATCGTCGCCTTCGTCTCGCTCCAGCAGGGCCTGTTCCGCCCGGCCGTGAGCCTGCTGTCGACCGGGGTGCAGATCCAGACCTCGCTCGCCCTCTTCCAGCGCATCTTCGAGTACCTCGACCTGCCGATCGACATCACCGAGCGCCCCGACGCGGTGCGCCTGGACCGGGTCAAGGGCGAGGTCCGCTTCGAGAACGTCTCCTTCGGCTACGACGGCAAGGGCGGCCCGGTCCTCGACGGCATCGACCTCGCCGTCCCGGCCGGAGGCAGCCTCGCGATCGTCGGCCCCACCGGCGCCGGCAAGTCCACCCTCGGCTATCTGGTGCCCCGGCTCTACGACGTGACCGGCGGCCGTGTCACCCTCGACGGGGTCGACGTCCGGGACCTCGACTTCGACACCCTGGCCCGCGCGGTCGGCGTCGTCTCGCAGGAGACGTATCTCTTCCACGCCTCGGTCGCCGACAACCTGCGCTTCGCCAAGCCCGACGCCACGGACGAGGAACTCCACCAGGCGGCGAAGGCGGCGCAGATCCACCACCACATCGCGGCCCTGCCCGACGGCTACGACACCGTGGTGGGCGAGCGCGGCCACCGCTTCTCCGGCGGGGAGAAGCAGCGTCTGGCCATCGCCCGCACCATCCTGCGCGACCCGCCGGTCCTCATCCTCGACGAGGCCACCAGCGCGCTGGACACCCGGACCGAGGCCGCCGTCCAGGACGCCATCGACGCCCTGTCGGCGGACCGCACCACCCTCACGATCGCCCACCGGCTGTCCACCGTGCGCGGCGCCGATCAGATCGTGGTCCTCGACTCCGGCCGGGCGGTCGAACGCGGCACGCACGAGGAACTCCTGCGGCAGGGTGGCCGGTACGCGGCGCTCGTACGCCGGGATGCCCAACTGGAACCGACAAAATGAAAATATGCCGGGTTTGTGACGGTATGCGGGTTACCGTGCCCGCATGCAGAAGAACACTCCGCCACGGAGCACGATTCGACTGACGCGCCGGGGCCGTATCGCCCTCGTCGCGACCGGAGCCGTCGTGGTCGGTACCGCCGTGGCGGTGCCGCTGCTGACCCTGGGCACCGAAGAGGAGGGCCGGCCCACGACCCTGGCCATCCCCGAGGGCTGGCGCGCGAGCCAGGTCTACGCGGCCGTCGACAAGGCCCTGGACCTGCCCGCGGGCAGCACGAAGAAGTCCCTGGACAAGGCGGCCCTGAAGCTGCCGAACGACGCCGAGGGCAACCCGGAGGGCTACCTCTTCCCGGCCACCTATCCGCTCCAGGAGAAGACCACGCCGGACAAGCTCCTCACGCTGATGGTCGACACCGCGAACGAGAAGTTCAACGGCGCGCCCATCGCCGCCGGGGCGCAGCGCAACGCCATGAACGTCTATCAGGCCGTCACCATCGCCAGCATCGTCCAGGCGGAGGCGGCCACCAGGGCCGACATGGGCAAGGTGGCCCGGGTGATCTTCAATCGCCTCGAACGCGGCATGCCCCTGCAGATGGACTCCACCCTCAACTACGCGCTCGACCGCTCCACCCTCCGTACGACGGAGAGCGACACCCGGATCGACAGCCCCTACAACTCGTACCAGCGCATGGGACTGCCGCCCACGCCCATCGACAACCCGGGTGAGGAGGCGATGCGCGCGGCCATCAATCCACCGCCGGGCGACTGGCTGTACTTCGTCACGGTCCGCCCGGGCGACACCCGCTTCACGGCGGACTACCAGGAACACCAGCGCAACGTCGCCGAGTTCAACGCGCAGAGCAAGAAGAGCGGGGCGCGGGCGGCCGGATGACCGCCCCGCGGGCCCGCCTCGGCCGGTGTCAGGCCGCGGCCGGCTCCCTCTCCAGCAGTCGCCTGATGTCCCGCACGGCCGCGCGGCCGGCCCGGTTGGCTCCGATGGTGCTGGCCGACGGGCCGTAGCCGACGAGGTGGATGCGGGGGTCGGCGGCCGCGTGCGTGCCCTCCATGCGGATGCCGCCGCCGGGAGCGCGCAGGCGGAGCGGGGCCAGGTGCTCGATGGCGGGGCGGAATCCGGTGGCCCAGAGGAGGACATCGGCGTCGACATGGCGGCCGTCGGCCCAGTCGGCACCCGTCGGTGTGATGCGGTCGAACATCGGCTGCCGGTCGAGCACTCCGGCCTCGATGCCCTGCCGGATCGCGTCGTTGAGCGGCAGCCCGGTGACCGAGACGACACTGCGGGGCGGCAGTCCCCGACGTACCCGTTCCTCGACGAGCGCGACCGCCGCGCGGCCCGCGGTCTCGTCGAAGGGGCCCTCGCGGAAGACCGGCGGGCGCCGCGTCACCCAGGTGGTGGCCGCCGCGTACGTGGCGATCTCCAGCAGGTGCTGGGTGCCCGAGGCGCCGCCGCCCACCACCACGACCCGCTGCCCCGCGAACTCCTCGGGCCCGGGGTACTGCGCGGTGTGCAACTGCCGCCCGAGGAAGGTCTCCTGGCCCGGATAGCGCGGCCAGAACGGCCGGTCCCAGGTGCCGGTCGCGTTGATCAGCGCCCGCGCCGACCACGCGCCGTCCGAGGTCTCCACGAGCAGCCGCCCGGCGGGCCCCTCGCGCACGGCCCGTACGTCCACCGGACGTCTGACCCGCAGGTCGAAGGTCCGCTCGTACCGGTCGAAGTACGCGCTGATCACCTCGGCGGACGGCCGCCGCGGGTCCGCGTCCGTGAGCTCCATGCCCGGCAGCGCGTGCATCCCGTGCACCTTGCCGTACGTCAGCGACGGCCACCGGAACCGCCAGGCGCCGCCGGGGCCTGGGGAGTGGTCCAGCACAACGAAGTCGCGGTCCGGCTCGAAACCGGATCGCCGCAGGTGATAGGCGCCGGCCAGACCGGCCTGACCCGCGCCTACGACGACTACCTCGACCTCACGTGTGTAGTTCACATTTCCATTAACCGGGGTGGGGGCATGGATCTTCCCGCCGTGGATCTTCCCGCCGTGGGTCTTCCCGCCGTGGGTCTTCCTACTGTCGGTCCTCTCGCGTGGGTGCCGCCCGAGGCTTGTGTCGCCCGGCCCGCCGCGCCCCCGTCCGAAGGCCGTGTCGCCACCCGGCCGGGCATGGCCCGGGGAAGCACGGCGCGTGCGTCAGGATGGGGGCATGTCAGATGTCTTCACCACCCGAGTCCTGAACGTCAGCACCGGTGCCGCGGAGAGGGTCCTCGACATCACCGGCGACTGCGCGTCCTTCCTGCGTGAGGCGGCCGCCGGCCGCGACGGCCTCCTCAATGTCTTCGTCCCGCACGCCACGGCCGGCATCGCCGTCCTGGAGACGGGCGCCGGCAGCGACGACGACCTCTTGGCCGCGCTGCACACCCTGCTGCCCGCCGACGACCGCTGGCAGCACCGGCACGGCAGCCCCGGCCACGGCCGCGACCACGTCCTGCCCGCCCTCGTCCCGCCGCACGCGACCCTGCCGGTGCTGGGCGGTCGGCTGGAGCTCGGCACCTGGCAGTCGGTGTGCCTGGTGGACACCAACAGGGACAACCCGGAACGGAAGGTGCGCCTGAGTTTCCTGGGGTGAGTGCCGCCCGCCCGGCCGCGATCAGCCGGTCACCGGCCCGTGCGGCGCCCGCGCGCCGTGACGCCTGCCCGTAATGCCCGTATCCTCATCAATGCCAGACTGTCTTTCGAGCAGCGGATTGCCGCGGCGCAAGTGAGGCGAAGCGTGGTTCGGTCCGGCGAGGAACCCAAGCCGGCGGGGCGTGCGACGGACGGCACGGGGCCCGCCAGTCTGCGTGAGCTGTTTCTCCAGGGGGAGGCGGTCGCGGAGGGCGTCCGGACGTCCATCCTGAACTCGTGGCAGCGCTGCCGCTCCCTGGGCCTGTCGCCGGACACGGTCGACCTGCCCTACCGGAAGGACTTCGACCCGGGCGGCCGTATCGTCCGGGCGGCCGCGCCGGTGCTCGACCGGCTGCAGGCCACGTTCGCCGGGAGCCAGGTCAACATCTCCGTCGCCGACGCGAACGGGACGGTGCTGCTGCGCCGCTTCGGAGACCCGTCGATGACCAGGAGTCTGCCCGCCATCCAGGTCGTGCCCGGGTTCGTGTTCGCCGAGCAGGTCGCCGGCACCAACGGCATCGGGCTGGCCCTGGCGGAGCGGCAGCTCATCCGCGTCTACGGCGCCGAGCACTTCGCCGAGCGCTCCCAGCAGAGCGCCTGTGTCGCGCTGCCCGTCCGGGACCCGCTCAGCGGGCGCATCGAAGGCGTGTTGTGCCTCGGCTATCCACGCGGGTTCGAGCGGCCCGCCCTGGGCGTCGCCATCCGCAGGGCGGCCGAGGGCATCGAACGGCGGCTGCTGGCGCAGAGCTCCGCGCACGAGCGCGCCCTGCTGCGGACGTACCTGGCCGCCGGGGCCGAAACCGCCGGTCCCCATCGCGGCGTGGCGATGAACGCGCTGGCGAACGAGTTCCGGCCTGGCGACGAGGCGATCCTGAGGGAGAAGGCCGCCGAACTGATCTCCGGCGCACAGCGGGGGGCCGTCGAGGTGACCCTGCCCGGCGGCCGGCGGGTGACGCTCGTGAGCCGCCCGGTGACGAGCAGCTCCGGCGTACGGGGCATCGCCATCGAGGCCGTGCTGCCCGGGGCCCCGGCGGGGGAGCCGTTTGCCATACCCCACCAGGCGGACGAACTGTCGGCCCTCGCCGCCCCGCTTCCGGCCGCGCGTCCGGGGATCATCTTGCCGCCCGGTCACCTCGCCGCGGTCCCCGGCCCGGTCGTCACGGCCGACGGAGACGGCGGCACGTCCGGGTCGCACACGGTCGCCAGGACCGGCGCGACCGGCTCGCAGCGGGTGCCCGCCGAGCCCGGCGCGACCCTCCCGGCGGCCGGCGACGGGGGTGCCGTCGGGTCGGTCGCGAGGGCCGGGCGCGCCAACCCCGCCGAGCCCGGCACGGCCGGTGGCCGCCGGGCCCCCGAACCCACCACGGCCGATGGCCGCAGGGCTGCGGATTCCGGCACGGCCGATGGCCACCGGGCCCCCGAATCCACCACGGCCGGTGGCGGCCGGGTCGCGGAGCCCGGCGCTGCGGGTAGTCACGGGGCCGTCGAGTCGGGCGCGGCGGGGCGAGGCCGGGCCGACGAGCGCGCCATGGCCGGTGGCCGCCGGGTCGCGGAGCCCACTACGGCCGATGGCCTCCGTGAGCACTCCGAGGCGGCGTTCCCGGCCCGGGGGCTGGTGATGCTGGGGGAGCCGCACGTCGGGGCCTACGCCCTGGCCGCGCGCCGGCGTCTGGAACTGCTGTCCGAGGCCAGTACCCGCATCGGCACCACCCTGGACGTGCGCCGCACCGCCGAGGAACTGGCCGAGACCGCGGTCCCCGGGCTGGCGGACTTCGTCACCATCGACCTCCCCGACGCCGTGCTGCGCGGCGAGGAGTCCACCGATCCCCTCGCCGACCTGCGCCGTACGGTCCTCCACGGAATCCGTGAGGGCCTGCCCTTCACCCCGCCCGGCAAGCGCGCCGAGTTCGGCCCGACCACGCCCCAGCTGCGCTGCCTCACCAGCGGCGAGGCCGTGCTGGAGCCGGACCTGAAGGCCGCCGCGGGCTGGCTCGCCCAGGACCCCGAGCACACCGCGCGTCTGCTGACCCACGTCCATTCCCTCATCGCGGTCCCGCTGCTCGCCCGCGGTGTCGTCCTCGGCATCGCCAGCTTCTACCGGTCCGGCGGCTCTTTCGGGGACGACGACCGCTCCCTGGCCCAGGAACTCGCCTCCCGCGCCGCCCTGTCCATCGACAACGCCCGGCGCTACACCCACGAACGCGGCATGGTCCTGGCCCTCCAGCGGCGGCTCCTCCCGCACGGACTGCCCGACCAGGACGCCGTCGAGGTCGCCCACCGCTACCTGCCCGCCGAGTCCGACGTGGGCGGCGACTGGTACGACGTCATCCCCCTGTCCGGCGCCCGCGTCGGGCTCCTCGTCGGCGACGTCGTCGGCCACGGCATGCTCTCCGCGGCCACCATGGGCCGCCTGCGCACCGCCGCCCGGAGCTTCGCCGAACTCGACTTCCCGCCCGACGAGGTCCTCACCCACCTGGACAACCTCGTGGGCCGCCTGGACCGGGAGGACCCGGACGGCAAGGGCGCCGGCGTCATCGGCGCGACCTGCCTCTACGCCGTCTACGACCCCACCTCGCAGCGGTGCCTGATGGCCCGCGCCGGGCACCCACCGCCCGCACTCGTCCGCCCCGACGGCACCGTCACCTACCCGGAGCTCCCCGCCGGGCCCCCGCTCGGCCTGGGAGGCCTGCCCTTCGACGCAGTCGAGGTCGATCTCCCCGCGGGCAGTCAGCTGGTCATGTACACCGACGGGCTCATCGAGGACCGGCACCGTGACGTCGACGTGGTCCTGGAACAGTTGTGCGAGGCCCTGGCCCATCCCGAGCGGGCCCCCGAGGAGACCTGCCGGGCGGTCCTGGACACCGTCGCCCCAGCGCACCCGCACGACGACATCGCCCTGCTCGTGGCCCGCGTCCACGCCCTGGACCCCGACCGGATCGCCGGCTGGGAGATGTCCGCCGACCCGGCCCTCGTCGGCGAGGTCCGGACGTCCGCCATGCGGTGGCTCACCGACCGGGGACTGGAGGAGACCGCGTTCGCGGCGGAGCTGATCCTCAGCGAGCTGATCACCAATGCCATCCGGCACGGCGCCGAGCCCATCCGGGTGCGGCTGCTCCACGGCCGGACCCTGATCTGCGAGGTCTCCGACGCCAGCAACACCGCCCCGCACCTGCGCCGGGCGGCCAGCACCGACGAGGGCGGTCGCGGTCTGTTCCTCGTGGCGCAGCTCTCGCAGAGCTGGGGCACGCGCTATCTGCCGGAGGGAAAGGTCATCTGGGCCGAGTGCGGGCTCGACGCGGCGTGAGGCGGCCACAGGCCCGCGCCGGCCCGCTCTCGCCCGGGAAGGCGTGCTCCATCGGCGCCACATCGACCCTGAAGGTGCCCGAAATGCTGTAATTTGATGAGGTGCGTGACGCTCCCGACAGGCCGACGAAGGCGGCTTCGCCCTTCGGGCCGGAACCCCTGGTCCGTATTCGCGGGCTCAGCAAACGGTTCGGCGGCACCGTCGCGCTGGCCGGGGTCGATCTGGACGTCCACCCCGGCAGCGTCCTCGCCCTGCTCGGGCCCAACGGCGCCGGGAAGTCCACCCTCATCAAGATCCTCGCTGGAGTCCACCACGCCGACGCGGGACAGATCACCGTCGCCGGGGAGCCTCTCGGCAGCCCGGCCGCCACCCGGAGCATGTCCTTCATCCATCAGGACCTCGGGCTCGTGGAGTGGATGACGGTCGCCGAGAACCTCGCCCTGACCACCGGGTACGCGCGCCGGAGCGGGCTGATTTCCTGGCGGCGCACCCGGGAGCGCTGCGCCGACGCCCTGCGGACCGTCGCCGCCCGAGTCGACCCCGGCGCCCCGGTCTCCGCACTCACGCCGGCCGACCGCTCGCTGGTCGCCATCGCCCGGGCCCTGGCGGCACGCGCACGCGTCGTCGTCCTCGACGAGCCGACCGCCCGCCTGCCCGCCGCGGACAGCGCCCGGCTCTTCCGCGTCCTGCACGAACTGCGCTACCGAGGGCATGCCATCCTCTACGTCAGCCACCGCCTGGACGAGGTCTACCGGGTCGCCGACGCCTTCGCCGTCCTGCGCGACGGCCGTCTCGTCAGCCACGGCCCGCTGGCGGACCGCAGCCCGGCCCGGCTGGTCCACGACATCGTGGGAGAGGTGGACGAACCGGTCCCGCACCGCACCGCCGCACCCGCGGCCGGCGCGCCGCCCGCCCTGACCCTCGACGGCGTGCGCACGCCCGGCACCGGGCCCGTCAGCCTCGAAGTGGCAGCCGGGGAGGTCCTCGGCCTGGTCGGCCTCTCCGGAGCCGGGCACATGGACCTGGGCCGCGCCCTCGCCGGCGCCCGCCCCCTCCTGGGCGGGCAGGCCGTGTTGCACGGGCGGCCGTACCGCCCCCGCACCGTCGCGGAGGCCGTCGGCCTCGGAGTCGGCCTGGTACCGGGCGACCGGCTGCGGGAGGGCTGCCTCACCGAGCTGACCGTGCGGGAGAACCTCCTGGCCAACCCCCGCGCCGGAGGCCCGCGCACACCGCGCTGGATCGGCCCCCGCGGCGAACGGGCTCGGGCCGCGGCACTGATCGAACGGTTCGCGGTGCGCCCCCGGGACACCGAGATCCCCATCGCCACGCTGTCCGGGGGCAACCAGCAGAAGGTCATGATCGGCCGCTGGCTGCGGGCGGAGCTGCGGCTGCTGATCCTGGAGGAGCCGACCGCGAGCGTCGACGTCGGCGCCAAGGCCGCGATCCACCGTCTGCTCCAGGAGGCACTTGGGGCGGGCCTCGCGGTCCTGCTGCTGTCCACCGACTTCGAGGAAGTCGCGGGTCTTTGCCGGCGCACGCTGGTCTTCGTGCGCGGTGCCGTGACGGCGGAGCTGAGCGGCCCCGCCCTCACCGTCGCCGGACTCACCCGGGCGGCCTCGGCCCTGCCCCCGTCCACGGCCGGGCACCCGTGACGCCGCCGCCCCGGCCCCGGCACCGCCCCGGCGGCCATCTCGTCGGCGCTTACGGCCTGCTCGTCCTCACGGCCCTGCTCTATCTGGTCTTCTCCCTCGCCCTGCCGGACACCTTCCCCACGCTCGACACCGTCGACTCGATCCTGTCCAACCAGTCGATCCCGGCGGTCCTCGCGCTCGCCGCCATGGTGCCCATCGTCACCGGCGCGTTCGACCTCTCCATCGGCTACGGCCTCGGCCTGGCCCATGTGATGGTGCTGTGGCTCGTCGTCGAGGAGGGCTGGCCCTGGCCACTCGCCTGTCTCACCGTGCTGGCCGGAGGACTGGCCGTGGGCGTCCTCAACGGCGTCGTCGTCGAGTTCGGCCGGATCGACTCCTTCATCGCCACCCTCGGCACCGGCAGCATGATGTACGCCGTGACCGGCTGGATCACCGACGGCGGCCGGATCGTCCCCGGCCCGCAGGGCCTGCCACCCGCGTTCACCGACCTCTACGACTCCTCGTTCCTCGGCCTCCCGGTCCCCGCCTTCTACGTGCTCGCCCTCGCGGCCGTCCTCTGGCTGGTGCTGGAGCGGCTGCCCCTCGGCCGGTACCTGTACGTCGTCGGATCGAACCCGCGCGCGGCCGGTCTCGTGGGCATCCCGACCCGCAGGTACACCGTCTACGCGTTCGCCGCCTCGGGCCTGATCGTCGGCTTCGCCGGTGTGCTGCTCGCCGCCCAGCAGCAGATCGGCAACCCCAGCGTGGGTCTCGACTACCTGCTGCCCGCCTTCGTCGGCGCCCTCCTCGGCTCCACGGCGATCAAGCCCGGCCGGCCCAACGCCCTCGGCACCGTCGTCGCCGTCGCCGTCCTCGCCGTCGGCCTCACCGGCATCGCCCAGCTGGGCGCCGAGTTCTGGACGGTCCCGCTGTTCAACGGCGGCACCCTGCTCGTCGCCGTGGGCCTGGCCGGCTACGCGGCCCGTCGGCGGCTGCGCGGCGGCCCGGCCCGCGACGCGCCCGCCGCGCCGCCCCCGCCCCCGTCCTCCCCGGCGCCGGAGACCGGGACGTCACCGCCCTGAACCCCTCCTCGCGCCCGCCGCGTCGATCGCCTCACTGGAGTTCCCGTGCACCGCATCCGCAAGGCCGCCCCCGCAGCCCGCACCGCGCGGCTCGCCTCCTGCGTCCTGCTGGCCACGGCCGCCGCTCTCGTCGGCTGCGAACGCGGTTCCTCCGACAGCGCGGAGGCGACCGCGACGGGACCGAACGGCTGCCCCGCCGTCCACGCCCGGGCCCAGGAATCCGTCACACGGGCGCAGCGGACCGACATTCCCTGGGGAGGGCCCACCAGCGGCCCCGAGGCGGTGTCCGGCAGGACGATCGTCTACGTCGCCCAGACCATGACCAACCCCGGCGTCGCGGGCGCCGCCAACGGGGTGCGGGACGGCGCGCGGGCCCTCGGCTGGAACGTCCGGGTCATCGACGGCGGCGGCACCCCGGCCGGCATTCAGGCGGCCATGAGCGAAGCCGTGGCGCTGCGGCCCTCGGGCATCGTCATCGGCGGGTTCGACCCCGACTCGACGGCCCGGCAGGCCGCCCGGGCCAACGCACAGGGCATCCCGCTCGTCGGCTGGCACGCGGTCCCCGAGCCCGGCCCCAGCCGGCAGCCCGACCTCTTCACCAACGTCACCACCCGCGTCCAGGACGTGGCCCGCATCAGCGCGCAGTGGATCATCGCCGACTCGGAGGGCCGCGCCGGGGCCGTCCTCATCACCGACGCCTCGATCCCCTTCGCGCGTTACAAGTCCGACCTGATCCGCGAGGAACTGGCGACGTGTCAGGGGGTGCGGCTGCTCTCGGTGGAGAACATCCCCATTCCCGACGCCAGCAGCCGCACCCCCCGGGAGGTCTCCTCCCTGCTGTCCCGCTTCGGGGACCGCTGGACCCACTCCGTGGCCATCAACGACCTGTACTTCGCCGACGCCGCCCCCGCCTTCCGCGCCGCCGGCAAGAAGGGCTCCGGCCCGCCCTTCAACATCGGGGCCGGCGACGGCGACCCGTCCGCCTTCCAGCGCATCAACAACAAGCAGTACCAAGCCGCCACCGTGCCCGAGCCGCTGAACCTCCAGGGCTGGCAGATCGTCGACGAGTTCAACCGCGCCTTCTCCGGCCGTCCCCACAGCGGATACGTGGCGCCGGTGCACATCGCCACGGCCGCCAACAGCGAGGGCGCCACCACCTGGAACCCGTCGGGCTACCGGGAGGCGTACCGGAAGATCTGGGGGAAGTGACGGCCGCTGAGGTGCCGATCCCTTCACGGAACATGCACGGAACCCCGGAATCCCTTTAGCTTTCAAGCGCTACTGTCGCGTCAGTCGAGTGGCCGCCGTGGGTCGAACCGAGCGGGGCCCGTCCGCGGCGGCCCTCGTTCCCCCACCCCGGCACAGGAGACTCGGTGTGTACGACGGCGACGTAGTGGTGATAGGCGGCGGGTACGCCGGTGTCCGGCTGGCCAGGCGGCTCGACGACACAGCCCGGGTCACCCTGGTGGACCGCAAGGAGGTCTTCTTCCACCGCATCGCCTCCCTGCGCGCCGGAGTGCACCCCGAGTGGACCCACACGCCCTTCATCCCCTACGACCGGCTGCTGCGCCACGGCCGGGTGGTCACCGGCAAGGCCGTCCGCGTCGACACCGCCGAACGGCAGGTCGTCCTCGCCGCCGGTGAGCGGCTGCCGTACGACGTGGTCGTGATCGCCACCGGCGCCGACTACCCCGAACCGGCCCGCTTTACCGGCACCACCACCGGGGAAGCGGCCAAGTCGTTCGCCGAGCACCAGCGCGACATCGCCACGGCCGGGCACGTCCTGGTCGTCGGTGGCGGCCCCGGCGGAGTCGAGCTCAGCGCCGAGATCCGCCTCGCCCGCCCGAACGCCCGGGTCACCCTCGCCCACTCCGGGCCCGCGCTGCTCGACTCCACCGGCAGCCCGCGCCCGGGCCGCAAGGCGCTGGCCTGGCTGGAATCCCACGACATCGAGGTACGGCTCGACTCCTTCATGTCGCCCGGCAACGACTACGGCACCTACCGCGACGCCCGCGGCACGGTCATCGAGGCCGACCTGAGCTTCTGGGCGACGGGCACCACCCCCAACACGCTCTGGCTGCGACTGGCCGGGCACGGCGACTGGCTCAACGGTGCCGGACGGGTGAAGGTCGACCGGACACTCCGAGTGGAGGGCAGGCCGGACGTGTTCGCCGTCGGCGACGTGAACGACGTCAGCGAACTCAAGATCACCCCGGCCGCCCTCGCCCAGGCGGACATCGCCGCCCACAACATCCGCGCCCACCTGAGGAGTTCCGGCAAGCACCGCAGGGAACCGCGCCCGTACCGCCCGATCCGGCGCATCCCGCTCATCGTGCCGTTCGGCTCCGCCGACGGACTGACCGTGCTGCCCGTGCCGGGCGGCGAGTCCGCCGTGCTCGGCAGCCGCACCACCACCCTGGCCAAGGCGAAGAGCCTCATGACGCCCTACATGCGCCGCCAACTCGGTTACACGGCGGCCTGACCCGCCGCCGGTGGCGCCCTCGTCCCCCGCCCCCCGTCGTTACCCGTGGGTTCGGCCTGGGGTAGGGTCCCCACCGTTTCCGGCTACCGATTGATGGTGCGCCGGTACAGGGCGTGTCGGAGGGTGGCAAGACGATGGAATCCCAGTGGGGTGACGGCGCATCCGTGGACCTGGACGACACGAGGCTGGAGACCCTCAGTCCCGAACCACTGCTGACCAGGGACTACGAGACGCGTCCCGCGCTCGTGTACGAGCGGCTGCGCCAGCAGCACGGGCCGGTCGCGCCGGTCGACCTGCTGGGGGTGCCCGCCTGGCTCGTCCTCGGCTACCGCGAGTCGCTCCAGGTGCTCCAGGACGACGACGGCTGGCCCAAGGGCCTGGAGAACTGGCGGGCCCGCTCCGAGGGACGGGTGCCGGCCGACTGGCCACTCGGCCCCTCCCTGGAGGTCAACCACATCCTGATCCAGGGCGGCGCCGACTACCGGCCGCTGCGCACCGCCTGGGACGTCGCCCTCAAGCCCTTCCAGGACGCCCGCCACCCCCAGGCCAAGCGTCTGAAGGCCGCCGTCACCGCCTACGCCGACGAACTGATCACCCTCATCGGGCAGGGCGGCAAGACCGGCGTCGCGGACCTGTCCGCCCAGTTCTCCCGGCCGCTTCCGCTGATGGTGGCCAGCCATCTGCTGGGCTTCCCCGGCTCGCAGGGCGACGACGCGCTGATGGACATGTGGCGCGTGCTCGACGCGGGCCCCGACGCCGAGGCCGCGCTGGAGCGCCTGCTGGCCACGCTGGCCGAACTGGCCGCGCTGAAGCTGCAGAAGCCGGGCGACGACTTTCCCTCGTACCTGCTGGCCGCCCACCCGGACCTGTCGCTCGACCATCTCGCCCGTGAGCTGTTCATGCTGCTGGGCATGACCTCCGACCACGTCGGCATCCTCATCTCCAACACCGTGGTGGAGGTCATCTCGGGCGAGGGCAGCGTGCGCGCCAGCCTGTCCGCCGGGATGGTCAGGGAGACCATGAACCGGGTGGTGATGCGCAAGCCGCCGCTGGTCAACTTCGTCCCGCGCTTCGCGGCCCGGGACACCCCGCTCGGCGACTACACCATCCGGGCCGGCGACCCGGTGTGGGTCTCCCCGGGCGCCGCCCACGCCGATCCCCTCTTCGCCGACCATGTCGCCTCGGGCACCGCCATCAGCACGCGGGCCCACCTGTCCTGGGGCGCCGGGCCGCGCCAGTGCCCGGCGCGAGAGCTCGCCTCGACGGTCGCGGCAGCCGGCGTCGGGCGCCTGTTCGAGCGGTTCGACCACCTCGATCTCGCCCTGCCCGCCGACCAACTGCCGTGGCGTTCCTCGCCGTTCATGCGGGGCCTGCGCTCCCTGCCCGTGCGGTACGAACTGGCCTCCGCGCCGCCGCCGCGGCCGTGGGCGGAGGAGCCCGCGCCGGGGGTGGCCGAGGAGGTCCTGCCCGACCCCACCGCCCGCCAGCGCTCCTCGCTGTGGCGCTATCTGACGGGCCTCATCCGCGGCGGCCGCTGACCTGCGGGGACCGAGCCGACGCCCATCGCGCATCGGCGTTGCTCACGGCCCCGGGATGACGCTTCCACGCCGCACACATGACAAACGGCGCTGGTGGGCGGCGCACCCGCGGTGAGATGCTCGTGGCAGATCCCGGGGCAGGGCGCGAGCGCCCGCGAGGGCCGGGCAGGTACACCTCGATGACCTGCCCGGCCGTTCCCCTGCCAGGGGACGGACGAAGGGCTTGCGGCGGGGACGCCGGGCCTGGCGCGGGGGAGGCAGGGCCTCGCGCGTTTCAGTCCGGGCCACAGCCCGACCGGTCGCCCCGCGCACCCGGCCGCCGGCCCCCGCGAGGCGCCCGTGGAGGCCGTCGGTGATCGAGTGGTGGGTCAGGAGAGCCGGGCGTACCGTCGAACGGTGGACACCGCAGGCAGCAGCCCGCAGCCGGCTTCACCACAGGCGACCACCACCAAGAAGCCCGGTGGTGGCGGAAACGCGATGGCGCTGCTCGTCATCGCCTCCTGCCAGTTGATGGTGGTCCTCGACATCACCATCGTGAACATCGCGCTGCCGCACATCCAGAACTCACTGGAGTTCTCCACCACGAGCCTGTCCTGGGTGGTCAACGCCTACACCCTCACCTTCGGCGGTCTGCTCCTGCTCGGCGGCCGGGCCGGAGACATCCTGGGACGGCGGCGGGTCTTCGTCTTCGGCGTGCTGCTCTTCGTACTCGCCTCCCTGCTCGGCGGATTCGCCCAGAACGCCGGTCAACTCCTCGGCGCCCGCGCCCTGCAGGGCGTCGGTGGCGCCATCGCCTCCCCGACCGCCCTCGCCCTGATCAGCACCACCTTCCGCGAGGGACCGGAACGCAACCGCGCCTTCGGGGTCTTCGCCGCGGTCTCGGCCGGCGGCGGCGCGATCGGCCTGCTCGCCGGCGGCATGCTGGTGGAGTGGCTGAACTGGCGGTGGGTGCTGTTCGTCAACGTGCCCATCGGCCTGCTCATCGTGCTCGCCACACCGCGCTACATCAGGGAGTCCGAACGCCACCCCGGGCGCTTCGACGTCACCGGCGCCCTCACCTCCACCGTGGGCATGGTGCTGCTCGTCTACGGCTTCATCAGAGCCGCGCAGGAGGGCTGGCGGGACCCGCTCACGCTCGTCTCGTTCGCCGGAGCGGTCGTGATCCTGGCGGTCTTCATCGCGATCGAGCGGCGTTCGAAACAGCCCATCACACCGCTGCACATGTTCGCCGACCGCAACCGCGCGGGCACCTACGGCATCATGCTGTGCCTGGCCGCCGCCATCTTCGGCATGTTCTTCTTCCTCACCCTCTTCGTGCAGAACGTGCTGGAGTTCAGCCCTCTGCAGGCCGGCCTCGCCTTCCTGCCGGTCAGCGCGGTCATCGCCGTCGGCGCCGGACTGGCCTCGCGGTTCCTGCCCGTCTACGGTCCCAAGCCGTTCATGGTGGTGGGCGCGATCCTGGCGGCGGTGGGCCTGACCTGGCTGACCCTGACCGACGTGCACTCCACCTACGCGGGCAGCGTCCTCGGTCCGATGCTCGTCTTCAGTCTGGGCATGGGCATGGAGTTCGTGTCCCTGACTCTCATGGCGCTGTCCAACGTGCCGACCCCGGAGACCGGCGCGGCCTCCGGGCTCCTCAACGCCACCCAGCAGGTCGGCGGCTCTCTCGGCCTGTCCATCCTGGTCACGATGTACGGCACGGCCAGCATCAACGCGGCGGACAAGCAGGTTCCGGACTTCCTCCGGCAGGCGAGCCCGGCCGAGCGAATCCGGTTCCAACGCACCGAGCAACTGCCCAAACCCTGGTCCGACGAGATCCTCACCGCCGGCGTCTCGGCCGCCTTCATCATGGCGGCGGTCTTCGCCGTCGTCGCCGCGCTGATCGCCCTGGTCGTCATCCAGGTCCGGCCCTCGGACCTCGAACGCCTCAAGGGAGGAGCGGGCCCCGGTGCGATGTGAGGCCCGCCCCCGCACCCTTCAGGGCCGCTACGACCCGATCCGCGCCGCGATGACCGGCGCCAGCCGGTCGGCGATGACCCGGTGCCCCCGGTCGTTGGGATGCACCGAGTCCGTCAGGTCGCCCGACCCCAGCCAGCCCGTGGTGTCGACGAAGGAGACCCGCGCGTCACCACCGGCGACGGCGGCCTTCACCGCGGCCTCGGTCTGCGGGACGAACCGCCCGCGGAACGTCTCGAGCGCGAAGATCCACGCCTGCGGATACGCGGACCGGACCTTGCGCAGCAGACTGCTGTACGCCGACTGGAACTGTGCCGAAGACACCCCGTGTCCGACGTCGTTGGTGCCGAGGTTGATGACGACCGCGTCGGCCCGGTAGCGCGAGAAGTTCCAGTCGGGCGTCGCCGCGTTCGGGTTGAGCTTGGTGAACTGCCGCTCCAGCCCCACGCATCCGTCCGCCGCGGCCACCAGGCACGCCCCGCCCTGGGCGATCCGCGTGTGCTCGACGCCGAGCCGCTCGCCGATCAGCCAGCCGTACGCGGTACGGGCGTTCTGCGAGCTCGTCGTGCCCACGGTGATGGAGTCGCCGACGAACTCGACCAGTTTCGCCGGGGCCGGTGGGGCGAAGGTCGTCGCGCCGCTGTCCAGGACCAGTCCCTGGAAGACGGCGTCCCCCCGGTACGACCCGGCCACCACCTGGTAGTTGACCTGGAGGGTGTGGTTGCCGGGGGACAGGGCCGTCGGGGTCAGGTTCACCGTCCCCTTGACGTCGTCGTAGAACCTCACGGGGCCGTTGTCGATCCGCGCCCACAGGTCGATCGTGCCCCGCTGTTTCAGCTTGACCGTGCGGCCGGTGAAGCCGGCCCGGTAGTACGCGCCCGCCCAGTAGGGGGTGTAGGCGGCGGCGGAGCTGGTGGTGTCCCAGCGGCCGACGAACTTGATGTTCGGGTCACCGGGCTGCCCGGGGGCGGCCGCCTTCGCCGTGGCGGTACCGCCGAGGGCGGCCTGCGCGGGCGAGCCGTCGGCCCAGGACAGCGGACAGGCCATGAGCGCGGCCGCCAGCAGGGTCGGCAGGAAACGTCTCGGGAAGGTGTGGGGGATGGTCTGCACGGGGTTCCCTTCACGTGGGGTGGAGTGGGAGCGCTCCCATCGGCAGCCTTTCGAGGGAAGCAGTGAAACGGTTCAGCGTCAAGACAGCGGAACGGTACGGAATGGAAGGGGGAGGGGAGGGGGAGGGCCGCTGAGGTGGTTCGATCGCCGCACAGCCGGTTGACGCCGCTAACCCGCCCATGGCTGCCCGGGGGTGGATGGCCGGGCTCCCGGCCGTCACCGCTCGTGTCGGGGATCGCTCGACAGGGCCTCGGGGAGTCCGGATGCGTCCGTGCCGAGTTTTCGGTACACGGCGGACAGCAGTTGCCGTACGCCCTGCTCGGTGAGCCGCAGGTCCTTCGCCACCACCGATACCGGGTGGCCCAGGGCCGTCATCTCGGCGGCCCTGCGTTCCTGGGCCGTCAGCAAGTCCGTCTGCGCGTACCGCAGGGGCAGCGGGCGCAGCCCCGCCGCGGAGAGTTCCCGCCTGGCCCGGGCGGCCAGGCCCTCGGCGCCACAGTGCACCGCACCCTCCAGGCCCTGGTAGAGCCGGTCGGCGGCGTCGTGCAGACGACCGTTGCGGGCCAGAGCGGCGCCGTGGCCCACCAGGGCACGGGCCAGTTCGTACGCGGCGGGCGACCGCTCCAGATGGTCCACGGCCTGCGTGTGCAGATCGAGTGCGGCCTGCCCGCCCGTCACCTCCGCCTGGACGTGCAGCGCCTGGCCGATCGCGGACGCGGCACCGAAGTCCCGGGCGCGCTTGACGGCGTCCCGGGCATGGCGGGCCGCCTCGTCAGGG
Source organism: Streptomyces sp. NPDC096046 (assembly GCF_040303285.1). Taxonomy (NCBI): domain Bacteria; kingdom Bacillati; phylum Actinomycetota; class Actinomycetes; order Kitasatosporales; family Streptomycetaceae; genus Streptomyces; species Streptomyces sp. NPDC096046. The sequence goes on along the minus strand of NZ_JBEOSZ010000002.1, from coordinate 124,411 downwards.
GCGGTGCGGGCCAGGGCCGAGGCCAGTCCCAGCTGCCAGGGGCACCAGGCGGGGTTGCGCCAGTCCCGCCCCTCCAGCCAGTCCCCGACCTTGGACAACAGCCGCGCCGCCTGCGTGAGTCGCCCCTCCGCCAGGAGCAGGTCGGCGTACAAAGTGCGGGGATCGGGGAAGATGACGGCGTTGGGGACCACGTCGCCGTAGTGGTAGCTGTCGGCGAGTCGGCGCGCGTCACCGGTGCGCCCACGGGCCAGCAGGGTCTGGATGAGAATGCCGATGGCGAACCACTGGGCGGGCACCGCCCCTTCGACGCGCTCGGCCGTGTGCAGCCCGGCCCGGACGAGTTCTTCCGCCTCGGGCAGGAATCCGCGGCGGTAGCGGATGTAACCCAGCAGCGTCTGTCCCTGCGCCAGATGGGAGCCGCGCCACCCCATGTGCTCGCACTCGGCCATGCCTTCGGCGAAGAGTTCCTCGGCCCGCCGTGGCTGGTCGCAGTACATGAACAGCAGGGCGACCGCCGCGGGCACCTCGAAGCCGCGATTCTCGTCGGTCCAGCTCATACCGCCGCGCAGTGCCTCCTCGGCATACCCGAGGGCGGTCTGCCGCGGCTCGCCGCGCACGAGGGCGTCCCACGCCCGCAGCCCGAGGATGTAGCGCTCCTCCAGACTGCGGCCGGGAAGCTTGTCGGCCAGCCGCGCCAGCCGCCGCGAGCGGGCGGACGAGTCGGGCTCGTCGGCGCGGAACGCGCTCCATACGAAGTGATCGGCCTGCATGCGCAGTTTGACGCGCGCGTTGGTGGCGCGCCGCGCCTCGTCGGCGGCCACGGACGCGGCCTCGGTCATCCGGTCGGTGTGGGCCAGCGCCTGGGTCAGCCGGTAGACGATGGCGGCGCGCAGGTCGGGACCGATTCCCGGCTCCGTCAGCGCCTCCCGGAGATGCCTGACCGTGGCCGTGGGCTCGATCAGGAAAGTGGAGCAGGCCAGCTCGTGGAGAAGGGCGGCGCGGTCCTCGGCAGGGGGCGGTTCCCGCAGCGCCCGGGTCAGCACGCGCCGGGCGGCCTCCGGGGCCCCGGCGCGCAGGTACTCACGCGCGGCGGCGCGCAGGCACGCGACCGCCTCGGGCCGGCCGTCGCAGGGAACCTCCAGCAGGTGCCGGGCGGCGACAGTGGGGTCGGCCCCGACCGCCTGGGCGGCATGGGCGGCCGCATTGTGCATGCCGACGCGCAGGGCCGGTGGGATGTCACGGTAGATCGTCGTGGCGATCTGCGGGTGGACGAACTCCAGGTTGCCCGCGGGCTCGTCGGCGTCCGCGAGGATGCGGCGGACGCGCAGCTTCTCGGCCGCCTCGAGGGCCTCCTCCCTGCCGACCACCGCGAGGTCGGCCGCGACCTCAGGTGAGAAGGGCCCACCCAGGACAGCGCCGGCCCACGCGAAGCGGACGGTGCCCGGGCCGAGGCGTTTGAGGCGCTCGATCAGGCCGGGGCCCTTGACCGCGGCGGCGAGGTCCCGCATCACGGGCAACTCCTCCTGGGTGCCCCTCACCTTCCGCTCACGGAGCCGGATGGCCAGTTCGACGGCCTCGAAGGGGCTTCCGTTGGTGACCGTCCAGCACGCGCCGCAGAACTCGGCCTCGGCTTCCTCACCCACTTCGTCTCTGATGATCCGCGCCACACCGGCCTCACCGAGCGGAGACAGCACGTGCGGGCGCTGCTCGTGGCGCTCGACGAGCGTGCGGAAAGAGGTCGCGTCGGACGGAAGTTCGTCGGGCCGGTAGCCGACGACGATCAGCAGCGGGAGGTTCGCGACCCGGGGCGCGAAGGAGGCGAGCCAGTCGAGGGATTCGGCATCGGCCCAGTGCAGGTCGTCCAGGAGCAGCACGACAGGCGAGTTCAACATCGTGAGGCGCGTCATGACCCAGTCGAGGCCGTCGCGTACTCCGGTCGGGTCCGGGATCCGAGCGGGGTCCGTCGCCTCGAGACCGAGCGCGGCGCCGACGATGTCGTACCAGCTGCTCAGGAAAGCCCGGCGCTCCGTCTCGCTCATCCTGGCCAGGATGGGCTGCATGGCCTGGCGGACGACGCGGAAGGCCATCCCCTGCTCGTTCTCGCCGCCCTTGCCGGAGAAGACGGTGAACCCGAGGGCGGCGGCGCGGGCGCGCACCGCCGCGATGAGTGTCGTCTTGCCCAGCCCGGCCTCACCGGTGAAAGCGAGAAACCCGCCGCGCGGTACCTGGGGCACGCCGTCGACCGTGTCGCGGAGCCGCGCCAACGCGTGGTCGCCGGCTCGGAGTTCCTCGTCACGTTCGAGGAGTGGCCGGTGTTCGTTGATCGATTGCCGCAGCCCATGGGCCATGTGGTCTACCGCTTCCTGTGGTTGCTCCCCGCCGGACGGGGCGAGCGTACGCCTTGGTGCACGCCCCTTGGCCGGGTCGGAAGTGGAGGTAGGCAGAGCGGGTGAACTTCCCGCGTGAGCGGTTCGAGCCTCAGCCTTTCGGGTAGTCTGCTGTGTTTCCGCCCTTCTCGGGACCCCTGGGGTGGAAACGACCGGTCGGCCAGCGGATCAGAGCACGGGCGATGCCGCCGACGCGTCCCCGTACCTGGGCACGGTGCGGGACCAGAAGTAGCAACCGCGGATCCAGCCGGCCATGCCCTCCACATAGCCGACTCCGGACGGGGTCAACTCCGGCCTGAACTCACCGTAGAGCCGCTCGAACTCGCGGATCGTGCTGTTGATGTGCCGTGTGGCGAGTGCGACGGCCGTCGGCAAGGAGCACCGGTGTGTCCGCTGGTAGGCGAGGGCGAGGTTGATCAGGCCGCCCGCCCGCTGTTCCTTCACCGCGGAGAAGAGGTCGGGTATCCACACCGCCGCGTCGGCCGACAGCCGGCTCAGGCGCCGCATGACAGGGTGATGGATCTCCTCCGGGGTCAGTTCGCACGGCTGCGCGGCCTCGCACAGCGGGTAGAACGGCTCGACGCCCGCGATGAGGGAGCGTACGGACCGGCACAGCCCGCTTCCCACCGTGGCGGGATGGTTCTGGGCCACCGCTTCGTACAGCAGGCCGTGGACGTACTCACGGCTGTTCCAGGCCCACCGCGCGGCCTGAGCGGGTGTGCACCGCTCGCGTACCTGCCGATGGAGGTCGGCCAGCGCCGCCCCGAGCGGGGTGGTGGGTGGTTGGTCGTCCCGCAGGATCGCGATGCTCTCGCACAGCATGGGAAGCAGCCGGCCCGGCGTGTGCCGGCCGACGTCCTCCGCGCGGTCGTCGTAGACGAACTGGTAGGCGATCTGGTTGGCCACGATCTGGAGGAGCCCGGGGTCCATGGTCGGACTGTTGCAGGCCGCGAGTTCGGCGGGGCGTGTACCGGAGATCATGGCCGCCACCGCCGGGTTGTCGGTCAGCCCCCACGTGCTCAGCCATTTCTCGACGCCCGCCGCCGCTTCGGACGCGTGGGGACTGCGCTGGAAGGGGAAGGGCATGTAGAGGTTCGCGTCGATCATTTCCCTCAGATCGACGACCCGTATTCCGTCCTGCGCGGGCAGCGTGACTTCCTCATGCGTCGCGGACATCGTTGCCACCTGCCGTTCGGGAGTCGTGGACGACGGGTACGGCTGTTGTCCCGGGAACGCGGGAGTCCGCCCGATGCGGTGTGCCGACCGGCCGCCCCGCTCGCGGTTCACTGACCATCACCAAGCCCCTCGGCCCCAACGACGCCGCGGGGTGCAGCCGTTCGGTGTGGCCGGGCAGATGACGCAGCCGCCAGTGGCGGGCGATGAACGCGACGGCCACCGTGGCCTCCGTCAGGGCGAGTATCTCTCCGATGCATTTCCGGCTGCCCGCACCGAACGGAATCATCGCCCCGGGCGGCACCGCGACGGCCTGCCCGGGCAGCCAGCGGTCGGGGAGGAAGCGATCGGGGTCGGGGAACAGGGTGGGGTCGTGGTGCAGGAGGTAGGGGCTGAACATGACGGTGGCGCCCTTCGGCAGACGGTGTCCGGCGAGCTCCGTCTCCTGAGTGGCGATGCGGGTGAAGAGCCAGCCGGGCGGGCGGTGGCGAAGGGTCTCGGTGAGGATGCACCGGGTGCGGACGAGGCGTGGCAGTTCGTCGGAGCCGGGCGGCCGCCCTGACGCGAGCACGGCGTCGACTTCGGAGTGCAGGCGGCGTTCCTCCTCAGGATGCCGCCCCAGGAGTTCCAGGGCGGAGGAGAGGCACAGCGCGGTGCTCTCGGCGCCGGCGAACATGAGAGTCATCACCTGGCCGTGGACTTCCCGGTCGGTGATCGGCGTTCCGCCGCCGTCGGCCCGCGTGGCCGCCAGCAGGGTTCCGAGCAGGTCGTCGCGGTTGTCGTGGAGAAGGTCTCGCCGACGCTTGGCGAGGGCCGCGTCGACGATCGCGCGCAGGCGGTCGGAAGCATGCCGGTAACGCCGGTTCGCCGACGTGGGAACACGGTACAAGGCCTCGACCGGCATCACCGTCCGGACGAACATGCCGCGGACCACGGTGGCCAGGCACCTCCGCATCTCGGCGGCCGTCGCGGTGCCGAGCGAGTCGGAGAAGAGGACGCGGCTGACCACACGTGTGGACAGGTCCAGCATGGTCGCGCTGATGTCGACCGCTTGCCCGGCCCGCCACGCGTGGCACACCGACTCCACTTCCTCGCCCACCAGGCGCACGTGGTCGGCGACGCGGGCCTTGCGGAACTCGGGCTGGAGCAGCCTGCGCTGGCGCCGGTGATCTCGATGGCGGCAGGTGCCGACGCCGTCCCCCAGCAGCGTCCGTAACCTGTCATAGAGCGGGCCGCCCTTGTCGAAGGTGCGCGGGTCCATGAGCACCTGGTGGACCAGGTCCGGGTGACACACCATCCAGGCACGCTGCGGACCCAGGCGTATCTCGACCAGATCCCCGTGTTCGGGCAGAGAATTCAGAAAGGCCAGCGGTCGACGGGCCAAGTCGATACCGTGACCGATGAGTGGGAATATGCCTGGAGCAGTGCCCACTGTCCAATCCCGGACTGGCCCGGAAACGGAGCCGATCATCGAAACCACCTGCCTCAGTTGGCACACAGAATTCTGATGCGATCGCGCCGCATTGACGCTCGCCTCATGTCCTGCCCAGTGAAATCTGCTTGCGGCTCGCCGAATCCATTCTCCGTAGGGGCGCACGGATGCACGGAGGGGTGTTCGGCGCATCACGGTTGCTGCATGCGGACGGTTTTTTGCTTTCCGCGCACGCAGAAAACTGTGTTCCCGGCAGTGCTCCTGAAGAACACGGCATCGCGGCAGACGTCTGGCATGGACATGAAATTGCGGTCCGAGGCCGGCCAGACGACTGCCGACGACCGGCTTATCGGTCCTGCGCCGCCACGCCCGGTGCGACGGTGGGGCCGGGATTGAAGACCCGGTGGTAGCTCTCCGGAGGCGCGAGATGACTCGCGGGCAGACCACCCGTGTCGATCACGATCTGGTCCACCGCCATCCCCGGATCCACCATGAACACCCTCAGGACATGCTCACCGGGCTCCGCGACGGTCACCCGGGCCGTCAGCTTCTCGATGCCCTCCTCCACGTTGCGGGCCCAGGCGTCGCCCCGGTTGCCGGTGGCGATCGCCTGACCCGACAGGACCGTCGGGGGCTGGTCGTCGAGGGCGACCGCGACGCGCCGCTTGCCGCGTTCGTCGAGAGAGGGCAGCCGGAACACCATCACCGGGAACGTGCCGGCCGTGGTGAAGCGGATGCGGTACCGCAGCTCCGGAGACCGGACGGCGAGGTCCTCGGTGATCGGCGGTGCCGTCGTCGGGACCGCCTCGACGGCGGCCGTACGCCGGCCCAGCCCGTGCACGACCCGCCACCGCGCGCCGCCGCGGGGCAGCTCCCGGTCGAAGTGGGCGGCGTCGATCGACACATGGCCGTGGGCCTCGACGAAGCCGCGGACGCGCCGCCGCGCCCGCTCCCCGTCGTTGACCACCAGCAGCGGCACCTCGATGCTCCGGTCCGCGCCGGTGAAGGTCAACACGGGACGGTGCGTGCCCTCCGGCGCCCGCGTCCAGTCGATCTCGGCCCATACCCGGATCTGGTCGGTGAGCGCACCGCCCGCCGTGCTCAGCCTGACCCAGGGGGCGCTCGGCTCGGCCCGCCACTCAAACGGCACGAAACCGGTGTTGAAGACATCCACGAAACGCCGGTCGCGGGTGTAGGACGAGAAGGACAAGGGACGGTCGGTCCCCGTCTCGTTGCCCTCGGAGGCGAGGCCCAGGCCCGCTGTCTCCCGGCGGGGGATCCTGGTCACGGCCGGGCGGCCCGGCGCCTTCGGGATCTCGGAGGGGTACGGGTTGACGATGCCGTCCCACTTCCCGCCCGCCACCTCGGTGTTGTAGCGCCGGGTGATCGCCTGCTCCTCGGCGTGTGCCGCCTCGGCCAGGTCCGCGAAGCGGTTCGTGCCCGCCCCCCGGCCCTGCCGGACGGCGAGGGCGTTGCGGTCCGCCCAGTAGTACTTGAGGTTCATCGACCAGGCACCGTGGACGGGGTATTCGACCAGCTCGTAGTAGGCGTCCCGGTAGGCCTCGGGCAGCTTCGCGCCGAGCCGCCGCGCACGGTCCAGCAACTGCTCGTAAGCCGTCATGCGGCGGCCCGCCTCGTCACCGTGATGCACCGTCGAGAAGACCGCCCGGTCGATGAACTCCGGGCGCCGCTCCGCCGCCAGGCGGTAGTACTCGGTGCGGATGGCGGCGATCTCCGAGCCGTACCTCCGGCCGAACTGGCGCCCGGCCCACTCCACGAGGAAGTCCTCGACGTTCTCGGGGCCCCAGCGGTCCACGTCCCAGGCCATGTCCAGGCAGAAGGACAGACCCGTCTCGATCGACTTGATGTCACCGACGTTGAAGATCCACATGCGGTCCGCCTGGTGCTCGTGGACCCGGCGCAACTCCTGCCACACCTTGCTCAACTGTGTGGTGTCCAGCCACAGATAGCTGCGGGGGCGTCCCCAGTAGGAGAGGTGGTAGTAGATGCCGTTGCCGCCGGGGCGGCGTCGCTCGGCGTCGTCCGGGAGCTGGCGCATGTTGCCGTGGTTGTCGTCCGGCCAGATCAGCGTGACGTCCTCGGGGACCCGGACGCCCGCGTTGTACAGTTCCAGGACCTCCTTGTACGGGATGAAGATCTGCGGCTCGGCCGCCGGGCCCACCTCGTCGGCCAGGATGCGGCGCTGGTCGGCGATGATGTCGTTCATCACCAGCACCTTCTCCGGGACGGTGGTGGCGTGCTTCGTCTCCAGCGCGGAGTCGTGCAGACCGCGCATGCCGATCGTCCAGCTGCTCTCGTAGGCGGCGTTCTGACGGGCCCGCGCCCGCCAGTAGTCGGAGATGACGGAGGGGTTCACCGTGTAGTCGTAGACGGGCGGCGTGCCGTCCTCGCCCCGGTGCTCCTCCGCCCACGGCTGCCATTCGTGGACGCCGTTGCGCAGCATGGCCTCGGGATGGCTGGAGCCGACCACGATGCCGTAGCGGTCGGCCAGTTCGGGATTCTCACGGTGCTTGTTGAAGAAGTCGGAGTAGGGATGCATCGCGGGCCAGAGGTAGTTGGCCTTGAGGCGCAGCAGCAGCTCGAAGACCCGCTCGTAGGTTCTGGGGCCGATGTTCTTGTCCGGCTCCTGGGTGCGGTGGGACCAGGTGGTGAGGTTCTGCTCGTCGTTGATGAAGACGCCCCGGTAGCGGACGGCGGGTTCCCCACGGACGAAGGGGCCGGCCGGGACCGCCACCGTGTCGCGGTGGGCCACCGGAACGTCGGCCCACCAGTACCAGGGCGAGACGCCGATGCGTTCCGAGGTGTCGTAGACGCCGTAGACCGTGCCGCGGCGGTCGCTTCCGGCGATGACCAGGGCACGTCCCACGCCGGGCAGCGGGCGGTCCACGACCTGGGTGACGGATGCCTCCCAGCGGCCCTTCACCCGGGAGACGTCCAGTCGTCCCTGCCCGATGAGGCGGTCGATCACCGGGCTCGCGCCGATCGTCCCCACCAGGACCAGCAATTCGGCGCGGGGCGGCACGGTGTGCAGGAGACCCGGTCGCACGCCGCCGACCCGCTCCACGTCCGCCTGGAGGTCGCCGGCCGCGCGGACGACGGCGGCGTCGTCCGCGGCGTCGACGAACACGTCCACGGCGGTGCCGTCCCGGAGCAGGGGGAAGTCCGGGCGGCGGGTCGAGGGCGCCGCGGCTTCGGCGGCGGTGACGGGGAGCAGGGGAGCGGCACCCGCGGCCGCCATGCCCCGTAAGAAGGACTTGCGGGTGACGGACGGGACCGACGGCTTCTGGGGCACTGGGCACTGCCTTTCCGCGCCGGCCCCGCGGCGGCTCCAACGTCCGGCCGTCGGCGGGTCTACGCGCACAGGGAGGGTGGCATGAGCAGGTCAGAAAGCGCTTGCCGCTGCACCTTAGGCGAGGCCTCATGAGGGCGTCCAGATGTGGGCGGTGGGTCAGGTGTCCTTCATGGCGGACGGTGGTGCCGTCGCGCGTCGGGAGAAGGACCGGTAGGTTGTCGCCCGCCTCGCCCCCACGGAAGGTCACATCTGGTGCGCTCTCCATCCCTTGCGGACGTGATCGAAACCGGCGGTCACGGCCGCCGTCTGGGACATGTACGGGTCCGACGCCGCCCATCACACAGCCGAGTTGAGCCGTCTCTTCGCCCGGGAAGCGGGCCATGCCGATGAGGTCCTGGCTCTCTACCAGAGGGCCAGGACCTCATCACGTACGACCTCTTCGGCATGGGTCCGCACGACGGGCACTTCCGCTGGTGCGCCGCCCGGGTGAGATGAAGCGGCCTACAGCAGGTCGCGGGGGACCTTCTCGTTCCAGGTGCGGGAGAAGACCCGCCGGTCCGCCTCGTACGCGTCGAGGGTCGCGTCGACGAAGAAGTCCGTCTCGTCGCACGTGAGCCGGGTGTGGGTGACCACGGTCGCGTCCCAGTCGTCCCGCCGGAACCGCATGGTCCAGGTGGTCTCGCCGCCGACCGAGGTGAAATCGTCGGCGACCGCCGTGTAGCGCTCGTGGGCGCGGCGGCCGGCCTCCAGGCCGATGTCCTCGAAGCGGACCGTGCCCCGGTCCTTCACGATGTCCAGCTCGGAGTGGTAGCCGATCAGGTCCCGCTTGACCTCCCAGCGCTCCTCCGGGGGCGTCACCTGGGTCATGGCGAGCGGGGGAGCGCCCTCGGGCTCGCCGAAGGGGGACGAGGGCACCTCGTCGGGCTCGTCCACCGGCCGCACCGGCAGCGTGAGCGTGCTGGAGTGCTCATGGACGCTGAGCAGGGCCGGCTTGGGCGCCGGCCAGGCCAGCGGCCAGTACGACGTCGACAGGGACAGCCGGATGCGGTGGCCCGGCGGGAACGCCTGCGCCACACCGTTCAGCGGGAGGGTGGCCCGGTAGCGCCGGCCCGGCTCCAGCGGCTCGGGAGACTCGGTGCTGTCACGCCGGGTCAGATTGAGGATGCCGTACGAGACGCGCGTCGCGGCGCCGTCGGGGCTCACGTCGGACAGCCGCGCGGCCACCAGGGCGACCGGCTCGCTGACCGACAGGTCGAGTTCCACGGTCGGCGAGCCGAGGATCTCCACCGGCTCGGTCAGCGGCTCGGTGTCGAAGACGAGCGAACCGCCGTCCTCCTCCCGCTGGTCGTAGGGCAGGTCCGGCGGCGCGTTGTAGGAGGCCCACTTGCCGGCGAACTGCCCGACCGACAGCGGCGACCGGACGGTCATCGCCTCACCGCCCTCGGGCACCTGGGCCGCCGTGTCCCGCGGCGGCCCGATCGTGTGCCGGGTGAGCGGGTGCGCGACGGGCCGGATGTGCGGGGACGGCCAGTCCGGCTCGCCCACCCAGCGGCCCGGCCGCTCCTCGTAGGAGGTGGAGGGCGGCACGCTGTCCTGCATCCACGCCTGGAGCATCGGACCGTCCATGACGCCGTTGTCGATGCCCTTGAGCCAGTGGTCCCACCACCGCACGAGCTCTTGGAGGTAGCCGATCGCGGGACCGGGCTCCCCGAGGTGCGGGAACTTGTGCGACCAGGGCCCGATCAGCCCCTTGCGGGGCACGTCCAGGTTGCCGAGCAGTCGGGTCACGGCGTTGGAGTAGCCGTCCGCCCAGCCGCTGGAGGCCAGGACCGGGCAGCGCACGCCGGAGTAGTCCTCGCACACCGAGGCGTGCCGCCAGTAGGCGTCGCGCCGCTGGTGACGCAGCCATGGCAGGACCCAGGGCTCGGTGTTCTCCAGCCGCTCGTGCCACATCTCGCGCCAGCGGTCGCCGACCACGGACGGGTCGGGCGGGCAGGTGCCGTAGGCGAACATGGTGCCCGCCTCGGCGAGGTTGTCCGACAGCAGGGCGCCGCCCATGTAGTGCATGTCGTCGGCGTGCCGGTCGTCGGTGAACGAGGCGATGGCGATGGCCTTCAGGCTCGGCGGCCGGCGGGCCGCCACCTGGAGCGCCGCGAACGCGCCCCAGGAGATGCCCATCATGCCCGTGCCGCCGTCGCACCAGGGCTGCTCCGCCAGCCAGGCCAGGACCTCCTCGGCGTCAGCCTGCTCCCGTTCCAGGTACTCGTCGCGCAGCACGCCCTCCGAGTCACCGGTGCCGCGCAGGTCGACACGGACGCAGGCGTAGCCGTGCCCGGCGAGGTAGGGGTGGTGGATCGAGTCGCGTACGGCGGTCAGGTCGCGCTTGCGGTACGGGATGTACTCCAGCACCGCCGGCACGGGCTCCTGGTCGGACGAGGTGGGGCGCCAGATGTGCGCGGAGAGCCGGACCCCGTCGGACATCGGGATGGTGACGTGCTCCTCTTCCTTCGTCTCGTACGGCAGGTTGGTCACGTAACGCATGGAAGTGACGTGCTCCTCACTTGCGCGTGGCGTCGTCCTCGGACGGGGCGTCCTCGAAGGAGAGGCCCAGGGCGGCCACGCAGTGGTCGAACTTCTTCCGCAGATCCGCCTCGTCGGCTCCGCCGGTGTAGATGTGCGCCAGTTCGTAGCTGTAACTGTCCTGCCCGGGAAGATCCGAGAGCCTCTCGCCTGCCGCGGGGATGACCTCGATGCGCACGCCCGGGGTCTCCCGCTCGATGCGGGCGACGTCCTCCGGACTCGGCACCCGGTTCACCACACCGTCGGTGAACCAGCGGTGGTACCACTTCGCGGCCATCGCGTACGAGCCCTCGCGGTGCGGCATGCGCGGGTCCTCGCCGAGGGCGAGGCTGACCATGCAGTGGTGGTTGGGCACGCCGTCGACGTACTGGAACAGCTCCGCGTGCGACTGGGAGTGCCGGGGGTTGATCTCCAGCAGGTTGATCTCCTGCGTCCGCGGGTCGTAGAAGTACTCGATGCTGAAGGTGGCCGAGTCCATCCCGATCTGCCGCATCACCCGCTCGCTGACGTCGTGCAGTCGTGTGATGACCGGCGGCGGCAGCATCGAGGGGTACTGGTGGCGCAGGAAGCAGGGGGAGTCGGGGTACTGGATGGAGTCCAGGACCCCGTAGACGGTCACCTCGCCCCGGTGGACGTAGCCCTCGACGGCGACCTGGACGCCGGACATCGCCTCCTCGGCGAGGCAGACCCGGCCGCCCACGCCGTCCATCTCCGGCGGCAGGTCGATGCGTTCGAGGATGTGCTCGAAGGGGCGGCCGATGCGCGATATGCCCTCGCGGATCTCGGCGACGGCCTTGCGGAACTCCTCTTCGTCATCCACTCCGAAGGCGAGCTCGGAGGAATAGGAGAGGGCGGGCTTGAGCCACATGGGGAAGGTCACGTTCTCCGGCGGGCGTGGCGGGTCGGCCGACAGGTCGACCTGGTCGAAGCGCGGGTGCCGGTCGGTGGCCTTCTGCTGCTCCAGCCGGCTCCAGTACTTGTGCTCGCACTTGACCACCGACTCGAGGCTGGTGCTGCGGGTGCCGTAGCGCTCGCTCAGCATCGGGACGAGGGTGCTGACCGGGAAGTCCCAGTAGCCCACGATCGCGTCGATGCTGCCGTCGAACGCGTCGAGCACGCCCTGTGCCTTGTCGAGCAGCGTGGGCAGGTGCACTTCGCCGACCTGGAGTTCCTCGATCGTCAGCAGCTGGTGGAAGCGCAACCCGTCGGCTCCCGGGACCTGCTGGAGCGTGGGCAGATTGGCCTCGTCGAGCCCGATCACGAAGACGTTCTTCACCGTCTCGTCAGACACGGCTCTCCTTCCGACGACGTACGGCCCGAGGGCCGGCTTGCAAGATCGTCGGGTACCCCTCGTACGTGCGGGCATGCCGCTCCGGACACCGCGCCCGTACCGGACGCCGGGGAACATGCCCGTCGTGACCCGGACACCCCCGACCCGGTGCGCTCGGCTCACATCCCGGTCGGCAAGGCCTGTTCCGTCCAGATGGTCTTGCCCGTGGGGGTCTGGCGGGTGCCCCACCGTTCGGCGAGCTGGGCGACGAGCAGCAGACCCCGTCCGCCCTCGTCGAAGACCCGGGCCCGGCGCAGATGCGGCGCGGTGCTGCTGCCGTCGGACACCTCGCAGATGAGGGTCACATCGCGGATCAGCCGTAGCTCGATGGGGGCGCCGCCGTAGCGGAGCGCGTTGGTGACCAGCTCGCTGACGATCAGTTCGGTGGCGAACTCCGCCTCGGCCAGACCCCATTCGGCCAGTTGCTCGCCCGCCATCTTGCGGGCCCGGGCCACGGCCGCGGGGTCCGGGGGCAGCTGCCAGGTGCGGACCTTCCCGGCGTCGAGCACGGCCGTGCGCGCCAGCATCAGCACGATGTCGTCGGTGGGCCGGCCGGCCGGCAGTGTGCTCAGCACCCGATCACAGGTCTCCTCCAGCGCGGCGGCGGGGCTGCCCAGGGCCCGGCGGAGCAGGTCGGTGCCGATCTCGATGTCGTGGCCGCTCGCCCCGATCAGACCGTCGGTGTAGAGGGCGAGCAGGCTGTTCTCCTCCAGTTGCACCTCGACGGCCTCGAACGGCAGGCCTCCCAGGCCCAGCGGCGGCCCCGCCGGAACGTCGAGGAACCGTACGTCGCCGTCCGGTGTGACCAGCGCGGGCGGCGGATGCCCGGCACGGGCCATGGTGCAGCGGCGGGACACCGGGTCGTACACGGCGTACAGGCAGGTGGCGCCGACCTGCCCCGACGCCTCCTCCGCCCCGCGCGCCTCCGGGCCCTCCTCCCGGTCGAGGCGGATGACGAGATCGTCCAGCTGGGTGAGCAGTTCGTCGGGGGCGAGATCGACGTCCGCGAGGGTCCGTACGGCGGTCCGCAGCCGGCCCATCGTGGCCGACGCGTGGATGCCGTGGCCCACCACGTCGCCCACGACCAGGGCGACGCGGGCACCGGACAGCGGGATGACGTCGAACCAGTCGCCCCCGATGTCCGCTCCGGCCCCGGTCGGCAGATAGCGGTGGGCGAGGTCCATCGCCGCGAGCTTCGGGAGCCGGCCGGGAAGCAGGCTGCGCTGGAGCGCCAGGGCCGTGCGGCGTTCCCGGGTGAAGCGACGGGCGTTGTCGACGCTCACCGCCGCCCTGGCGACGATGTCCTCCGCGAGCAGCAGGTCGTCCTCGCTGAACGGGTCCGGGGTCCGGTGGCGCAGGAAGTGCACCAGGCCCAGGGTCACGCCGCGGGCGCGCAGCGGCACCATCATCACGGAGTGGATCAGGTGCCTGGACACGGACTCAGCGCGCCCGGGGGAGGCCGTGAGCCACTCCCGCAGCTCCGGGTCCCCCGGCCGGTGCCGGGCGCCCCGGCCGGCGGCCAGGGTCCGCAGGGGAAGCGTCCCCGCCGGGTAGCGGGTCGTGGCGCCCGAGGCCACCACCGACTCCGGGCAGCCCTCCAGAACCGACCGCTGCGCGGTGCGCCGCAGGGTGACCGGCGTGTCGGGCGGCAGCGGTTCCGGCTCGTCGCCCAGGGCGACGGACTCCAGCAGATCCACGGTGACGAAGTCCGCGAACCCCCCGGCGACGGCCACCTCGGCCATCTCCTCGGCCGTCCGGGTCACGTCCAGGGTGCTTCCGATCCGCAGACTGGCCTCGTTGAGCACCGCCAGCCGGCGGCGGGCCCGGTACTGCTCCGTCGTGTCGAACACGGTCGCCGACATGCCCAGGACCGCGCCGGTCTCGTCCTTCAGCGGCGACATGAACATCGACCAGGCGTGCGGCCGGATCTCGCCCGGGGCCTTGCCGTGCTCCTCGTGGAAGATCATCTCGCCGGTGCGCAGCACCTCCCGCTGGAGGCGGTCGTAGGCGTCGAAGGGCGGGTTCGGCTCGATCTCCCACAGGGTCAGGCCCTTCATCTCCTCCTCGGACCTGCCCATCACCTCGGTCATGCTCTCGTTGGCCGCCACCAGCCGGGCATCCCGGTCGTAGACCGCCACCGGCACGGGGAGCCGGGAGAGCGTGAGGTCCCACAGGGGCAGGGTCGCGCGGTCGGCCCGCGCGGCCGTGTACGCCGGATGGGTGCCGGTCACGAGCCAGAGCCGCCTGCCCTCCGCGTCCAGCAGCGGCGTCCCCTGCAGCCGGACCACCACCCGGTTGCCGTCCCGGTGCCACAACGCCACCTCACCGGCCCAGCGCCGCCCCTCGGCCGCGTGCCGCCGCGTGGACTCCGGGAGCCGGGCGGCGAGCAGGTCGCCGACGGGCCTGCCCACGATCTCGGCGGGCTCGTGTCCGAGCAGGCGGCGAGCACCGTCACTCCACACCATGATCGCCCCGCCGGCGTCGACGACCACTGCCAAGTCCTCCGGTACGCGTCCCTCCACGGTGCCTCCGGATGTGCTGCCGCTGCCCGCTCACGATTCCCTGCACCGATTGTCCCGCTACCGACCCGCTGCGGCGCGGCTGCCGTGCGCCACCGCGGTGACCGGCGAAGACGCTCAGACGACCGCGCGGATCGCCCGCCCGAACCCTCGACGTGCCCCCGGGCGAGGCGCGCCGCCTGCTCCGGCTCGCCCGCCACGAGCGCCTCGATGAGCGGCCCGTGCTCGTCGACGTGGCCCGCCATGTCGGGCAGGCGGTCGGGGATCGGGGACCAGATGCGGGTGGCGAGTTCGTCGTGGCGGACGAGGGTGTCCTCCGGATACGGGTTGTGAGCGGCGACGTGGACGGTGCGGTGCACCCGGAGGTCCAGGCGCGTCAGCCCGGTGGGGTCCTGCCGGGCGGAACGCGCCCCTCCAGCTCCTGCCGCAGGGCCGTCAGGACCGTCCGGTCCGCCGTCGCGGCCCGCCGTGCGGGCACCTCGCTGGCCGCGCCGCCGCGGTGACACCACCGCCTCGCGTTCCCGCGCGGTCGTCCGGCCGGGCACCGACGAGTGGCTCGTGCTCTCCCCTTCCGGCGGGGTCGCCGTGGTGCGGGAGTTCCGACGGGGTCGCCGTGGTGCGGGAGGCTGAGTCCCCCCACGTGCTCGTCCTCGGCAGAGGCCCGCTCGGGCGTCAGACTGCCAGGCGTTCCACCAGCAGGTAGCCGCCGATGACGATCATCAGGACGCCGGAGGCGCGGGTCACCGCCCGGGCCGCGGAGGGCCTGGTCCTCAGGACCGTGCGGGCGAGGACCCCCACGGTGAGGTAGACGACTGCGCAGGCGGTCATGTGCAGCAGGCCGAGCAGGCCGGTCTGGCCGGCGACCGGCCAGGCACCCGCGGGGTCGATGAACTGCGGGAACAGGGAGAAGTAGAGCAGCAGGGCCTTGGGGTTCAGCCCGCTGGTACCCGCGCCCCTGAGCATGGCCCGCACCCGGGAGGAACCCCCGGATCCCGGCTCGGCCCCGGCGGCCGTCAGGGTGGCCGGCTGCCGCAGCACCCCCCAGCCGAGCCACACCAGGTAGCCGGATCCGGCCACGGTCAGCGCGGTGAGCAGCGTCCCCGAGCTCGTCACGATCATCACCAGCCCCGCGACCGCGAGCAGGGTGTACCCCGCGTATCCGGCGACCAGCCCGGCGACCGCGGGCACGACCGACCGGTCCCGCAGCCCCGCCGTGATCGCGTAGGCCCAGTCCGCGCCGGGGGTGAAGATCAGCAGCAGATCCACCGCCAGGAAGGCCGCCAGCGTGGTCGTGTCCATCGAACGTTCCCTCTCACATGCCGTGGTGCGAGAGGAAGGCTAAGCCGGATATGGCCGAAGGTGTTCCCCTCTTTACTCCTTGATCGCGTGATCTGGGGCAGAATCTTCTCCATGGATGCCCTGGACCGGAAAATTCTTACTGAGCTGCAGTTGGACGGCCGTCTCACCGTGACCGAACTGGCCGCCCGCGTGAAACTGAGCGTCTCGCCCTGCCACCGCAGACTGCGCGATCTCGAACGCGAGGGCGCGATCCGCGGATACCGCGCGGTGGTGGACCCGGCCGCCGTGGGCCTCACCTTCGAAGCCCTGGTCTTCGTCACCCTGCGCTGGGAGGACGCCGACACGGTCTCCGCGTTCGAAGAGGCCGTGGCCGCCGTCCCGCACGTGCTCCAGGCCCAGCGCCTGTTCGGCGACCCCGACTACCTCCTGCGCGTCGCCACCACCGACCTGGGTGCCTTCCAGCAGCTCTACGACCAGCGACTCGCCCGGCTCCCCGGCGTCCAGCGCCTCAACTCCACGCTCGTCATGAAGCACGTCGTCGACGACCGCCCGCTGCCGGAGTGACCGGCTCGCACCGGCGATCCGGGAGCCGGAGCAGGAGGTGCGGGCCGGCACGCGCGGAGGATCACCGGCCGCGTGTGCGCCACCGGTCGACAACCGGCGCGTTGCGGGGCAGCCGCCACGCCCCCGGAAGGTTTAGCGTGGCCGGGTCCCTTGCGTCAGCCGCTCGGAAGCGAGGAAGCAGCACATGCCATACATCACCGTGGGCCAGGAGAACTCCACCGCCGTCGACCTGTACTACGAGGACCACGGATCCGGGCAGCCGATCGTCCTCATCCACGGCTTCCCACTCGACGGGCACTCCTGGGAGCGGCAGAGCGCCGTGCTGCTCGCCGCCGGTTACCGCGTGATCACCTACGACCGGCGCGGCTTCGGGCAGTCCGCCCAGCCGACGACCGGTTACGACTACGACACCTTCGCGGCCGACCTGAACACCGTGATGGAGACCCTGGACCTGCGGGACGCCGTCCTGGTCGGGTTCTCGATGGGCACCGGCGAGGTCGCCCGGTACGTGTCCCGGTACGGCTCGGACCGGGTCGCCAAGGTCGCCTTCCTCGCCTCCCTGGAACCCTGCCTGCTCAAGTCCGACGACAACCCGGACGGGGTCGCCCCGAAGGAGTTCTTCGACGGGGTCGTCGCGGCGGTGAAGGCCGACCGCTACGCCTACTACACGGACTTCTACAACCTCGACGAGAACCTCGGCACCCGCATCAGCGAGGAGGCCGTCCGCAACAGCTGGCACGTCGCCGCGCGCGGAGGATTCTTCGCCGCGTCCGCCGCGCCCGCGACCTGGTACACCGACTTCCGCGCCGACATCCCGGCGATCGACGTGCCCGCGCTGATCCTGCACGGCACCGGCGACCGCATCCTGCCCGTGGAGGGGACCGCGCGCCGGTTCCGCACGGCTCTCCCGGCCGCGGACTACGTGGAGATCGAGGGCGCCCCGCACGGCCTGCTCTGGACCCACGCGGAGGAGGTCAACTCGGCGCTGCTCGCCTTCCTGGCGAAGTGACCGGCTTCTCCCTCCGCTCTCTCCTGGACCGCCCCGGGGCGGGACGCTGACGTCGTCGAGGCCGGGCAGCGGCTCCCGCTGCCCGGCCTCGACGACGTCCGGGCAGAACAGCGGTCCGTCGACCTCCGCCTCGACGTGCGGAACTCCACGGCCCGTCCGGCGGCGGGAAGACGGACACAGCGGATCGGGAACGTTCCGCAACACCGGCGCGTTGCCCTTGAGTTCACCCACCTCCGAATCCACCCGCGCCTGACCTCGCCCCGCCCGGATCCGCCCACGCCGCCGACCCAGGGAGCATCGTGCCCGACACCACGCCCGACACGACCACCGTCCTGCCCGCACTCCCGGCCCTGAGCACGCAGGCCGAGCGTCTGATCGAGTTGGGGGTGCACGAGAGGGCCGGGTTGTCCGCCGACGAGATCCGCACCTTCGCCGCCGGGGCCGGGGCCGACGGCGACGGTGCGCTGCTGGCCGTGCGCCCGGACCTGGCCCCCGCCTCCGCCCTGGCGCCGCTGCTCCGCCGCGACGGCAAGCCGGGCTTCGTCGTCCTCGACATGCCCGACGTCGACGAGTTCACCCCCTGCGCCGTCGAACTGCCCGATGCCCCGCTCTACGTCGTCACCGGCGTCGACCGCGGCGACCACATGACCAACTGGTCCCCGGACGAGGCGCTGCCCGCCCTCACCGAGGGCGGCCGCACCCCTCTGGTGCTCACCGAGGGCATCCACTGGGTGCTCCAGCAGCCTGAGGCCCTGGAACGCAACCTGTGCTTCATGACCATCGGCTCCCGGCTGCGCAAGCCCAACGGCACCCTGGACGCCCGCACCCCGGCGATCTGGATCAGCAACGGCACCGGCCGGGACGGCCGCGAGCGGCGCAACGCCCCCAAGGTCGGTTGGTGCTGGTGGAACAACCGGCACACCTGGCTGGGTTTCGCTTCCGCGACGGGGCGCCGGGGCTGAGGCCGGGCGCGATGCGAACCGGAGGATGGGCGTCACCCGGCTCGCGATCAGTGCGGCGGGGCCCGCCCACGGCGGGCCTGCGGACGTAGCGCGGGACGGCCAGATCCTTCGCGAGGCCGGGCGCGGACGCCGGAAGGGTGAACCGGTCGGGCACGTCGGAGCCCATCGAGGGCCTCCTCGTCCCAGAGGTCGCCGTTCTCCGCCGCCAGGAGATCTCGGGCCCGGCGCACTCGTGGACCGTGCCGATGCCGAGTGAGACGGCGTGCGCGAGGGCGGCGCGCTGTGCCTCGGTGCGCTGCTCAGGGCCCGGAGGGAGGGGGTGCCGGCTCAACCCCCTCCCCGCAGCGCCTGGTGCACGGACCACACCACGGCCACCAGCGGCACGGCCACCACCGCGCCGATCACCCCCGCCGCGACCGCCCCGCCGACCACCGTCAGGGCGACCACCACCGGGTGCAGGCGCACGGCCCAGCTCATCACGATGGGGTGCAGGAGGTGGCCCTCGATCTGGCCGATGACCACGATCAGGGCCACCACCACGAGGGCGATGAGCGGCCCCTTCGACGCCAGCGCGACGACCGCGGCGATGGCCAGAGCGATGGGCGAGCCGATCAAGGGGATGAACGCGGCCAGGAACTCCAGCAGGGCCAGCGGCACCGCCAGCGGCACTCCGAGGGCGAACAGCGCGACGCCCACGAGGACCGCGTTGGTCGCCGCCACCAGCAGGATGCCGTGCGTGTAACCGGTGAAGGTCCGCCAGGCGGCCCCGGCCGCGACCGCGAACCGCTGCCGGGCCCGGTCGGGGAGCTGGTCGCACAGCCACTGCCACTGCTTGTCGCCGGAGTGTGTGAAGAGGACCGCGCAGAACAGGGCCAGCGCGAGCACGGTCAGCACCTCGACCAGCCGGCTGGCACCGCTGAGCGCCGTGCTGATGAGGGTGGAGCGGTGGTCCGACAGGAGCTTGCCGATCCGCGACTGGAGGTCGTCGAACGCGTCCGCGGGAAGCCGGAAGGGCGGTTCCTCCATCCGCCGCTCGATCCGGTCGATCCCCGCCACGAACTCCTTCTCCAGCCCGGTCCGTTGGTCCGCCACGGTCTCACCCACCAGAGCCAGCGCCCCGAGAACGAGGACGAGGCCACCGATGAGCGCGACGGCGACCGCGAGCGGCCGGGGCATGTACCGGGCGAGGAGACCGGCCACGGGACGCAGCACCGCGGTGATGACGAGACCGAGGAAGACGGCGACGGCGACCTGGTGGAACTGCCCGAGCAGGGAGAAGGCGACCCGGACGACGATGCCGACCGCGATGAGTCGCCACGCGTAGGCGGCCGCGGTCAGCAGCACGCCCGGCACGCGCGCCTCGGCGTCGTTCAGGCGTGCCAGGGCCGAGGCGGGTGGATCGGGGGGCGTCGACATCTCATGCCCGTACCACCTCTCGGCCGCCGGACCGCCGAGCCGGCCCGCGATTCCCCCGAAGGCGGCTACGGGCCCGGCCGGACGGGCGCCGGATCCGGCCCTGCCATGATCGTCCGGGCCGGTCTCGTCCCGCCGACCGCCGACGCCCCACCGGCTCCGCCTGGCGTCCGGGGAAACGGCAGGCGGCCGCGGTCTGCGAGCGGTCTCCTCC
Organism: Streptomyces sp. NPDC096046; assembly: GCF_040303285.1. Lineage (NCBI taxonomy): Bacteria > Bacillati > Actinomycetota > Actinomycetes > Kitasatosporales > Streptomycetaceae > Streptomyces > Streptomyces sp. NPDC096046. The sequence goes on along the minus strand of NZ_JBEOSZ010000002.1, from coordinate 104,216 downwards.
GGCGTCGTGGAAGCGGAGCGTCGGGCCGTTGGAGATCTCGTTCTCGACGGTGGCGACCAGGGTCTGGCTGCCGGGGCGCTCGACATCCCACGGTGTTGCGCCTACAGGGGCGGGCGGAGACGTCCCGGGGCGTCGAGGGGCGGACGGGGCGGTCCGCGGGGGTTCGCCTCAGTCGGTCTCGCGCTCCAGGACCCGGCGGGCCGCCTCGGCCTCCGCCGCCGGCGGTGACAGCTCGTCGAGGGTGTCGAGCTCGTCGTCCGCCTCCAGCTCCCGCTCCCAGGCCACCGCCAGGCGTTCCTGCTCCTCGCGCGGCCGGGAGCCGACGTCATCGCGGTGCTGCGGGTCCAGGGCTGCCAGGAATCGTCCGACCTGGTCCGTGGGCATACAGGGCTCCTTGTCGTGCGTTGTGTGGAGGTGGTGCCACCTGGCCCAGCATGGCCGAACGCCCCGGCGCCCGCCGCTCGGCGCAGGCGGGGGACACCGCGCCGGCCCAGCGCTCGCTCGTGCCGCCCGGTGTGCGGCGGGGCGCGGCGGCAGGCCGGGGCCGCGGCGGCGATCTCCTCGGCATCGCGCGGCGCAGGCGGAGGCCGGTCGCTGCCCGACGGCCACTAGAAGCCGCCTCCGCCTCGGTCGCGACGGCCCGCACGCACGGCGATGACCACGCCGACGAGCAGCAGGAGCAGACCGGCGATGTTCCAGGCCCAGTCGTACGGCGTGACATCCACCCCGTAGCGGATCTGGTGCAAGCGCAGCAGTTTGTGGTCGACGATCCCGTCGAACAACTGGAACAGGCCCAGACCCAGGAACAGGCCCGCCCACGCGGAGGACCGGACCAGGGAACGGCGGCGGCGCAGGTCGGCGTAGAGGAAAAAACCGGCGACCAGGGCCAGCAGCTCGGCACTGTGCAGCAGCCCGTCGGACAGCAGGCCCACACGGGTGGTGGAACGGTCGTAGAAGTGGTGCCAGCCGAGGAGCTGGTGGAAGACGATCTCGTCGACCGCCGCCATCACGGCCGCCCCGATCAGCGCGCAGACGGCCATCGACCTCCCGGGTTCGGGCCCGACGCCCGGGGAGGTGGTCGACCGGGCCGCTCTCGTCATGGGCATCGCCTCCTGCCGTGGTGCGGGGCCCCCGGCCGCCCGTCGTCGCGGACGCGGAGGTGACCTGACGGTGCTACCGGGTACCCGCCCCGACATGCTCAAGCGCGCACTGTGGCAGGGTCTGGTCGCCGGTACCGCCGGAGGCGTCGTGATGACCCTCGGCGAGAAGATCGAGCAGACGGTCACCGGACGGCCCGACTCCCATGTGCCGGCCAGGGTCCTCCAACGGCTCACCGGTCTGCCCGAACGTCCCGGCGCCCAGCCGCTGCCGGTCAACTGGGCCATGCACTTCGGCCAAGCCGCCCTGCTCGGCGTGCTGCGGTCGGTCATGGCCCAGTCGGGGCTGCGCGGGCCGTTCGCCTCCGCCAAGTTCACCGTCGTCCGCCTCACCAACGACCAGATCCTGGAGAACGCCACCGGCGTGGGGGCCCCGCCGCCCACCTGGCCCCGCGGGGAACTCGTCGTGGACGTCCTGCACAAGACCGTCTACGCGTTCGTCACCGGCGCGGTCGCCGACGCCCTGGCGGCCCGCAACGGCCCCGGGCCCGGACAGCGCCACGCCGCCGCGCGCCCGGGCCGCCACGCCGGTGTCGGACCGCTTCCCCGCAGGCACGCGCACGGCAGGTGAGCCCGGGCGAGGGCAAGAGGCGCGGCGTCCCGGGCCCGCGTCACCGGTCGTGACTCCGCCCCGGACGCGGCTCACCCGTGGAGGTGCCGCGCGAGCCAGTCCGCGGCGGCACGGCGGAACAGCCGCCGGTTGTCCGCGCGCAGGAAGTCGTGCCCCTCATCGCGCAGGGTCAGGAGTTCGGCGTGGACGCCCCGTTCGCGCGCGGCCCGTACGAACTGCTGCGACTCCCCGGGCGGCACATTGGTGTCGTGTTCACCGTGGACGGCGAGCAGCGGGGCGCGCAGCGCGTCGACGCGGTTCATCGGCGACAGGGCACGCAGCAGTTCGCGGTCGCGCTCCGGGTGGCCGTACTTGTGCGCCGCCGATTCCGCGATCCAGGGTTCCGTACCGGCGAAGAAGCTGAGGAAGTCCGACATGCCGCACACCGCGACGCCGGTACGGAAGAGGTCCGGGTGCCACACGAGTGAGGCGAAGGTCAGATAGCCGCCGTACGAACGGCCCATGACCGCCAGCCGCGTCGGATCGGCGGGGCCCGCCATGACCGCGTGGGCCGCGCAGTCCGCGACGTCGTCCAGCGCGGCGAAGCGGCCCGCGCCGAGGTCCGCGTCGACGAACGACCGGCCGTGCCCCGTCGATCCGCGCACGTCGGGGGCGAAGACGTCCAGGCCCCTTCCGGCCAGCTCGTGGTAGAGCGGGTTGAACACCGGACGTTCCTGTTCCTCCGGGCCCCCGTGCAGGTGGATCACGCAGGGTGCCGGTTCGCCGGGAGAACGTCCCGGCGCCCTGTAGTACCAGCCGCTCAGGGGCAGTCCGTCCCGCGCCGTCAGCCGCAGGGGGACGGGACGTACCGGTGGGCGGCCCGGTGGAACGGCGTCCGCGTCCCGGGCCGACCAGGGGGTGCGGAGCAGGGACACGCCTTCGTGGGCCCACCAGACGCCCGGCCGGCGCTGCGACCCGGACAGCGCGAGCAGCAGCCGCCCGGCACCGGCGGCACTCACGCGCGTGACGACCTCGTGGGGCAGGGCGAGGGGCCTGGCCGGACCCGTGCTGTCCGCCGTCCGCCCGGTCGGAAAGGTCTCGACGAGTTCCAGCTCGCTCGCGCCCTGCGCGTTCCACGCCAGTGCGGCCGTGCGGCCGTCGTGGGCCAGGGACAGGAGTTCCAGGTCGCTTCCCTCGCGTTCCGCCACGACGGACACACCGCGCGGCCCTCCGTCGGCGTCCAGAGCGACTTCGAGGAGCGCCGCGTACTCGCGGTCGGCGTTGCTGCGCAGCCACAGCGTCCGGCCCTCGGGTGAGAACCGGCCGATCCACGGGTCGCCGTCGGCCACCGGCATCGCGAAGGTGGCCACCGAGTCGGCGGTGCGCCGCACGACCGCCTCCCGGCGTCCGCGCGGCCCCCGGCGCAGCAGCACGAGGGCGCCGTCGCGGCTGAGGTCGCACGCCCGCAGGGAGGCGGCGTGCGTCTCGGCGGTCAGCAGCACGGGGGACGCCAGGCCGTCGGGGTCGATCAGGTAGACGGACAGGCCCCCGTCGGGCCGGGCCGCCGGGGCCCCCGCCGAGAGGCCCGCCGGTGACCCTTCCGGCGCCGCCGGGGCGCTTTCGTACGCCGACGACGCGGCGTCGGCCCCGGCAGACCCTTCGTACACGGCAGACCCTTCGTACACGGCCGCCCCGTCGTACGCGGCCGCGCCCAAGAGCCGCGCATGTCCGTCCCGATCCGGCCGGTCGGCCGCCGGGCGGGCCCCGGCGAGCAGGCCGTCCGGCGAGCCGTGGCCGGACAGGGCCCGGCCCGCGAACCCCGGGGACGCGGTGGCCGACGGGGCCGCGACGGTGACGGCGACGGCCGAGCCGTCGTGCGCCCAGCACCCCAGATGGGCGGAACTGGCCGGATCGGCCCCCGCCAGGATGCGGCGGCCGGTGCCGTCGGGCCGGACGCACAGCACCCGTGTGTGCTCACCGCCGCCCGGCGCGGTGGTGTACGCGATCCAGCGCCCGTCCGGTGACCAGGAGACCTCTTTGACGGGGTCGGGGGCGGAGTCGAGCAGACGCACCTCCTCGCCGCCGACGGGACCGGCCCAGAGCTGGGGCACGCCGCCCCGGTCGCAGATGAAGGCCGTCTCGGTGCCGTCGGCGTCCGCGGAGGGGTACCAGCAGCCGTGCGCGCGCAGCCGCGTGACCGCGTCCTGCGGGCCCCCCGCGTCCGGCAGCAGCACCGGAGCTGGGGCGGCCTCCCGGACGGCGACGGACAGGTCTCCCGCCCGGGCGTCCGAGGGCGGCCCGGGCGGGGGACCGGGCCGCCCGGAGCGCGCGAGCGGGGACGCCGGATCGTACGCCGTCCGCACGCCCTCGCCGTCGGTCATGTGATCCCGTGGGTCTGCAGCCATATCTCCAGCAAAGCGATCTGCCACAGGGCGTTCGCGCCCCGCTTGGTCCGGTGCTCGTCGGGCGCCGCGAGCAACCGGTCCACGTACGGCTCCTGGAACAGGCCGCGTCGTTTCGCCTCGGGTGCCTCGAGCGCCTCCCGTACTCGTTCCAGCACCGGGCCCGCCATATGCGTGATGGCCGGAACCGGGAAGTAGCCCTTGGGACGGTCGACGACCTCCAGGGGGAGGAGCTTGCGGCCCGCCTCCTTCAGCACGCCCTTGCCGCCGTCGGCCAGTTTGAGTTCCGGCGGGCAGGCCGCCGCCAGTTCCACCAGTTCGTGGTCGAGGAACGGCACCCGGGCCTCCAGGCCCCAGGCCATGGTCATGTTGTCGACCCGCTTGACGGGGTCGTCGACCAGCATCACGTGCGTGTCCAGTCGCAGGGCCGCGTCCAGCGCGGTCTCGGCTCCGGGGACCGCCATGTGCTCGCGCACGAAGCGACCGGAGACGTCGTCCCCGGTCAGCAGGTCCGGAGGGAGCATGCCGGCGAGGTCGGCGTGCGGCCGGTCGAAGTAGGTCGCCGCGTACTGCTCGGGTTCGTCCTCGCGCGCTGCCCCGGCCAGTTCCGGATACCAGTGGTAACCGGCGAAGACCTCGTCGGCGCCCTGCCCGCTCTGGACGACCTTGACCTCCCGGGACACCTGCTCGGACAGCAGATGGAAGGCGACCACGTCGTGGCTGATCATCGGTTCGCTCATGGCCGCGATCGCACCGTCCAGCGCCGTGGACACCCGGTCGGAGGGAACCATCAGCCGACGGTGGTCGGTGCCGAACTCGCGTGCCACCAGGTCAGAGAACCGGAACTCGTCACCTTGCTGCCCGCCCTCCGACTCGAACCCGACGCTGAACGTCCTCAGGTCGTGCTGGCCCTCGTCGGCGAGCAGCCCGACGATGAGGCTGGAGTCCAGGCCGCCGGAGAGCAGGACACCCACCGGTACGTCGGACACCATCCGGCGGCGCACCGCCGTGCGCAGCGCTTCGAGCACGGCGTCACGCCACTCGTCCGGGCCCATGCCGGCGTGCTCGGGCCGACGCGTGTAGGAGGGCTGCCAGTAGCGGTGGTCGCGGTGGGCGCCGTCCGGCTCGACGACTCGCACGGTGGCCGGAGGCAGCTTGCGCACGCCGTTGAGAATCGTGTGCGGCGCCGGGACCGTCGCGTGCCAGCTCAGGTAGTGGTGCAGGGCCACCGGGTCGAGTGAGGTGTCCACGTCCCCGGCGGCGACGAGGGCGGGCAGTGTCGACGCGAACCGCAGCCGGCCCGGCGTCCGCGCCAGGTACAGGGGCTTGATCCCGAGCCGGTCGCGAGCCAGGACGACCCGGCCGGTCCGGTGTTCGACCACGGCGAAGGCGAACATGCCGTGGAAGTGCTCGACGCAGGCCGTTCCCCACTCCAGGTAGGCGTTGAGCACCACCTCGGTGTCCGAGGTGGACGTGAAGCGGTATCCGAGGCCGCGCAGTTCCTCGCGCAGTTGCGGGTAGTTGTACACACAGCCGTTGAAGACGCCGGTGACCTGCCCGCTGGCGTCGGTCATCGGCTGGGCCCCCTGGTCCGACAGGTCGATGATCTTCAGCCGCCGGTGCCCCAGGGCGATCGCACCCCGCGTCCAGGTCCCCTCCCCGTCGGGCCCACGGGCGGCGAGCGGGCCGCTCATGCGCTCGACGGCCGTCAGATCGGCCGGGCCGCCGTCGAAGCGAATCTCCCCGCTCAGCCCGCACATGACATCCCGCCTCCCTTCCGTTGACCGGCGGTCACGCGCGGCCGGTGCACCGACGCGCCCCCTCCGGCAAGGACCCGGACGGTTCTGCGAGGCATGACGAAACCCTTTCTGCTCTTCTGCTCAGGGACGGGAACCGAGTCGTACGACTGCGATGCGGGCGAAGGCGGCGCCCCTGTCCGGGCGCACCCGCGGCGCGGCACGGCGGCCCCCGCGTGATGTGCACCCGGTACGTCGGTGGCCGATGGCGCCGGACATCCCCGGACCGGGCGGCAGGCACGCGCCGCGAACCCCTCTCCCACGTGGATGCCCATGCTCACGGTCACTCCCAGGGATGCCGGGCGCCTGCTCCCGAGGCCGTCCCGGCACCGGACTGTCGCGGTGCTCTGTGCCGTCTTCTGGGTTCCCCAACCATGAGCGGATAAGCCGGACGCTCACCGTCCGTACCACCGGCCTCACGAGTGCGCACACGCGTCGGCGACGACTCGCCCGGTCGGGGCGCCGTCCGGGCACCGTGCCGAAACGGTCAGGGGGTGGGTGAGGCGACCATGGCGGGCCGGGGCGGCGAGCCCCGTGCTAGCCTCGGCTGTTTGCATCGTCGGGTGCTCCGTCCGGTGCCCCTGGCTGGTGACCGGGTCCCGGCCGCGCCCTCCTCGGTACGGTCTCTTCCGAGGAAGGCTTTCTGTGAGCAGTGAATCAGCACGTGCCGATGTCCGGCGGCAGGACGATGCGGCCGAGGCGGCAGACGCCGCTCCGGGGCTGCCCGCGGTGACGTCCTTCGCGCGGCTGGGGCTGCCGGCCGCGGTTCTGCGGGCGCTCGCCGAGCACGGTGTGACGGTGCCCTTCCCCATCCAGGCGGCGGCGCTGCCGAACGCGCTCGCCGGACGGGACGTCCTGGGCCGGGGCCGTACCGGGTCCGGCAAGACGCTCGCCTTCGGCCTGGGGATGCTCGTCCGGACGGCAGGGCGGCGTGCGCAGCCCAAAGAGCCGCTGGCGCTCGTGCTGGTGCCCACCCGGGAGCTGGCGCAGCAGGTCGGTGAGGCGCTCACCCCGTACGCCGAGGCGCTGCGGCTGCGGCTCACGACCGTGGTGGGCGGTGTGTCCATCGGACGGCAGGCCGCCGCGCTGCGGGACGGCGCCGAGATCGTCATCGCCACGCCCGGCCGGCTGCACGACCTCATCGAGCGCAGGGACTGCCGACTGGGCCGGGTGCGCATCACGGTCCTGGACGAGGCCGACCAGATGTGTGACCTGGGGTTCCTGCCGCAGGTCACCGAGATCCTGGACCGGGTGCGTCCGGACGGGCAGCGGATGCTGTTCTCCGCCACCCTCGACCGTGACGTCGACGAGCTCGTGCAGCGCTACCTGCGCGATCCGGCCGTCCACTCCGTCGATCCCTCGTCGAGCGCCGGGTCCGCGATCGAGCACCACGTCTTCGTCGTACACGGCCCGGACCGGTACGCGGTGACCACGGAGATCGCCGCCCGCGACGGGCGCGTCCTGCTGTTCCTGGACTCCAAGCACGGCGTCGACCAGCTCACACGGCATCTGCGGGCCAACGGCGTGGCCGCCGCAGCCCTGCACAGCGGCAAGTCCCAGCCGCAGCGCACCCGGACCCTCGCCCAGTTCAGGAACGGGCAGGTCACCTCGCTGGTGGCGACGAACGTCGCCGCACGCGGCCTGCACGTCGACGACCTCGATCTCGTGGTCAACGTCGACCCGGCCACCGACCCCAAGGACTACCTGCACCGCGCGGGCCGCACGGCTCGGGCCGGCCGCTCCGGCACCGTCGTGACCCTCGCCCTGTCGGGACAGCGCCGCGAGACGAGCCAGGTCATGACGGACGCCGGTGTTGCTCCCAAGGTCACCAAAGTGCGCTCCGGCGAGGCGGAGTTGAGCCGGATCACCGGCGCCAGGACCCCCTCGGGACAGCCTCTCGACGGCGGGCCGGCCGCATCCCGCCCCAAGAACCACAACGCCCCGTTCCGCGGTCTGGGCAGCGCCAAGGACCCGAAGAGCGGCTCCGGCGGCAGGCCGTCCCGCAAGAGCAGCGAGGCCCGCAAGCTCGCGGAGGCCCGCAAGGCGGCCCGGGTGCGGCGCGGCGGCTGAGCCAGGCTTCGCGGACCTGCCGCCGACCGACTTCGGCGAGCGGGGCTCGGCCTTCCGCCGAGCCCCGCCACGCCGGTTCCCTGTGGAGGCCGCCACGCCGGTTCCCTGCGGGGCCCGCCATGGTCCGGCTCCCTACGGAGCCGGACCATGCCACGCCGTCAGCGCCGCAGTGTCAGCAGCCCCGGCCGGTAGGGCCAGTGGCCGTACTCGCCGCCGGAGTTGGGGCTGCGTCCCTGGTAGAGGAACTGCAGGTTGCAGGGATCGACGGTGAAGGTCTGATCGGCGGTGGTGCGGATCAGTTCGCCGTGGCTGATGTCGTTGGTCCAGGTGGCGCCGCTGTTGGCCTTGCCGGCGAAGGGGTTGCTCTCGGTCGCGGCCTGGGGTGTCCACGAGCCGTTCAGACTGGTGGCCGTGAACGAGCGGAAGTAGCGGCCCTGCGAGCCCCTCGCCTCGACGATCATGAGGTAGCGGTTCTGGCCCTGGAGCTTGTAGACCTGCGGGGCTTCGAACAGATTGTCCGCCGTATCGCTCATGATCGTTGTGTAGGACGAGCCGAAACTGCCCGGGAAGTTCCCGATCGGCATGCTGGCCCGGTAGATCTTGCCGTTGTCACCGGCGAAGAACAGGTACATGTTCTGGCCGTCAGCGATCAGCGTCTGGTCGATCGGGCCGGTGCCGGAGCCGGTGATGCTTCCGGAGAAGAGCACCCTCTGTGCTGACCAGCCATTGGGGTTGGTGGGGTCGCTCGACGTCCGGTAGGAGAAGGCGCTCCCTCCGCCCCACTGGTAGGCGAGCACCCAGATGTTCTTCGGCGCGAAGTAGAAGAGCGTGGGCGCGACGGTGGAAGCCGACATCTCGTTCTGGCCGGCCGAGGCCATCTCCGGCCAGTTGGTGAACAGACCGAAGTTCATCGAACGCCAGCCCACTCCCGTTCCCGCGGCGCCGTGCGTCGTCGCGTAGACGAGATGCTTGCCGTTGTAGGGGGCGACGGTGAAGTCCTTGAGGGAGGCCCATCCGGGCTTGGGCTGCGCCAGGGCGCCCGTGGACGTCCAACGGTAGGTCGACGGAAGATCGCACGGGCCGGGGCCGCCGGCGCCGACCTTGACGAGCTGCCACTGCTGGTTGGTACCGCCCCAGTCGTCGTACTGGACGATGTTCGCGTTGTCGGCGGTGGAGGCGCCCTGCACTTCGAGGGCCTTGTTGCTGTGGCGCGAGATCAGTCGCACGTAGCCGTCCGAGCTGTCGGCCAGCCGCCACTGCTGGTTGGTGCTGTTCAGGTCGGCCCACTGGACGATCGAGCCGCCGTTCGCCGTGGACCAGTTGTGGACGTCCAGCACCTTGCCCGAGTGGCGGGACTTGATGCGGAAGTACCCACCCCCGGAATCGACGAACTGCCACTGCTGCTGGGCCTGATCGTTCCTGGCCCACTGGGTGATGCGGGCGCCGTCGCCGGTCGCCATGTTGTAGACATCCAGGGCCTTGCCGCTGTTGCGGTTGACCAGCACATACGAGGCGTTGGGGTCCACGGTCGCCGCGCCGGCGGGCTGGGCGCCGAGGAAGGTGGCCACGAGCAGCAAGGGCGAAAGGACGGCGAGTAGGCGTTTCAGACGGACCGGGGACGGAGGGCTGAACCACATCGGAGAGGGCCTCCTTTGGGGGGCGGGGTGAGGTGACCCGAGGAACCGCGGAGCGGAGCTGCCGGGGACAAGGAAATCGCGAAACTTTCGAGGAATTCCCGAATGCTCAGACGCCACAAGCTAGGAATGCCGGACCCTCCGGTCAAGGCCTGTCACCGATCTGTCCACAAACAGCGTCTCGCTCCGCCCTGCGCCGACCGCCACCGGCGACGCCCCGGGCCGACGATCCGGCTCCCCGGATGCTTCGAATGTTTCGATTGAGGAATCGAAACTCGTTCTGCGGAGAGTATTGACGAGCCATCGTCAACGCCTCAATCATCCTGACTGAGGCGCCGACCCTGGTTCGAGATGTCGAACCATCTGTGCTGCACGGCAGATCTACGCACAGCCGCACGACCGATCCGCGCACCAAGAGCACCCAGCACCCCAGCACCCTGCGCCACCCCGTCACGTTCCGGTGAGGTTCGCACCAGCGCATCCTGGCTCTTCGCGCAGTCGGAGAGGTGCGCCCGTCGTGTGGCGGTCCGCCCTGGTCGAGCCGCGATGGAGTGCCCCCATGCCTGTGTCGAAACACCGCCGCGCCCCGCCGTACGCCACCCGACGACCGACCGGGTGCCGTCCGTGGGGGCGGACGACGCATTCCCCTGCGCTTCAGTCCTTCCGTGACACCTACCTTGGAGGCACAGCCATGGGCTCGTATGCCCTTCCCGGACCCGTCGTCCGCCGGAGAATCCGCGGCCTGCTGCTGACGCTGGTCGTCGGCGTCCTCGCCGCGGTCGCCGCGCTGGTGGCGCCGCCGCCGGCACACGCCGCCGAGAGCACGCTCGGCGCCGCGGCGGCGCAGAGCGGCCGCTACTTCGGCACCGCCATCGCCTCGGGCAGGCTCGGCGATTCGGCGTACACGACGATCGCGAACCGTGAGTTCAACTCGGTGACGGCCGAGAACGAGATGAAGATCGACGCCACCGAACCGCAGCGGGGCCAGTTCAACTTCACCGCCGCTGACCGCGTCTACAACTGGGCGGTGCAGAACGGCAAGCAGGTGCGCGGCCACACCCTGGCCTGGCACTCCCAGCAGCCCGGCTGGATGCAGAGACTCAGCGGCAGCGCGCTGCGCCAGGCGATGATCGGCCACATCAACGGCGTGATGGCCCACTACAGGGGCAAGATCGCCCAGTGGGACGTCGTGAACGAGGCCTTCGCCGACGGCAGTTCGGGAGCCCGGCGCGACTCCAACCTGCAACGCACCGGCAACGACTGGATCGAGGTCGCCTTCCGCACCGCGCGTGCCGCCGACCCGGCCGCCAAGCTCTGCTACAACGACTACAACGTCGAGAACTGGACCTGGGCGAAAACCCAGGCCATGTACGCCATGGTCCGGGACTTCAAGCAGCGCGGCGTGCCGATCGACTGCGTCGGCTTCCAGGCGCACTTCAACAACGGCAGCCCCTACAACAGCAACTTCCGCACCACCCTGCAGAACTTCGCCGCCCTCGGCGTCGACGTGGCCATCACCGAACTCGACATCCAGGGTGCCCCGGCCTCGACCTACGCCAATGTGACCAACGACTGCCTGGCCGTCCCGCGCTGCCTCGGCATCACCGTCTGGGGTGTGCGCGACACCGACTCCTGGCGAGCGGAGCAGACGCCGCTGCTGTTCAACGGCAACGGCAGCAAGAAGCCCGCCTACACCGCCGTCCTGAGCGCACTCAACGGCGGCTCCACCACGCCCCCCGCGGATTCCGGACAGATCAAGGGCGTCGGTTCGGGCCGCTGCCTGGACGTGCCCGGCACCAGCACCACCGACGGCACCCAGCTCCACCTGTGGGACTGCCACAACGGCACCAACCAGCAGTGGACGTACACCGCCGCCGGCGAGCTCAGGGTCTACGGCAACAAGTGCCTGGACGCCGCCGGCACCGGCAACGGCGCCAAGGTGCAGATCTACAGCTGCTGGGGCGGCGACAACCAGAAGTGGCGCCTCAACTCCGACGGATCCATCGTCGGCGTCCAGTCCGGCCTCTGCCTCGACGCCGTCGCGAGCGGCACCGCCAACGGCACCCTGATCCAGCTCTACTCCTGCTCGAACGGCGGCAACCAACGCTGGACCCGCACCTGATGGGCCCCGTCGCAGACGAAAGGGCGAATCGATGAAGACCTGTGGTGCGGATTCCCCCGCTCCTGTGCGACGGCAACGCTGGTGGTCCCGGGTCGCCGTCGTGGTGGCGGCGACCCTCGCGATCGGCACGCTCGTCGCGGTGCGTCCGACGCCCGCCGAGGCGGCGACGGTGGACACCAACGCCTGGTACGTCCTGGTCAACCGCAACAGCGGCAAGGCGCTGGACGTCTCCGGCTCATCCACCGCCGACGGCGCCCGACTCGGCCAGTGGACCCGCCACGACGGAACCAACCAGCAGTGGCAGTTCGTTGACTCCGGCGGCGGCTTCTACCGCCTCAAGGCCCGGCATTCGGGCAAGGTTCTCGACGTGGCCGGCTCCTCGACCGCGGACGGTGCCGCGATCCAGCAGTGGGCCGACCACAACGGGGCCAACCAGCAGTTCCGCCTGGCCGACTCCGAGGCGGGCCACGTCCGGTTGATCAACCGCGGCAGCGGCAAGGCGGTTGAGGTGCAGGGCGCCTCCACCGCCGACGGCGGCACCGTCGTCCAGTACTCCGACTGGGGCGGCGCCAACCAGCAATGGCAGATGATCAAGCTGTCGTCCGGCGGGGGTGACGGCGGATGCGGCAGCGCCCCGACTCTGGCGAGCGGTACGCACACGATCCAGAGCGGCGGCAAGAGCCGCAGCTTCATCCTCAGGGTTCCCGCCAACTACGACAACAGCCGCCCCTACCGCCTGATCTTCGCGTTCCACTGGCGGGGCGGAACCGCCGGCGACGTCGCCTCGGGCGGCACGAGCGGCAACGCCTGGTCCTACTACGGCCAGCAGGAACAGTCGAACAACGGCGCGATCCTCGTCGCCCCCCAGGGCCTCGGCAACGGCTGGGCCAATGCGGGCGGTGAGGACATCACCTTCGTCGACGACATGATCCGGCGCATCGAGGGCGGCCTCTGCGTCAACCCGACACAGCGCTTCGCCACGGGATTCAGCTGGGGCGGCGGCATGAGCTACGCACTCGCATGCAGCCGGGCGAACGTCTTCAGGGCCGTCGCCGTCATCTCCGGGGCTCAGATCAGCGGGTGCAGCGGCGGTACCCAGCCCATCGCCTACTTCGGAATCCACGGCATCAGCGACTCCGTCCTCAACATCGCGCAAGGACGGTCCCTGCGCGACAAGTTCGTCAGCAACAACGGCTGCACCCGCCAGAGCCCGCGCGAGCCCGCGCCGGGCAGCCGAACGCACATCACCACCACCTACTCGGGCTGCCGTGCCGGTTACCCGGTCCAGTGGGCCGCGTTCGACGGAGGCCACATCCCCGGCCCGGTCGACGGCTCCACCGGCGAAAGCGGCGTCACCACCTGGACCAAGGCAGAGATCTGGAGGTTCTTCGCACAGTTCCAGTGACACGCCCACACCACGGAGTGGAGTCAGGACGCTTCTGGCTCCACTCCGTCGACGTCTGCCCCGGGGTCTGGTCAGCCCGCTGCTGCGGCCTGGCGGGTGGGAGACCGCGCCGTTCCGGGGAGTGGTGTTCCGGGGTGTGACAGGGCCCCTCAGCCCGCCGTCGTGGGCAGGAGGAGGGCTGCTCGATACGGATCTCCGCCGGATGCAGCCGGTACCTGGTGATGCGTCGCAGAGGAGATCGGCGCCGGTGCCGCCTCACCGATGCGGCTTGCGGCGCTTCCGGGAGAGCGCATCGATCACCGAGCGTGTTCATGGAGGGATGCTTCAGCGCGTGCCCGCCGCGTCGAACCGGGCGGTCGGCGTGGGGGCGATGAGTCCGGGCGGGGTGCCGGCCTGGATCCCGCGCGGGCGCCGGCGTCGTCGAGGACCAGGCTCCCGCAGCCCGCTGCGGCCCGTGAGCCGGAGGAACCAGGAGGCTGCGCGGCGTCCGGCGGATGCCGACGGCGCCCGGCGGGTACCCCTGGTGGCATGCGTACCACCCCGTCCCACGCAGACGGCACTGTCGCGAGGTCTCCAGAGGTCACGTCCGTCGCGGTCCTGATGGAACTGGTCAGGAACGAGTCGTCCGGCGGACATGTGAAGTGCTGGGAGCGGTTCGCCGAGGCGGCGGCCCGGCAGCAGAGTGACGGAGCCGCCGTCGATCTCACCATCTACGTGCTCGGACACCGCGAACACGTCGAGGAACTGTCGCCCCGAGTGCGGTTCGTGGCACTGCGGCCGGTCCTGAGCACGGCTGGGGTCATGCCCGCCATGGGCGGCGTGGACATCACCGACCTCGCACCCCACCACCCCCGCCTCGCCGGACTGCTGCCCCGTCACGACGTCTGGCACCTCACCCACAGTTTCGCGTTCGCCATGACCGCCGACCGGCTCGCCCGCCGTGCCTCCCTCGCACCGCGCCCGGGCCTGGTGAGCTCCCTCCACACGGACGTCCCGGCCCTGGCGTCCGTCTACACCCGCCAGATGATCGGGAAACTGCCCGGTCTCACCAAGGTCGCCGATCGGCCCGCGGCCGGTCTGCCGCACCTGGCGGAACAGCTCCTGCGACGCCGGCGCGACCGGCTGCTGCGGCGCTGCGACCGGGTCCTCGCCTCCTCACCGCACGCCGTGGAGGAGCTGAGCGCGCTCGTCGGACCCGGCCGTCTGTCCCTGCTGCGCCGCGGTGTCGACCACGAACGGTTCCGCCCCGACCCGGCGGCCCGCGCGGAACTGGCCCGCCGCCATCACGTCCCCGCGGACCGGCCGCTGGTGCTGTTCGTCGGCCGGGTGGATGCCTCGAAAGGCGCTCCGCTCCTCGGGGCGGCGGTCCATCGGCTCGGACAGCGCGGACACCCCGCCCATCTGGTCGTCGTCGGTTCCGGCGCCGAGACCGGCCGTGTCGAGGAACTGCTGGGGCCTGACGTGACCCTGCTCGGACAGCAGCCGCAGGACCGGCTGGCACAGGTGTACGCCGCCTGCGACGTCTTCGCCTTCCCCTCGCACACCGAGACCGTCGGCAACGTCGTCGCGGAGGCGATGGGATGCGGCCTGCCCGTGGTCCTGCCGGAGCGCGCGGAGACCACGCAATGGCTGGCCGCCCCCGGTCACGACGGCCTGGTGGTGCGGGACGACACCCCGGAGGGCTGGGCCCGGGCGCTGGAGAGCCTGGTGGCCCGGCCCGGTCCACGACGGGCGATGGGGCGGCGGGCGGCCCACACCGCACGCACCCGGCACCCCACGTGGACGCGGGTCCTGGAGGAGGACCTCCTGCCCGTCTGGCTCCAGGCCGCCGGGGCCGTGGAGCGAGCGGGCGCCGGCCGGCGCTGAGACGCTCAGGTGCCGTGGGGCGGCTCGCCCTCGGGAACCGATGGCGCGGCCCCTCCGTCCCCGGCCGCCTGCTCCCGCCGTAGCGCGTCCTGCCGGTGCAGCGCGGTGATGGCCGGTGAGGTGTCCAGGCGGATGATGCCGATGACGGTCGCGACGACACCCGACACGGTGAGGGCCACGAGCGGCCAGTCGAGGCGCAGCGTCTCGCCGAACAACGTGGTTCCCACCACCACGGCGACGACCGGCTCGGCTGTGTCCATCACGGTCATGGTGGCGGCGAGCGGCCCCTCCTGGAACGCGCTCTGAATGAGCAGCAGCCCGCCGATGCTCGCCACCACCAGGAGGTACGTCTGCCAGGCCGAGAAGACCGCGGCGAATCCACGGGGCACCCGGGCCACGGTCGCGTTCAGCAGCACCGACTGGAATCCCATGACGGTACCGGCGGCCAGGGCGATGAGGGAGGCCCTCCAGACGCCGGTGACGCACGTACGCGCGACCAGCGCCCCGGCCGTCACGGCCGCGACCGCGCCCATCGCCAGCAGCCACGGACCGAGGCGCGCCGTCGCGGGATCCCCACCACTGGGCCGGGTCGTGACCAGGACGGCGGACAGACCGGCCGCCACGGCCAGGACGCCGCCCCACTCCCGGGCCCCCAGCCGCACCCGGTACAGCCGGGCCGACAGCGGAATGGCGAAGAGCAGCTCGCAGACGATCAACGGCTGCACCAGACTGAGTGGACCGAACGCCAGCGCCAGGGCCTGGAACACGTAGGCCAGGATCGCGAGTGCGATGCCGGACACCCACATGCGCTGTCGCAGCAGATGCCACAGCAACCGCCAGGACAACGCCTCGTCCGCCGGGCGGGCGCTCGCCGACCGCTGCTGGAGCACACCGGCCCCGGCGAAGCAGGCACCGGCGGCGAGGGAAGCGAGAACGGCGACGATCATGTGGCAGCCGGGGTCACGAGGCGGCGTGGCAGCGGGTCAGCCGTGCGCGAGACGCCGGGCGGCCGGGGCAGGGGAGCGTTCGCTCGGCCGCTCACGCAGGGTCGGTCGAACCGCCACCGGGGCCCGCTGCGCCGGGCGGCGACGGTGACGGCGTACCGCCCCGGGCCGAAGATGTACACGGTGTCGCGGCCGGTCATGGCTGCCGACCACACGGTGTCGCGGCCGGTCATGGCTGCCGACCCGGTACCGGAGCCCGGAACCAGCCGTTCGGGCGAGCGCCCGGAGGCGCCCGCGGAGGTGCTCCACCGTGTGTACCCCCCCGTCCTCGGGAACGCCCGGCGCGGCGTGCCCGGGGAGACGGGAGCGGCGCTTCCTCGCCGTCTCCGCGGCGACAGCGCGCGGCAGGACCGGCGGGTCGACGGCGGTCGGTCCGCGGAGGGCTCCGGCACGGCGGTGGACCGGTTTGCCCGGATCACGTCGGCGGCTGCGGAAGACATGGGCCTCTGGGGTGTCGTTCGTGCGAACAGGACGTGGGTGCCCGCGCTGCGGGAGATCCGCTGTCCTTGCCTCCCCGGGAGTCAGACGTCTCCAACCCTCCGGAACACGCCTTGCCCGCTCCTTGTGCGGTCCGTCGCACATGAGCTTGCCCCTCCCGAGGCCGCCGGGCCGTCCCCGGCGGCGAGTGCGGCCGCGGGCACTCGGCCGACGACGGGTGCCCGCCGGGGTGTGCGCGCACTCGGCGGCGGTGGTGGCGTCGTGCGGGCGTTCGGGCGTGCCGAGCGAGGCGAGCAGCACGGGGACGGCCGGAGCGCCGGCGCCACACACAGCCGGATGCGCCTACCGTCCCCTTGACCAAGACCATGCAGCCTGCTTCTCAGTGGTCGGGGTTGCCCGGGTGACTCATGTACGCGCGAGGGTGCTTGCGGTGGCGGTGGACGGCTGCGCTCGCCGCACTGAGGCCCAGAGCGAAGATCAGCGCGAGGGCCAGGCCGGAGCAGAAGATGGCCAGCGCGTTCATGGTGGCGATGTCCTGACCGAGTACGGACACGGTGTACTCGGGTCCGCCGGAAAGGTTGTCGGCGATCACCAGGCCGGTGAAAGCGCCTGTGGCGGCCAGGAGGAGCAATCCGAGGACGATCATCTGGGTCATCTCCTCGAAGGAGTTGTTCCGCTGGTACTCGCTGGAGGCTGACCGTGTACCCCACAGACCTGCCCGGGACACGAAGGCGATGCGCGGGAATGCGGGGCGCCGGTCAGCGGCAGTCCGAGGACGCCTTCCGGGCCCCCAGAGCAGCAGGAAGCCCTGCGGTGCAGCGGGAGCAACGGAGGTCCCGCGGGCCCGATGCCCGGGGGAGTCTTCCCGTGGTCAGCCGGTGCGGCCGGTGACGTCGTCCCAGTGGAGCGTGCGGTCGCACCAGCGGTCGAGGAGTACCTGGTCGTGACCGACGGTGAGGAGGCCGGCGCCGGTGGTGGCGCGGTAGTCCTCCACGGCTGTCACCAGGGCGGCGGTGGTGGACGCGTCCAGCATGGCGGCCATCTCGTCACAGATCAGCCAGCGCGGGCGCAGCACGAGGGCGCGGGCGAGGCAGGCGCGTTGGAGCTGGCCGTCGCTGACCTCGTGGGGGCGGCGGTTCAGGAGATCGGGGGTGAGGCCGACGGCTGCTGCCAGTTCGGCGACGCGTTCCGGGATCTCGTCGGGGCGGCCGACCGCGCGCAGGGGCTCGGCGATCAGGTCGGTGAGCCGCAGCCGGGGGTCGGCGGAGAGGCGGGGCTGTTGGAAGACCACGCCGAAGGCGGTGCGCTGGGCGCGCGGGGCGCGCTGGCGCCAGCGGTGTACGGGGTCGCCGTCGAGGCGCAGCGTGCCGGAGTCGGGGCGGTGCAGCAGGGCCGCGACGCGGGCGAGGGTGGATTTGCCGCAGCCGCTGGGGCCGAGCAGACCGACGGCCTCACCGGGTGCGACGGTCAGGGAGGCGTCGCGCACGACCGGGGCTTTCCTGTCGTACCCGGCGGTGATGGCACGCAGTTCAAGCACGGATGTCCTCCGGAACGTGCGGATGGTGACAGGCGACTTCGGCAGCCGTCGGCGGCAGGGTGGCGCAGGCTCCGGAGGCGCGCTCGCAACGGGGGGCGAAGGCGCACCCGTCGGGCAGGTCGCCGAGTTCGGGCGGCATCCCGGGGATAGGGGTGAAAGCACGCTCGGGGAGGGCCCGGAGCAGGCCGATGCTGTAGGGGTGCCGGGGGCCGGGGGCGCCGAAGAACGTTTCCGCGTCGGTGAGTTCCACGATCCGGCCGGCGTACATCACGGCCACCCGGTCGGCGATGCGTTCGGCGGCTGTGAGGTCGTGGGTGATCACAAGCAGGGCCCGGCCCGAGCCGCCCTCGTCGTCGGCGTCGACGAGGCGCCGTAGTTCGTCGACCGTGTGGTCCACCAGATCGCGGTCGAGTCCGGTGGTCGGTTCGTCGGCGAGCAACAACGGCGCGTCGCCGACGAGGGCGAGGGCGGTGGCGGCGCGCTGGGCGAGGCCGCCGGAGAGCTCGTGCGGGTGGCGGTCGAGGTGGCCGGTGGGGAACGCGGCGCGCTCCGCGGCAGTCTCCGCCGCGGCCCGTACGGCGGCACGTCCACGGGTGCGGGTCAACGCGGCCACGGTTTCCTCGAGTTGGGAGCGGACCGTGCGCACGGGGGTGAGGTGTGCGGCGGGGCTCTGCGGGATGAGCCCGATCAGGCGGCCCCGTACTGTCCGGGCGAGGGTGGGTTCGTCGGCGGTGAGCAGGTCCAGGTCGCCGAGGCGGGCCTCGCCGGCTGCTTGGGCGTTCGCCGGGAGGAGGCCGAGGAGGGCGGAGGCGAGGACCGATTTGCCGCAGCCGCTCTCGCCGATCAGTGCCAGGCATTCGCCGGCCGCCACGTCGAAGTGGACGTCGGTGACGGCGGCGATCCCGCGTCCGCCGGGCATGAGGAAACGCACGGACAGCCCGCGCACGGACAGGACGGGATGTCGCTCTGTGAGCGTCACAGCATCAGCTCCGATCGGCGGCGGGGGTTGATCCGCTCCCGCCAGGCTCCGGCGAGACCGGCGATGGCGAGGGTGGGAACGATGATGAACAGGCCGGGGAAGAGGGTGGGCCACCACTGCCCGGCCAGCAGCGAGCCTCGGGCGCTCTGAATGAGGGTGCCGAGGCTGGCGGTGTGGGTGGGCAGGCCGAGTCCGAGGAAGGACAGGGCGGATTCGTGCCACATGGCGTGCGGCACCATGAGTACCGCGGCCAGCGCCGCCTGGGGCAGTACGGCGGGCAGCAGATGCCGTACCGCCACCCGCCACCGCGACGCCCCTCCGGAGACGGCGGCGTCGATGTACGGCCGCGAGCGCAGGGAGAGGACCTCGGCGCGGGTGATGCGGGCGGTGGACAACCAGTGGGTGAGCGCGACCGAGACCACCACCGGCCACACCCCCGGCCGGAACATGGCGACGATGAAGATCCCGAGCAGCAGATGGGGCACGGAGGAGAACGTGTCGACCAGCCGCATGACGCCACGGTCGACCCAGCCGCCCAGGGCCCCGGCGGTCGCTCCGACGGCCGTGCCGATCACGGTCGCCGTGAGCGCGGCCGCCACGCCGACCAGCAGGGAGACGCGCAGGCCGTAGACGCAGCGCAGGAGCAGGTCCCGGCCGAGGTCGTCGGTGCCGAAGGGGTGGGACCAGCTCGGAGGCAGCAGCTTCGCGCCCAGGTCGACGGCCTGCTGGTCGAGCTGGGCCAGCGGCGGTACGAGGAGGACGGCGAGGACAGTCGCGGTCACCAGCGCGGCTGACAGGCGCACCCGCACCGCGCGGGCCGAGCGGCGGTCGGTGCCGTAGGACCGCCAGGCGGTCCCGGAAGGGGAGTCGGCGGGAGCGTCACATGTCACTGAACTTCACCCTCGGGTCGAACAGGCCGTAGAGCAGGTCGGCGAGCAGGTTGCCGAGGAGCACGGCGGCGGTGGCCAGCGTGGTCAGTGCGGCGAGCAGCGGGAAGTCGACGGCGGTGGCCGCCTCGACGGTGGCCGCCGCGATGCCGGGCCAGCTGAAGACGCTCTCCACCAGCAGGGCTCCGGTGATGAGTTCCGGGACGCGGGAGCCGACCAGCGTGAGAACGGGCAGCAGTCCGGAGCGCAGGGCGTGGCCGAGCAGGACGGTGCGCTCGCTCAGCCCTCGGGCACGGGCGCCGCGCACGGGGTCCTCGGCGAGTGCGTCGCCGACGCCTTGGCGGACGTACAAGGTGAACCAGGGAAGTTGGGAGACGGCGAGCACTCCTGCGGGCAGGACGAGGTGGCTCGCGACCTGCCCCGGCGTGACCTGTTCGCTGGCGGTGTCGGTGAGGCCGCCGGCCGGGAGCACGCCCCACTGGAGGGCGAAGAGCCAGACGGCCAGCAGGGCGATCCAGAAGACCGGTGCCGCCTCCAGGGAGTAGGCGAGGGAGGTGACGATCCGGTCGAGCGTGGAGCCGGGACGGCGGGCCGCCAGCACTCCGAGCAGGGTGCCGGTCAGCACGGCCACCGCGAAGGCGACGGCGCACAACAGCGTGGACCAGACGAGGCGTTCGCCGATGACCTGGGCGACCGGCTGCCGCATGACGGTGGACTGGCCGAGGTCGCCGCCGAGCGCGGAGGTCAGCCAGTTCCACCAGCGGGCGGTGAACGGCTGATCCACGCCGAGGTTCTCCCGCAACCGCTCCAGCGTCTGCGCGTCGGCACCGAGCGCGGCCGTACCGGCGTACGCCTTGACGGGGTCGAAAGGGGAGGCGGCGGCGATCGCGAAGACGCCGAAGGTCACGACGAGGAGGACGGGGGCGGCGAACAGCAACCGCCGCCCCGCCAGTCGTGCCATCGCTCCCCAGGGCAGGGAGGGCGTCACTTCTTCGGCTGCCAGGCTTCGAGGTTCCACCACGGGCCGCTGGCGAAGCCGTGCTCATGCGGCTCGACCTGTGTGGTCAGCCCGTCCCAGCGGTCGGCGAGGACGTAGACGTGGTTGATGTGGGTGAGGAAGGTGTAGCCGGGGTCCTTCACCAGTTCGCGCTGGAGGCTGTCATAGGCGGCCTTTCGGGCCGCTGCGTCGAAGCTGCGACGGCCGGTGCCGAGCGCCTTGTCCACGACCGCGTTGTCGTAGCGGCCCATGTTGTTGAAACCGTCTCCGGCGAGAGAGGAGTGCAGCAGGGTGTAGAGACCGAAGTCGGGGTCGCCGTTGCTGCCGAAGCCGGCGAGGACGGCGGTGTTCTTCATCCGCGGCTCGATGACCTCCCAGGTGGCGCTCTCCGCCGTCACCTCGATGCCGGCCTTCTTGGCATCGGAGGCGTAGGCGAGGGCGTGGTCCTGGCGGACCTTGTCGCCGGAGGGGTAGAGGAGGGTGAAGGACGCCCGCTGTCCGTCCTTGGCGCGGATGCCGCCGTCGCCGGTCTTCCAGCCCGCCCGGTCGAGGATCCGCTCGGCCTTGGCGAGGTCCTGCTCGCGTTCGATGCCCTTGGCGAACCAGGGGTCGTCGACGGGCAGCGGCCCGTACGCGGGCCGGCCGGAGCCGTCGAGGATCTTGTCGACCATGGTCTCGCGGTCCACGGCGGCGTCCAGGGCCTGGCGGATGGCGCGGTCCCCGGTGACCTTGTTCGCGGTGGGGAGGGTGACGGTGCGGAAGTCGTACGTCTTCGCGTCGTACGTCTTCTTCGCCTTGTCGTTCTTGAAGGCGGCGGCGAGGTTGGGGGGAAGGACCGCGCCGTCGAGGTCGCCGGAGCGCAGCCGGGTGGCGCGCACGTCGTCGTCCTCGATGATCGCCATGGTGACCTTCTTCACCTTCGGCGTTCCGCCCCAGTAGTCCGGGTTGGCCTTGAAGGTGAGCTTCTCGCCCTTGCTCCAGCCCACGAGGACGTACGGCCCCGTGCCGACCGGCTTGGTGTTGAAGGCGCCGGTGTTGGGGTCCTGCTCGCCGGCTATGTGCTCGGGGACGACGGGCAGGACGGTGCGCCCGGCGAAGGGCGCGTACGGGTACTTGAGGGTGAAGACGACCTTGTCGTCGCCGTCCGCCCGCACGTCCTTGACGGCGTCCAGCTCGCTGCGGGAGGTGTTGTTGGTTTTCGCGTCGAGGATCGTCTCGTACGTGAAGACCACGTCGGCGGAGGTGAGCGGCTCGCCGTCGCTGAACTTCACGCCCTCGCGCAGGGTGTAGGTGTAGATGAGGCCGCCGTCGGTGACCTGTGGCAGTGCCTTCGCCAGGGCCGGTCTCAGCTTGAGGTCGGTGCCCCGGGCGAGCAGACCGTCGAAGACCTTCGAGTTGCCGTCCTTGCCGTAGCCGAGCAGAGGACTGAGGGTGTCCGGCTCGGAGGCCACGCCGATGACGACGGAATCGGCGGATCCGGCCTCGTCCGTGCCGCCGCCGGGGGCCGAACACGCGGCGAGCCCGGTCAGCAGCGCCGCCGCGGCGGCGGCTGCTGGTGTCCGTCGGAGCGTCATGGACCTCACACCCTTATTGCTGGTCGAATGTTGTTGCATCTTAATGGCAATTAGAGCTGCCTCCCCTCGGCTCGCGGTCGGTCCGGGTGGTGAGGGGGCGCCGAGCGCGAGCACCGGACTCTCGCCGTCGACGCGGCCGAGCGCGTCGTCGCGGGCGACGGCCGGGATGCGCTCGGTCATGTGGAGGCCGGCTGCGGGGGCTGCGGGAGCGGACCGGTGGTGGTGAGGACGCCGGCGAGTACGTCGACGAGGCGTTCGTCGCCAGGCTGTGGGGCGTCACTGGCCGGGCGATACCGGCACTGGCCCGCCGACACGGCGTCCCGGCCCGGGCCGCCTTCGGTGGGACCTGGGGCACGGGCACCGACCGCTATCACAGGGCGGAGGTCGAGGCCCTGGCCGCGGCGATCCGGGACGGCACGGTCATACTCGGCGACGACGAGCGCGGCCCAGCGCGCCAACGCTCTGCTTGAGGTCACCTTCAAGGCCCTGCGCAGGGTCGGCCTCGACCCACCGGCCATCACCCGCGTCGCCCGAGCCGCCCCTCGTCCTCCCGCGGTTGGAGCATGGCCGCACAGCCCGAAGATCACGAACCGTCACGACAAGTCACACCGAGAAGGATTCACTGCCTGGCTGTCCGGCGCTGGGCCGCTGATGATTCTTTTACACACTGATTGCCATTTTCACCTCCCCCTCCAACTCCCCTTTGATCAAAGCTGTTTCACAGCAAATGTCATGTGCATCACGCGCTTCTCAGGGGAGGCACTTCATGGCAGTCAGCAGTCGGCGAGCGAGACGCATAGGGGCGGTACTCGCCGCCTCCGCCGCACTGGGCCTGACGGTCACTCAGGCCCAGGCGGCACCCCGCGGCGACGATCCGTTCGGCGTCCGTGTCATGGACGAACGGGCCCACCTGCATGAACAGCAGGGGGGCCTGTCGCTTTCGGCGGAGGAGGAACCGGGGGAAGAGGAACCGGGAGACGGCGGCGAGGAGAACGAGCACATCGCCGCGCGGGCGGAGGAGTACGCCCAGGCCCGCACCGCGCCGGGCGGCATCGTGGCGCCGGGCGCGTTCGGTGCGGCGTACGGCGAAATGCTGAACCTGCCCAGCACCAAGGGCGGTTGGCGCAACAACACACGGCTGCCGTACGACGCCGATGACCCCCGCTACCGGGACATCAACTCCAACTCCAGCGGCGGCGCGGGCAAGGTGACCGGCCGGGTGACCGGCATGGCGGCCGACGACCGCGGCAATGTGTACGCGGGCTCGGCCAACGGCGGTGTGTTCCGGTCGCGGACCGGCGGCGGCCACTGGACGAACATCTCCGACGAGCTGCCCGCCCTGTCCACCGGCGATCTCCAGCTCGATCCGCGCGGCCGCCTCTGGTACGCCACCGGAGAGGCCAACACCAGCGCGACCGCCTTCCTCGGCACCGGCGTCTACGTCCTGAAGGACCCGCGCCACGGCAAGTTCAGCCGACGCGACCGGGTCGGCGGCGACGAGCTGGAGTCGACGTCCGTCAACGCGCTGCGGTTCGGCGGCGACAAGGTGTGGGCGGCGACCACGCGGGGCGTGTGGAGCCACAGCGCCAAGACGCTCAAGGGCCCCTGGAAGCTGGAGTTCGCGCCCAACCCGGACTATCTGCCGGGCGGTCCGAAGGACGACGACCAGAGTGCCGCGTACAAGAACATCGCGAGCGACATCGCGATCGACCCCAAGGACCCGAGCAAGGTCGTCCTCGCCATCGGCTGGCGCAGCGGCGACACCTACAACGGCTTCTACACCAAGGGCCGTAACGGCTGGGAGCGGCTGACCGACCTCGGTGAGCTGCCGACCGACGCGGCGGACGTCGGCAACGTCAGCTTCGCGCGCAGCGCGGACGGCTCGCGGTACTACGCCATCGACCAGTCGCCGCAGCAGATGGCGACCAACCCGGACAGCGGCCTCGCGGGCATCTACGTCTCCAAGTCCGGCTTGCCGACCGGCAAGTGGACGAAGATCGCCGACTACGAGCAGTTGCGCGACTCCGGCTCGGCGCTCACCGGCGACGGCTACCAGCCCGGCATCCAGGCCTGGTACAACCAGTTCCTCACCGTCGACCCGAAGAACCCCGACCATGTGTACGCCGGTCTGGAGGAGGTCTTCGAGACCGAGGACGGCGGCAAGACCTGGACTGTTCCGGGCCCGTACTGGAACTTCGGCTTCGACTGCTGGTCCATCGACCCGGCCAAGCAGTCCGGCGACTGCCCGCAGACCACGCACCCCGACCAGCACGCGGTGGCGATCGGCAGCTACTACGGCAAGCCGTACGTCCTCGTCGGCAACGACGGCGGCGTCTACCGGCGCCCGGTCGACGGCAGCGCGAACGCCGACGGTCACGCCACCGACTGGACGTCCCTGAACGACGGCACGATGGACGCCCTGCAGTACTACTCGGTGGGCGTCGGCATCGACCCGGACAGGCGGGGCATCGCCGTCACCGGCGGCCTGCAGGACAACGGCCAGTCCATGCTGCGGCCCGGCGACCGCGTGATGGGCTCCAACTTCGGCGGCGACGGCGGCGACACGATCACCGACCCGGACAACGGGTGCAACATCGCCGAGGAGTACGTCTATCTCGCGGTATCCGTCACGCAGAACTGCGCGGTGAACGACGGCAGCTGGACCGAGGACCCGTCGAAGGCCACGTCGTACTCGGTCGCGCCGCCCGACAGCGAGACGGCCGAGGCGCGGTTCATCGCGCCGCTGAGCGCCGACATCAAGGACAAGAACACCTGGGTCGCCGGTGGCCGCCACATCTGGATCAACACCAAGGGCTACGGGATCCGCAGCGGTGACGAGTGGTTCAAGGCCTTCGACCTGGGCGAGGGCCGCACGGCCACGGCGGTCGCGTCCTCCGGCGGCAAGGTGTACGCGGCCTGGTGCGGCCCCTGCAACAACCAGGGCTTCGCCCGGGGCGTCGCGGTCGGCAACGCCGACGGCACCGGCTGGCACGAGCTGAACCTGCCGACCGAGAGCACGGTGCCCAACCGCTACCTGTCCGGTCTCGCCGTCGACCCGGCGAACGCCGACCACGTCCTGCTCGCCGTCAACGGCTTCTCCCGCAAGTGGACGGAGGGCCCCGGCGCGGGCGTCGGCCACCTCTTCGAGACCAGAGACGGCGGCACGACCTGGACGGACATCTCCGGCAATCTCCCGGACGTGCCCGCCAACTCGGTGGTCCTGCTGAAGAACGGCACGATCGCCCTGGGCACGGACCTCGGCGTACTGGTCCGCACACCGAAGTCGTCCGGCTGGAAGGTGGCCGGCACCAACCTGCCGACCACGGCCGTGCTCCAGCTCAAGACCGGCCCGGACGGGTACCTGTACGCAGCCACGCACGGACGCGGGATCTGGTCCATCGATGTACGGCGTCTGCGGTGATCCTCCGGCGTACGGCGGTCACGGTGGCGTGAGCCGGAGCAGCACGACCTGACAGGGTGTGAACGAGGACACCGGCAACGGAACGGGCACAGGCCCCGGTCATCATGGAGTGGCGACGCTCTGTGATCACTGGGCCTGTGCCCGCGCTGCCATCATGGGGCTGGGCACTACGAGGCCGGCGAGGACAGGGTCAGCCCGGGACAGGTCTGGAGATCTCTGCGCACACGTTGGCCGCGGTGTCGATGTACTCCTCGAAGTCAGGGGTGTCGGCGCGGGTGAGCTCGTGTGCTGCTTACATTGCCTCCCATGCCGCCACGTGTCGCAGGCTGCCGTGCCGGCTGTCGTCGATCGCGACCGAGAGGTACGGGACGAAGCCGAACTGGTACGTCCCAGCCCCAGCCACCTCGTGTCCTTCGGTGGGTTCCCCGTCACGTCGGCGACCGAAGTGCGCGTCATGGTCGGCACCGGCCTGCTCTGCGCGGCCGCCGCCGTGCTCCCTCTCGGCGTCGGTGCCCTGCTGCGGCGCAGCGGCACGGCGGTCGCCCTGGTCATCGCGCCGATCGTGCTGCCCTTCCTGCTTGCCACCTCCGGCGTACCGCCACCGGGCGTCTCAGACTGGCTGCCGCGGGTGACCCCGGCGGCGGCTTCGCCATCCAGCAGACCTTGCCGCAGTACGCGCAGGTGCTCAGCGTGTACGAGCCGTCGACCGGCTACTACCCGCTGGCGCCATGGGCCGGCCTCGCCGTGCTGTGCGGATACGCCGCGCTCGCCTTCGGTCTGGCCGTAGTGCGGCTGCGCGGGAGGGACGTATGAGTCTCCTGAGCGGTGCACGGCTCACGAGGACGGCGGACGGCGCGTGGCGAGGGGACTTCGGCCGCCCTGCGCGCGGAGTGGACAAGTTGCGCACGCGAGATCTGGTGGAGGTGGCGCCGCCACTCGGGACCTTTGGGCCTGAGCCGTCTGCGCACGAGCGGGGCGCCGGTCGGAGGACTCGTGGCGACGGCGCACGGGCCCGGTGACGTTTGCGCCGGTTGCCGGGAGGCAACCCGTCAGGCCCCAGGGCGGTACGCGCCCGGGCGGAGCGAGTGTGCGTCAGTGGACGCGGAAGAGGAGACGGCGGGCATGAAGGTATCCGACTACATCCTCCAGCGGTTGCGTGAATGGGAGGTCGACCACGTCTTCGCCTACGCCGGCGACGGCATCAACGGGCTGCTGGCGGCATGGGGACGCGCCGGCAACCACCCCAGGTTCGTTCAGTCCCGGCATGAGGAGATGTCCGCCTTCCAGGCCGTGGGGTACGCGAAGTTCTCCGGCAAGGTGGGTGTCTGCGCGGCGACCTCCGGCCCGGGTGCGATCCACCTGCTCAACGGCCTGTACGACGCGAAGCTCGACCATGTCCCCGTGGTCGCGCTGGTAGGACAGACCAACCGGAGCGCGATGGGCGGCTCCTACCAGCAGGAAGTCGACCTGCAGAACCTGTACAAGGACGTGGCCTCGGACTTCTGCGAGACGGCGATGGTGCCGGAGCAGTTGCCGAACCTCATCGACCGGGCGATGCGCACCGCGTACGCCAAGCGCACCGTCACAGCGGTCATCATCCCCGCCGACGTACAGGAACTCGATTACAGCCCGCCGTCGCACGCCTTCAAGATGGTGCCCTCCAGCATGGGGCTCAGCCACTACGCCCCCGTGCCCGCCGACACGGACATCGAGCAGGCCGCCGAGGTCCTCAACGCCGGTGAGAAGGTGGCCGTCCTCATCGGCCAGGGCGCCCGCGGTGCCCGCGCCGAGGTGGAGGAACTGGCGGACACTCTCGGCGCCGGTGTCGCCAAGGCACTGCTGGGCAAGGACGCCCTCCCCGACGACCTGCCCTACGTCACCGGAGCCATCGGCCTGCTCGGCACCCGCCCCTCGTACGAGCTCATGCGGGACTGCGACACCCTGCTCATGATCGGCTCCAGCTTCCCGTACACGCAGTTCATGCCGGAGCTGGACCAGGCCCGGGCGGTGCAGATCGACATCGACCCGCACATGATCGGCCTGCGCTATCCCTTCGAGGTGAACCTCGTCGGCGACGCGCGCGAGACCCTGCGCCGACTGCTGCCGCACCTGCGCCGCAAGGACGACCGCGCCTGGCGCGGGAAGATCGAGAACAACGTCGCCCGCTGGTGGGAGGTCATGCAGCGCCGTGCCGCCGTAGACGCCGACCCGATCAACCCGGAATACGTGGTGCACGCCCTCGACGGCAGGCTCCCCGACGACGCCATCATCAGCGCCGACTCCGGTTCCGCGGCCAATTGGTACGCCCGCCACCTGCGGCTGCGCGGCCGGATGCGGGGATCCCTGTCGGGCACGCTGGCCACCATGGGGCCGGGTGTGCCGTATGCGATCGGCGCGAAGTTCGCCCACCCGGATCGTCCTGCCATCGCCCTGGTCGGCGACGGTGCCATGCAGATGAACGGGATGATGGAAATGGTCACGGCCGCCAAGTACTGGCCGCAGTGGTCCGACCCGCGTCTGATCGTGGCAGTCCTCAACAACCACGACCTCAACCAGGTCACCTGGGAGATGCGTGCCATGGAGGGCGCACCCCAGTTCGAGGAATCGCAAGCCATCCCCGACCTGCCGTACGCGGAGATCGCGCAGCGCTTCGGGCTTGAGGGAGTCCGGGTGGAGAAGCCCGAGCAGGTCGAGACGGCCTGGGACCGGGCGCTGTCGGCCGACCGGCCCTTCGTCATCGACTTCCGCACCGACCCGGCTGTGCCGCCCATCCCGCCGCACGCGGAACTGGACCAGATCGAGGCCGCCGCCGCAGCGATTCTCCGGGGCGACAGCGACCGCGGCTCCATGATCAAGCAGGGCGTCAAGGCCAAGGTGCAGGAGATGCTGCCCGGCACCCGGCACCGGGAGGACCGGCCCGGCGCCGGCCCCGACGACAGCGCGAGTGAGAAACCGTGACCCTCCCTGGGTGACCACCCTGTGAACGGGGTGCTCGGCGACGGCTCCGTCGTCGAGCACATCGTCGCGTCCGCCTACCGCGTTCCCGTTGTGGACTGTGGACTGTGGACTGTGGACGTGGACTGTGGACTGTGGACTGTGGACGGGTGAGCCAGGTCCCGGATGAGGGACCTCGAACTCACCGCACAGGCCGACCGCGGTCACCGTGCCGGTCCACCACGCCAGATGCAGCACCTGGCGGCGACCCGCACGGATTCCGCCGCAGGCCGGGCCGCTGGACCCTAACCGCGTCCCTGGAGTCGCTTGCGGAGCATCAGAACCAGTGCCGGTGCTGCGACCGCCACACCTGCCACCGCGGCCGGTCGCAGCAGAGCACGTGGACCCGGGGTCGACGGGCGGTCGGGCTCGGGGTTCGTCTCCCGGAGCGCGGCTGCGAGGACCTCGGCCAGGTGCAGGGGGCGGCGCCCGGTGCCGGCCTGTTCGACCTGCGTGCGGCAGCTGAAGCCGTCCGCCAGGACGAGTGTCGCCTCGTCCGCCTCCCGTACGGCCGGAAGCAGTCCCGCTTCCGCGCACGCCATCGAGACGTCGTAGTGGCCCTTCTCGAAGCCGAAGTCGCCGGCCAGCCCGCAGCAGCCCTCGTCCAGTACGTCGGCGGTGACGCCCGCGCGTTCCAGCAGCTCGCGGTCCGCGTCGAAACCCATCACGGCGTACTGGTGGCAGTGGCGCTGGACCAGCGCGCGGGAGTCGACGCCGGGCGGGTCCCAATCTTCGGCGCGCTCCACGAGCAGCTCGGCCAGGGTTCGGGTCTGCTCCCGCAGCCGCTCGATGTCCGGGTCATTCGGGAGGAGTTCGGGGGCATCGGCCCGGAAGACGGCGGTGCAGCTGGGCTCCAGCCCCACGACGGGCGTGCCCCGGCGCAGGTCCTCGCGCAGGACATCGACCGTGTGCTCAAGAACGCGCTTCGCGACGCCGAGTTGCCCTGTGGAGATCCAGGTCAGTCCGCAGCACACCACCGCCTGGGGCACCTTGACCCGGAAGCCGGCGGCTTCCAGCACCTCGACGGCGGCTTTGCCGATCGCCGGGTGGAAGTGGTCGGTGAAGGTGTCGGGCCATACGACGACCTCGCCGCGGTGTCCGTCGCCGCGTGGTCCGCCCCGTTCGCGCCACCAGCCGGTGAAGCGCTGCTCGGCGAAGAGGGGGATGTCCCGCTCGGGGGCGATACCGCCGAGCGCCTTGGCCACGCGGGCCACCCGGGGCAGGGAGGTCAGCGCGTTGACGGTGCGGGGGGCGAGCGCGGCGACACGGGCAGCGGCGGGCAGCCAGCCCATCGAGTAGTGGGCACGGGGGCGCACCCGGCCCGCGTAGTGGTGATGCAGGAACTCGGCCTTGTAGGTGGCCATGTCGACGTTGACGGGGCAGTCCGTCTTGCAGCCTTTGCAGGCCAGGCAGAGATCGAGGGCGTCGTGCACCTCGCGGGAGCGCCAGTCGGAGGAGACGGGCGAGTCGTTGCGGACCATCTCGAACAGCAGGCGCGCCCGGCCGCGCGTGGAGTGTTCCTCCTCGCGGGTGGCGCGGTAGCTGGGGCACATCACGCCGCCCTCCAGGGAACGGCACTTGCCGACGCCGACGCAGCGGCCGGCGGCACGACTGAACTTGCCGTCGTCGTGGGGGTAGGCGAAGGCGGTGTCCGGCTCCCAGGGCAGGTATTGCGCGCCCAGGCGCAGGTTCTCGTCGAGGCGGTACGGCCGGACGACCTTGCCGGGGTTCATCCGGTCGCCCGGGTCGAACAGTCCCTTCAACCGCTCGAACCCCTCGATCAGCTCGGGTCCGAACATCCTCACCAGCAACTCGCCCCGCGCCTGCCCGTCACCGTGCTCGCCGGACAGCGACCCGCCGTAGGCGGCGACCAGGTCGGCTGCCTTCTCGACGAAAGCCCGCATACGGGCCACGCCCTCCTCGGACTCCAGGTCGAAGGGGATGCGGGTGTGCACGCAGCCGTGACCGAAGTGGCCGTACACGGAGGGCTGTCCGTAGCCGAACTCCTCGTACATCCGCTTCAGGTCGCGCAGGTAGTCACCGAGGCGTTCCACCGGGACGGCCGAGTCCTCCCAGCCCTCCCACGTGTCGGACTCACCGGGTACGTGGGCCGTCGCGCCCAGACCGGACTCGCGCACCAGCCACAATTCGTGCATGTGCTGCTCGTCGTCGTACCAGGTGTGGCCGACCGCACCCGGAGCGGCATCGATCAGCGCCATGGTCTTCTCCCGCACCTGCTCCCGAGTGTCTCCGTGGAACTGGACCATCAGGTAGGCCCGTCCGTCGGGGAGTTTCGCCAGGGCCTCGGGATTCAGGTCCTTCCTGCGCTGGTAGTGGACCAGTTGGCGGTCCAGGCCCTCCAGGGCCAGCGGCTTGTGTTCCAGCACGGCCGGTACGTGGTCGGCGGCCTCGCAGATGTCCCGGTAGCCGAGTACCACCAGCGAGCGGTGCGCGGGCACGGGAACCAGTTCCAGTTCGGCGCGCAGGACGGTGACGAGCGTGGACTCCGAACCGGTCAGGAGCCCCGCCACGTCGAAACCGTGCTCGGGCAGGAGCGAATCGAGGTTGTAGCCCGACACCCGGCGGGGGATGTCGGGGAAGCGCTCCCGGACGAGGCCGGCGTACCGGTCCCGCAGGGCCGCCATCCCCCGGTACAGCTCGGACTGCCGCCCTTCGCCGGACATCAGCCGGTCGAGTTCGCCGGACTCGGTCCGGCCCACCCACATGCGGCTCCCGTCGTAGGTCAGCACCTGAAGGCGGTGCAGGTTGTCGACGACCTTGCCGTACGCCTGGGCCGTCGATCCGCACGAGTTGTTGCCGATCATTCCGCCGATGGTGCAGTTCGGGTGGGTGGCGGGCCTCGGCCCGAACTGCAGGCCGTACCCGGCGAGCTGCCGGTTGAGGTCGTCCAGCACGATCCCCGGCTCGACGACGCACCGCCGCCTCTCGGCGTCCACCGACACCAGCCGGTTGCAGTACTTGCTCCAGTCGAGCACGACGGCGGTGTTGCAGCACTCCCCGGCCAGACTGGTGCCCCCGCCCCGGGACAGCAGGGGCGCGTCATGCTCCCGGCACACCGCCACGGCCTCCTCGGCCGCCTCCACGGTCCGGGGAATCACCACCCCGATGGGCACCTGCCGGTAGTTGGAGGCGTCCGTCGAGTACGCCGCACGCGTCCCCGTGTCGAAGCGGACCTCGCCGTCGACGCGGTCCCGCAGATCCCGCTGAAGAGCCTCGGCATCGACCTGTGCCGGGGTCCGGCGGACGACGGGCAGGGGCAGATTGACCGGGTTCATACGATGCCTTCCACGCGGGGATACCTGACCGGGCGGTCTCAAGGTCGACGTGTCGATGCCACCACCCCACCAGGCCGCCCCGTCGACGCCCACACCCGCAACCGGCAGCACCGGCGATGTGCCGGACGCCACGGAGGCGGCACACCCCGAAGCGGACCTCCGGCCCATCGAACCCGGTCACCCGGTTTCATCAGCGTCACCCGGGACGCCGAGCCGCGCATCCTGAGACCAGCAGTGGCTTCACCTCGTCACGGACAGCGCACGGAGCCGCGCCACCAGCCCGCGCGGCAGAGGCGGCACCAACAACGCGGCCCGGGTATCCCTGCCGTCTCAGCGGCAAACCACCGGTGCGGCGTGGTTCGGCAGTTGGGCACGCTCCGGGTGGGTGTCCTCGCGGCCGTCCCCGCCGGTGAAGTCGTTGGGCAGGTCCGTGCCCGCGACAGTCCGGTGGGTCGACCAGCCGGAAAGGGCCGGGAACCGGCTCCGGTAGAGGAGGTAGGCCGCTGGCTGCCCGGCGCACGGTCCTGTCGCTGTGTGCCACTTCGGCGTCCGCCGCGGCACGGGCCCCGGGGCGGCCCGCATACGGCAGGCAACGCAAGGAATGACGTCCACGCCCACGTGGACACGGCGCGGGCCCTGGCTCGCGACGCCCTGGAGCGAGGGAGTCGTCCCGCGTCGTCCGAGCCGTCCCGCCTGAAGGCGGCAAGAGTCTTACGGAACCCTTACGCGGTCCTGTGGGACGACATCACCCGCCTACGCTCGCAAGGGTGTTGACCATCCGAAACATCGCCCTCGTCACCGTCGCCCCACTGGTACTGGCTGCGGCGGGCATCGCGCATCCGCACGGGCTGTCCAGATCGACGGCCTCGGACTGGGTGCAGTTGCACATCGCGCTGCTGCCGGTCTTTCCACTGCTCACGGTCGGTCTTCTGGTCCGCCTGTGGCATCGGCCCCGACTCGACCTTGCCGGGTTCGCCACCGTGGTGGCCTGGGCGGGCGCCTTCGTCTACGCGGCCTTCTACACCGGTCTCGACGCCGTCGCCGGTATAGCGGCAGGGACCGCCGTCGAGCACACCGGCGCAACAGCGAGCCTCGGGCCGGTCAAGCGCCCGCTCTACGAGACGGGCGAGGCGCTGGGGCAGGTCGGTGCATACGCGCTCATCGGCGCCATCGCGGCCACCGCGGTCGTGCTGCTCCCGAAGCACGGCGCCCGAATCCTTCCCGGCACGGTGGTGCTCCTCGCAGCCGGCTGGTCCTTCGTCGACAGCCACATCTTCTGGCCACGCGGTGTATGGACGATGCTCGGCTTCGCCGTGGGGTTCGCGCTGCTCGCCTGGGGGGCCGCGGGGGAGCGAAGCCACCGAAGCGGGCGGCAGGCTTCCCCGCCGTCCAGCGGCCGCTGAGGAGGCGGGCTGGTGACAGGGCGGCCTTGCCCGCGGACCGGCTGCGCATGCGGTGCGCGGCAGATCGGTGCCGGGTTCGACAGCCGCCCGGACAACATCCGCAAGGCCGCCGAGAACAGCCTGCGCTGTCTTCAGACCGACTGCACCGTCCTCTGCCGCCAGCAAGCCGCCGACCCCGACGCGCCGGTCGAGGAGGCCGCGGGCGTGTAGGCGCGCTGATCTCCGAGGGCAGGGTGAAGTACTTCGGCCTGAGCGACGTCGGTCCGCAGTGCATCCGCCGCGGCCACGCCGTCACCCCGGTCACGGCCCTGTAGTCCGAACCGACTTCAGGCAACCCGCTACCGCGAGCCGACCGCCGGGCGGAAGGCGGCGCACGGCGTGCTGGCCGCCGGACACGCCCCCGTCGAGCACGGCTTCGCCCATCTCAGCACTGGCGGATTCTCCCGGACGGCCCCTGGGAGGTCGGAGACGACGCCCCGGTGTGTGCGGTTGTACGACGAGAGGCCCAAGAGTCCGCATCGGACGTGCTGAGCCAGTTCAGCGTTCCGGGTCGATGATGCCGGCGTGCCGCCGCGGCTCACAGCCGGTTCCGAAGTCGCGGTGGACGGCGTTCAGCATCACCGCTCGTGCCTCGTCGAGGTCGGCCGTGGTCGCGGTCCTGATGCGGTAGTTGTGCACCTGCATGCCACGTGCAAAGGGAACGGGCAGATGCGGCATCGCAGCGCCGCGCGGACGCCGTCAAGCGGTCCAGACGGTGCCTCGGGCCTCGTACTCCAGCATGGCTTCCAGGCCGAGGGCGGCGTCGACGCCCAGTTCGCGGCGGACCAGCCACAGGGCGAGGTCCAGGCCGGAGGTGACGCCTCCGGCGGTGACCAGATCGCCGTCGTCGACGACCCGCGCCTTCTTCAGCACGCCGCCCTGCTCGGCGAGATCGGCCTGTGCCCGGTGGTGAGTGGTGCAGGGGCGGCCGCGGGTGAGACCGGCGGCGGACAGGAGCATCACACCGGTGCACAGGCCGGCGATGGTCAGTCCTGGGCGGCGGGCGGCGGCCAGGGCCCGCGGCAGGGCGCCCCGGCTGATCTCGGCCCGGACCCCCGGGTCCTCGCGGCGGGCGTAGCCGCCTCCGGGCACGATGAGGAGGTCCGTTTCCGCGGGGGCCCATCGGTGGTCGGCACGGAGCCGGGTTCCGAAGGCGGCAGTGATGGCACGGGGACCGCCGAGGGCGACGTAACGCACCTCGACGTCGCGTTCGGTGAAGTGGTCGGAGGCCGAGAGCACCTCATGGGGCGCGGCGAGGTCGAGTTCCTCGACGCCCTGGAACAGGACGACCTGGACGCGCAAAGGGGTCCGGCGGCCGGAAGCGGACGGCGTGGCGGCTCCGGCCGTGGCGGTGGGGACGCCGGTCGCCAGGCCGGCGGCGGAGAGGGCGGTCGCGGTGCGCAGCAGGGTGCGTCGGTTCACGGGAGCTCCTGTTGTTCGTCGTCTTCGCGAATCGTGGTGGTCAGTGGGCGAGCGGTTCGTCCGCGAGGTAGGGCGGGGCGGGGTCGTACTGGATCTCCCGGCGCACCGCCCGGGCGTGCTCGCGGCCGTGCAGGCGCCCCACGAGCCACAGCGCGCTGTCGATGCCGGCGGAGACCCCCTGACTGGTCAGCAGCCGGTCGTCCACGACTCCATGCCGGCCGAGGTCGTCACCCGGCGGGTTCCGTCCGCCGTGACGAAGGACTGCGCGAGATGTTCCTCGCCGACGATGCCGAACACCTCGACGTGGCCGGCGAAGTCCTGTTCCTCCACACCGTCGTAGAGGACGGTGTGGACGCGCAGAGGGCGCGCGGGACGCGGACGTACGGACGGGGAAGGCATGAGAGGGCCTCCGTGAAGACCTGAGGAACGTGTGCCCCGCGGACCGGGCCGTGAGGCGGGAACGCGTTCAGTCTTCCGGCGGCCGCTGCCCGGCGACACCGGCATGCGTGCCCCCGGTGCGCAAGATACGGCCGGCCCGGAGCCGGGACTTCGTCAGCGGCGGAAAGCGGACCTGTACGCCGACGGTGTCGTACCGACCTGCCGGGCGAAATGATGGCGGAGCGTCTCGACCGCCCCGAACCCGGTTGCCTCCGCGACCCGCGCCAAGGGCAGCTCCGTCGTCTCCAGGAGCTCTCTGGCGCGTTGTACGCGCTGCGCGACCAGCCAGCGCAACGGCGTGGTGCCCGTCTGGGCGCGGAAGTGCCGCGCCAGACTGCGCCGGCTCATCATCGCGTGCGCCGCGATGTCGGCCAGGGAGAGCGGCTCGCCCAGCTTGCCGCGCATCCACTGCAACGTCTCGCCGAGATCGGCCGAATCCGTCTCGGGCGAGCGGTATTCGATGTACTGCGCTTGGCCGCCGGTGCGTTGGGGCGGCATCACCAGCATGCGCGCGGCGCTCGCGGCGGCAGCGGCGCCGTGGTCGCGGCGTATCACGTGCAGGCACAGGTCCAGGCCCGCGGCGATGCCGGCCGACGTGAGGACCTGTCCCTCGTCCACGTACAGCACGGAAGGATCCACGTCGACCCCTGGGAAGCGCTCGGCCAACGCGTCGGCGAACCGCCAGTGCGTCGTGGCCCGTCGGCCTTCGAGCAGCCCGGCGTGCGCGAGCGCGAAGGCACCGGTGCAGATCGAAGCGATGCGCGCTCCGCCCTCTGCCGCCTCCCGCAGCAACCGTAAGGCCCGCGGATCCGGGGCGCGTTCGACGGGGACCCCGGGCACGATGACCGTGTCCGCACCGAGAACGTCGTCCCAGCCGTACGAGGAGGAGACGCGGAAGGGCGCCGTGGGTCCGGCCGTCGCCACCGTGTCGTGGTCGACGCAGACGCGGGCTTCGTAGGCCGGCGATCCGTCGGTATCGGTGACGAGCGCGAACACCTGGCAGGGTATGGCGAGATCGAAGGCCGACACCCCGTCGAGCGCGAGAACCGCAACGATGTGCATACGCCCGAGGCTACGTGTCCCCCGCACGCTTCGGTGCAGCAGTGGGAGCGGGACGCAGGGGACATGGAGCCCGGCTCGATCAATCTCGCCCTGCGCTCCCTCAGTCCGCGGACCACGGGTGTGATCATCAGGGAGGCCTTCTACGGCACCCGTCGCTTCGACGACTTCGAACGCCATTGCGGCATCAGCCCGAGCGTGTTGTCCGCCCGCCTGCGGGACCTCGTCGCCGACGGGATCCTGGAGAAGACCCGCTACCGGGCTCCCGGCGCGCGGGCGGGACGAGTACCGCCTTACCGACAAGGGCCGCAGCCTGCTGCCCATCCTGATCGCCCTCAACGACTGGGCCGAGCGCTGGATCGTCCCGGACGGCGCCGCCACGATCTCCCTGCTCCACCACGAGTGCGGCAGTCCGGTCCGGACGGAGGTGACCTGTGCCTCCGGACACGACCTCACCGCGCCCAGTGAGGTCGTGGCGGCCCCTGGCCCGGGAGCGAAACCCGCGTCCGTCCGACTGACGGTCAGCGGGGCACGCGAGCCGGGGAGCAACGGTCACGGGGTCGCCTGCGTCCAGTGCTGTGACCGCTCGCCCGTTCTCCGGCACCTCGGGGTGACGGTTTCGGTCGGTGACGCAGCCGACTCCACCACGGCGGCCCTCCGCGCGACCTATCCCACCGGAGTCCGTATCAATGACGCCGAGGTGGCCACAGGAGCCGCCCCCCACCATCGGACCAGGCCCTGCTGTCCGATCCCACCCTTACCGGCATGTCCCGGTAGTCCGCCGCAGCCCCCCGTTGCCGTCGATCGTCCGGGGTGGGTCAATGGACTGTCGCCGGGGAACGGGGAAGCGGATGGGTATGGACGTGACGGTGGAGCGGGTGATCCCGCTGCCGTGCGAACAGGTGGCGGCGTATGCCATGGACTGGCGTAACGATGCCGACTGGACCCAGGGCATCCGGACGGCCGAGCTGACGCGGCAGGCGGATGCGGGCGGTTTCGGGGTCGGGGCGGAGGTGACGCGGACGGCGTACTTCCTGGGGAAGCGGATCGACTATGTGCTGCGGGTCGCAGCGTACGAGCCGCCGCGTCTGCTGGACATGGCCTCGGTCGCGGGCCCGATGCCGATGCATGTCACCTACACCTTCGACCCACTCCCGGACGGCGGCGCACGCGCCCGGATCCGCGTGCGCGGCGACGCCTCCGGCCTCTACCGGCTGGCCGGACCGGTGATGGGACGCAAGGTGCGCTCATCGCTGGTCAAGGACCTTCGGGACCTTCAGCGGCAGGTGAGCCGCCGAACGGGAGGGTGAAGTCGGTCATGGCGTTCGACGAAGGACTCGCGGAACGCATCCGGGCCCGGCTGGGTGCGGATCCGGGCATCACGGAGAAGCAGATGTTCGGCGGGCTGGCCTTCCTGTACGAGGGCAACATGGCGGTCGGGGTGATCGGGGACGAGCTGATGGTCCGGGTCGGCCCCGAAGCCACCGGGGCTGCGCTGACGCGGCCGGGGACGCGCCCCTTCGACTTCACCGGGCGCCCGATGCGCGGCTGGGTGGTCGTGGCCTCCTCCGCCGTGTCCGAGGACGAGGCCCTGGCCGATTGGGTCGACCAGGGTCACGCCTTCGCGGCGAGCCTGCCGCCCAAGTAGCCCCTGTCGGCGGCAGCCCCCTCATTCAGGCCGGGGCAGTCCCCGCCGGGCGTGAGGACACCCATGCGCATGATGGTGCTGACTCCAGGGGGGTGCAGGCGCGACGTCAGGCCGGTTGCCTGCGGCCGGGACGAGGGGTGGACAGCGTCACCCCGAAGGGGAGTGGGTGACGCTGCCGTGAACGACGGCGGCGGTCAGGGTGGTGCGGCCGTCGCGTCCACACTCACTTGCAAACCTATCGTAACGA
Source organism: Streptomyces sp. NPDC096046 (assembly GCF_040303285.1). NCBI lineage: Bacteria > Bacillati > Actinomycetota > Actinomycetes > Kitasatosporales > Streptomycetaceae > Streptomyces > Streptomyces sp. NPDC096046. The sequence goes on along the minus strand of NZ_JBEOSZ010000002.1, from coordinate 65,831 downwards.
GAGGGTAGGTTTGTGGTCCGGCAAGGGCGCCGGGCGACGAGGCGAGGCGGTGAGGCCGTGACCGGAGGGCTGATGCAGATCGGTGAGGTGTCCGAGCGCACGGGGCTGTCCCTGCGCACGATCCGCCACTGCGAGGACATCGGTGTGGTGGCTTCCAGCGAGCGTAGTGCGGGTGGCTTTCGCCTCTCCACCGAGGCCGAGGTGCGCCGCTTGGCGCTGGTGCGGCGGATGCGGCCGCTGGGCTTCTGCCGGGAGGACGTGCGTGACCTGCTGGAGCTGCTGGAGCGGCTCCCCGGCGGAGCCCCGTTGCCGGCGAGCGATGAGCAGGCACACGAGGAACTGGTGGCACGGTTGCGCAAGTACTGGGTAGAGGCCGACGCGCGGTGCGAGGACCTGCGGCGGCAACTGATCGAGGCGGAAGACTTCACCCGCTCCCTGCACGGCCATCTGGCTCGGCTCGTGGAGGCCGGGAACACGGCGGACGCGGAGGCGGTGCGATGAGCGCGGGCAGTGAGTGGGCAGCCTCGGAGGCGGCCCGCCGACGGACGTTCGCCGTGATCAGCCACCCCGACGCGGGCAAGTCCACCCTGACCGAGGCCCTCGCCCTGCACGCCCACGCCATCGCCGAGGCGGGCGCGGTGCACGGCAAGGCCGGGCGGCGCTCGGTGGCCTCGGACTGGATGGAGATGGAGAAGGCCCGTGGTATCTCGGTCACCTCCGCGGTGCTGCAGTTCGCCCACCGGGGATGTGTGCTGAACCTGCTGGACACCCCCGGCCACGCCGACTTCTCCGAGGACACCTACCGGGTGCTGGCGGCGGTCGACTGCGCGGTGATGCTCATCGACGCCGCCAAGGGCCTGGAGGAGCAGACCCGCAAGCTCTTCGACGTCTGCCGGCATCGCGGCATCCCGGTCATCACGTTCGTCAACAAGTGGGACCGGCCCGGCCGTGAGGCGCTGGAACTGCTGGACGAGATCGAGCGCGAGTTCCGCCTCAAGCCCACCCCCGTCACCTGGCCCGTCGGGGACGCCGGATACCTGCGCGGACTGATCGATGTACGCAGGCCGGGGCAGATGCTGCGCTACACCCGCACCCCCGGCGGGGCCCACGAAGCCATAGAGGAGCCCGTCTCGGCTGAACGGGCGGCTCTGGAGGACGGCGCGGACTGGGGAAAAGCGGTGGAGGAGCTCGATCTCCTTCAGGTCGACGGTGCCGTACATGATCAGGAAGAGTTCCTGGCGGGCCGGGGCACGCCGGTGTTCTTCGGTGCGGCGATCTCCAACACAGGAGTACGGCAGGTACTGGACGCGATCGTCGACCTCGCCCCGCCGCCCGGGCCGCGGGAGCTGGAGGGCGGCGGAGTCAGGCCGGTGGACGCGCCGTTCTCGGGGCTGGTGTTCAAGGTGCAGGCCAACATGGACCCCGCCCACCGGGACCGGATCGCGTTCATGCGGGTGTGCTCGGGGGTCTTCGAGCGCGGGATGACCGTCACCCGCGCCGCCTCCGGCAAGCCGTTCGCCACCAAATACGCGCACAGCGTCTTCGGCCAGGACCGCTCCATGGTCGACATCGCCTACCCCGGCGACGTCGTCGGCCTCGTCAACGCCACCGCGCTGCGCGTCGGCGACACCCTCTATGCCGAACAGGCGGCGGTGTTCCCGCCGATGCCCACCTTCGCGCCCGAGCACTTCGCGGTGGCCCGCCCGGTCGACCTCGGCCGGTCCAAACAGTTCCGGCGCGGTATCGCGCAGTTGGACGAGGAGGGTGTCGTCCAGGTCCTGGTCTCCGATCTGCGAGGCGACCAGGCACCGGTGCTCGCGGCCGTGGGGCCCATGCAGTTCGACGTCGTCAGTGCTCGGATGGCCGGGGAGTTCTCCGCCGCCGTGCGACTGGAAACACTGCCCTACCACCTGGCGCGCGCCACCGACACCGCCGGGGCGGAAGCCCTCAACCGCTCCCGCCTCGTCAAGGGCGAGGCTCTGACCCGCATCCGGGACAAGGCGCAGCTCGCCCTCTTCCCCGACCGCTGGCAGGCGGGCTCCTTCGAGAGGGAGTTCCCCGACGCCCGGCTCGACCACCTCATCGCCGCCCACGACTGAGGTGGCGCCTGTGTAAAATCTCACGTAACGGAAGAGACGCGGGTGCCTGTTGCTGCGGTCGGGCCGGTGACCAGCGGCCTTCGATCCCGTGAACGGGGTGCGGATTGATTTTCACCACCTCTCGGCAAAGGGAAGGTAAAGCGCCTGTTACGGTGGCTGTTCGGGCCCCCGCAGGCGGCCTCTTGGTCCCGTAGACCGGGGCGTGTATGTCTGGCCTGTTGCTCGCCGGTCTGCCGTGCCTCTTCGGTCGGGTCTCGCTTCCCCGCACTTCCCTCACGAGAAGGGAGAGTCTTGCCGCACGAACCGCAGAGCGCCGTCTCCAAGCCGCCCGATCCACGCACGCTGAGGAGCGGAGACGCCGAGCCGGTCGGGGAGCGGGACGTGTTCCTCGACAACGCGAAGTACCTGCTGATCGTCCTGTTCGCGGTGGCGCACTCCTGGGAGGCTGTGGAATGGACCCGGGCGACCACCGTCATGGCCGTCACCGTCGCCTGCGTGGTCACCACCCACAACCTCGCCATCGGCGTCGTGCTCGGCTGCCTCGTGGCGATGGTGATCTTCGCCAAGCGGGTCGCCCACCTCGCCGAGGTCTCCGGGGTCGTCGACCCCGACGGCAACCAGGCCGTCTACGCGGTCACCGGCGAGCTGTTCTTCGCCTCCTCCAACGACCTCGTCTACCGGTTCGACTACAAGGGCGACCCGGACGACGTGGTCATAGACCTGACCGACGCCCACATCTGGGACGCCTCGTCAGTGGCGGCGTTGGACGCGATCGAGACCAAGTGCGCACAGCGGGGCAAGAAGGTCACCATCGTGGGCCTGATCAAGCCCAGTGCCGAGATGCACGACAAGCCGGCCGGCCGGCTCACCGCCGGCCACTGAGACCGGCCGCCCCCTCGCGCGAGCCACGCAGTGCCCGAGGGGGGCGGTCCTCCGCGCGCGGGCCGGACCAGGGACACCTGCCCTGACCGGTTCCCGGCCCAGGTCACACCTGGTCTGCCCTCAGGTCGACGCCGCCAGCGCAGACGATGCGGCGGCCGACGAGTGATTCACGCGCCCGTGCGGGCGTTCGCTTGCAGGCGGCGGCGGAGAGTGGCGGCGAAGTCCTCGGCCATCTCCAGGCGGGCCCGCAGCGTCTCGCAACGGGCGTCGGTCACCTTCCGGTAGGAGTCCAGTCGCTCCCGCAGGCGCTCCAGTTCCTGGCCTGCGGGCGGATCGTCCGTGGCGGCGAGGCGGTCGGTGATGTCCAGCAGGTCGCGCATCTCCTCCAGGGAGAAGTCCAGCGGCTTCATGCGGCGGATCACCATCAGGCGCTGGACGTCGGACTCGGTGTACAGCCGGAAGCCGCCCTTGCTGCGGGCCGAGGGGATCACCAGGCCCACTTCCTCGTAGTGGCGGATCGTGCGCAGCGACAAACCGGTCCGCTCGGCCACCTCGCCGATCTGCATCTGCCGCTCGCTCATCGCCGAGCCTCTCCCTTTGTCATCCATCCAGGTTTCAGAACTGTGAAGTGAATTAGTCTACGTGACATCAATCACAGGATTTTGGCGGGGGGTTGCCTGCTATTCACAAGTCAGCGTTCGCACTCTCTCGTCACGTCAGGGTAGAGTGTTGACGTGTTCGCCTGTGCCGTCCAGTCCACGGTAGAGGCGATCCTGCCGTAGAGCGGGCCCGATCGGCCCCGGACGGCTCCGAAGACTTCCCGGGCAACGATGCTCGACCGGCAACCAGAGGTTGCCATTCTGTCCGGTACTCGGCTCCCCTGGCGCGGAGCCCAGCCGCCGGGGATCCCCGACACCCGGAATCAGTACGACGCTGTGCGTCCGACGGCATGGATGCACACCTGAAACAGAAACGGTTGCATGTCCTCACCGCTGTCCGCAGCCCCGAAGTTGCGCCTGTCCAAGCCCGACTGGCTCGACTCCCCGAAGGTCTTCCGCACCGAGGTGCTGGCCGGCCTGGTCGTCGCCCTGGCCCTCATCCCCGAGGCGATCTCCTTCTCCATCATCGCCGGTGTCGACCCGGCGGTCGGTCTGTTCGCCTCCTTCACGATGGCCGTCGTCATCTCGGTGGTGGGCGGACGCAAGGCCATGATCTCCGCCGCGACCGGCGCGATCGCCCTGGTCATCGCCCCGCTCAACCACGAGTACGGTCTCGGCTATCTGATCGCGACCGTCATCCTCGCCGGCGTCTTCCAGGTGATCCTGGGCGCGCTGGGTGTGGCCAAGCTCATGCGGTTCGTGCCGCGCAGCGTCATGGTCGGCTTCGTCAACGCGCTCGCCATCCTGATCTTCATGGCACAGGTTCCGGAGCTGCACGACGTGCCGTGGATGGTCTACCCGCTCGTCATCGGCGGTCTCGCCCTGATGGTGTTCTTCCCGAAGGTCACCAAGGTGATCCCGGCCCCGCTGGTCTCCATCGTCGTCCTGACCGTCATCACCGTGGCGGCCGCGATCGCGGTGCCGACCGTCGGCGACAAGGGCGCGCTGCCCTCCTCGCTGCCCGTGCCGGGCCTGCCCGACGTGCCCTTCACGATGGACACGCTGACCACCATCGCCCCGTACGCCTTCGCGATGGCGCTGGTGGGTCTGATGGAGTCGCTGATGACGGCCAAGCTGGTCGACGACATCACCGACACCCACTCGGGCAAGACCCGCGAGTCGATCGGCCAGGGAGTCGCCAACATCGTCACGGGCTTCTTCGGCGGCATGGGCGGCTGCGCGATGATCGGCCAGACGATGATCAACGTGAAGGTGTCCGGCGCGCGCACGCGCCTGTCGACCTTCCTGGCGGGCTCCTTCCTGATGGTGCTGTGCATCGTCTTCGGCCCGGTCGTCTCCGACATTCCCATGGCCGCCCTGGTCGCCGTCATGATCATGGTGTCGTTCGCGACCTTCGACTGGCACTCCATCGCCCCGAAGACCGTCAAACGGATGCCGCTCGGCGAGATGACCGTCATGGTCGTCACCGTCGCCTGCGTGGTCGCCACCCACAACCTGGCCATCGGCGTCGTGGTCGGCTGCATCACCGCGATGGTCGTCTTCGCCAAGCGGGTCGCGCATCTGGTGAACGTCTCCGGTGTGGTCGACCCCGACGGCAACCAGGTCGTCTACGCGGTCACCGGCGAGCTGTTCTTCGCCTCCTCCAACGACCTCGTCTACCAGTTCAACTACAAGGACGACCCGGACGACGTGGTCATAGACCTCTCCGCCGCCCACATCTGGGACGCCTCCTCCGTCGCCGCCCTGGACGCCGTCGAGACCAAGTACGCCCAGCGGGGCAAGAAGGTGACCATCATCGGCCTGAACAAGCCCAGCGCCGACATGCACGATCGCCTCGCCGGCCAGCTGACCGGCAGCCACTGATCCAGACCGGCAGCCACTGACCGGCCCGGCCGCCCTTCCCCGCCCACGGACGCAGCGGGGGAGGGCGGTCTTTCCGTGCGCGGGCCGGGCTCGGGAGAATGTTCCACCAGGCGGCCCTGCTCGGCGACCGCGGTCTGACCGCGGCCGAGGCCGCCGCCAACTTCCTGCCACAGACCGCCGCCGCCCTGCTCGCCACCCTCGCCGTCGGGGCCCTCATCGACCGCCTCCCGCCCAAGGCCGTGTTGACGTCATGCCGGCACTGGTCAGGCCCAGCGCCGCATCAGGGGTGCGCAGGAGCGCGTACGCCTCCCCGCTGGCGTCGACACGCTCGGCGTCGACTCCGGGCAGAGGCGGTTCGGGCAGCCTCCTCACCAGTCCGAACTGGTACAGCGCGACCATCACGTACGCGGCTGTCGCCCCCGCGTTCAGGGCGTCGACGAGCCGGCGCTGTTCGAGGAAGTCCCCTGTGCCGAGGCGCAGATCGTCGCTGATGCGTTCGGCTGCGGCGGAGGAAGGCCGCCCGATGCCCGGCCGGGGGCGCGCCTGCCGGGCGGAGACCCCGCTTCGTTCCCGGTCCATCGCATCCTCGCCTTTCGTGGAGGTGTCAGGCGGGCACGTGCCCGCGGTGGTGTTTCATCAGGCCCGTCACCCGTGTCATCGCGTGCATGGGAGGCGCCGCCTTGCGGACGTCGCGCGCGGATGGGTCCGGAGAGGGGCAGCATGCGGTCCATTTCGGCGACGCCGCGGAGCATCGGCACCATGTGGCCCTGGTGCCCGCGGGGCGGTGCAGCGTGCCGTCGAGGTCGTCGACGGCGACCGGCCAGGGGAGTTCGTCGCGCTTCTTCGTCATGCCGGCTCACCTTCTCGTCGGAAGGGAGGTAGGACGCCCGCACGGTGTGGCTCACCGCGGGCGGGAAAGCCCCCACCAAGGGATGTCGCACTCCGGGGACCCGGTCGGCGTCTCTCCCCATTCCGTTGTGCAGATGATCCTGTGGTGGCCACGCAACTGGCGGCCCATGAGATGCGGTAGCGCGCAGCGGGTTCCCCACCGCACTCCCTTGACTCCTCCCGGGCGGGAACGGAGCGGGGCTGCTGCCGCCCCCCACCGCCACGTTGTCGCAGAGGCATCTCTAGGCGACTGGCGGGGGCGTCGTACCGTGCTCTGTGCCGTCGTCCCCGGCGGACGGGTCGCTCAGGAGCGATGCGCCGAACGCCTGCAACCGCTCCACCGCTCTCCGGTCGGGCTCCGCCCGGCGGGCCAGCGCGTCGTGGATCTCCTGGTAGACGGATGCCTCCAGCCCGCAGCGCCGGCAGTCCTCCAGGTGCTTGGCGACCCGGCGCGCGGTGATCTCGTCCGTTTCGCCGTCGAGGTAGGACTGCAGCACGCGCGCGACCCGCAAACAGTTCATCCGGCGCTCCGCCGCCGCACGCCGTCGCCATGGCCTCTTCACATCACACCTCGCTTCGGCGCCAGTCCTGCCGTGGCCAGCCGCGCCCGTATGCGTTTGCGCGCCCGGTGCAGCCTGCTCATCACGGTGCCTTCGGGCACATCCAGCAGGTGGGCGGCCTCCGCATAGGTGAGGCCGTCGATGTCCACCAATTGCACCACTTGGCGGTGTTTGTCGGGCAGCGCGCACAGGGCCTCGTCCACCACCTCGTCGAACGCCTCACCCACCACGATCTCTTCCGCCGATCCACCAGGGCCCGTGGAGCTGAGGCGGTCCAGATCGGTGTCCGGATCGTCCAGAAGGTGTGGACGGCGGCGGCGGTGCCGGTTGATCTCCGCCCGTCGCATGATCGTCAGCAGCCAGGCCCGTGGGTGCCTTCCGTCGAAGCCGTCGATGGCCCGATACGCGCGCAGCAGGGTGTCCTGCACGAGGTCCTCCGCGTCCGCGGGCTGGGAGGTCAGCGTCACCGCCACCCGCAGCAGTACCTCCACCTCCGGCAGCACGTGGGCGGCGAACGCCTGACCTCGCGGGTCCGCAGGGTCCGGTGGCGCTGTCACTTCGTCTTCCACACGGCGGAAACCCCTTCTGCCCGGACCCGCATTCCCTCTCCTACCGTCTTCTTGTGTTCCGAGGTCCCCTCGGGTGCCGCTGTGGTCGACGGCTGGGCGAGGAGCTCCGGGCAGGCTGGAATGCGGCGTACGACTGGAGGGGTTTCCGCTGCATGAAGAGGCAGCGCGTACCCGGGCCGGGGCGATGGTGCGCCGAGTGCCGGGAGAAGGTACGGCATGTGCGATGGCGCGGTGACGTGGAAGCCTACGCCGACGGGCAGCTCACCGGCGCGCACCGCATGCGGGTGGCCGCCCACATCGACCGCTGCTGGGCATGCAGCGGCACTCTGCAACTGCTGCGGCTGATCAAGGCGTCTCTCCGGGGCCATCCCCGGCGGACGCCCCCCTCCCTGGCATCGGCCCGGGTACGGCGCTTCGCGCAGCACCTGACCACGGCGCCGCCCCCTGACCGGTCTCGCCGTTGAGTGACACACCCGGCGAGCCGGTCGTCGTGACGGCCTCCCGGTGCCCCGGCTGGTCAGCAGCATCCCGACGGTGTGCCCGTGTCGGGTGCGGCGGCTGTGTCTGCAGGGGCGCAGGGGAACAGGCCGAAGTGGCGGTCCTTGTCGCCGGTGACGGTGAAGTGGTCCGCGTAGCGGGTGGCGGCGAGCATGTCGGCGGTGTTGCCGCAGACGAGCACCGGTTTGCCGGTGGGGAAGCGGTGGTGGTCGTCCAGGTCGAAGGCGTGCGGGTGCTCGGCGACGGTGCCCCGGTAGACGGCGGCCTGGCCGTAGTCCTCGCAGCGGTCCTCCAGGGGGAGCTTGAAGGCGCGGACGGTGCGGGAGGTGAAGGTGGCGAAGCCGATCTTCCGCTCGATGTCCGGGTCGCTGATCGTCACCGGGGAGGTGGTCACGGTACGGGCGTCCGGGCAGCCGGCGCGGTCCAGGATGCGGCGGAAGTCCTCGGTGTACAGGGCCCCGGCGAGGCATTCGCCGACGAGGACGGGGTCGTCGAGGAGGGCGGCGGGCAGGCGGCGGTCGGTGAAGATGTCGGAGAAGTGCAGTTCGCCGCCGGGTTTGAGGACGCGGAAGATCTCGGACAGGACGCGTGGCTTGTCCGGGGAGAGGTTCACCACGCAGTTGGAGACCACGACGTCGACGGAGGCGTCCGGGATGCCGGCCGTGGTCAGGTCCTCGATGTAGCCGTGGCGGAAGTCGGTGTTGGCGTACCCGAACCGTTCGGCGTGCCAGTCCTGGTGGCGGCGGGCCACGGCGAGCTGTTCCTCGGTCATGTCGACGCCGATCACCCGGCCGGTGGGGCCGACCAGCTGGGACAGCACGTACACGTCCCGGCCGCTGCCGCAGCCCAGATCGAGTACGGTGGCGCCCTTGAGAGCGGGCGGGATCGGCGAACCGCAGCCGTAGAAACGCTCCATGACCTCGTCGTGGACCTCGGCGAGAGCCGCGGCGATGTGGGGCGCCGGCGCCACGTCCGTACAGCAGGCCGAGGTTTTCAGGTCCGCGGAGGAGGCGAGGATCTTCCCGTAGTAGTCCCGAACCGATTCCGCGATGGACGTGCCGGGCGTCTGCCGGTCCGTGGATACGTCGATCGTCGTCATGTCTCTCCCGATGAGTGAGTTCTCGCGCACCGGCCGGTGGGTCGCCGGGCCGCGACGGAAACCCGCTGTGCCATGGTCGTCATTCCCTGTTTGCCGGCACGTGATCCGGGTGGTCCCGGGGGCAGCGCGGACGGCCGCGGGCCAGTGTCCGAGGAGACATGCCAACGGACGTGCTCGGCGGGCGTGCGGGAGGAGAAGCCGCTGGGGCCACCGCCGGGTTGCGGCCGCCGTCCGTGGCGGGCCCGGCGGTCCGGACGGCAGCCGGCCCGCCGTGCAGGCCCGACACCGATGGGGTGGGCAGCTTGCGCCACGTCAGCGGCGCCCTTCTCGCCTCCCGGCCCTCTCGCCTCCCGGCCCTCTTGCCTCCCGGCCCTCTTGCCTCCCGGCCCTCTTGCCTCCCGGCCCTCTTGCCTCCCGGCCCTCTTGCCTCCCGGCCCTCTCGACGGTGGAGTCACCGCGGTCCCTGAGTCGTCTGCCGGCCGCCGGCGGCTGCGCCGTCCTGCGTGGGCCGCGAGCGGATCAACCGTGCCGCCCACCAGCCGCCCGCGCTCAGCACCAGCAGAGCGCCCAGCGCGATCCACAGCCCGGGTGAGCCGGGGTCGCCCAGGGAGCCGCCGAGCCCGGTGTAGACGACGGTGCCAGGAATGATGCCCAGGGCCGTGGCGGTCACGTAGGAGGAGAAGCGCACGCCGGCCACCCCGGCCCCGTAGTTGACGACCGAGAACGGGAACAGCGGCACCAGCCGCACCACCAGAACAGCCGTGAACCCCCGGCGTGTCAGGTAGGCGTCCAGCCCGGCCAGCCGCCCGGAGCCGGCGTAGCGGGCCACCACCGGGCGCCCCAGCCAGCGGGCGAGACCGAATGACAGGGCCGCGCCCGCAGTCGCTCCCATGAGCACCGCGCCCGTCCCCATCGGCACTCCGAACAGTGCCCCCGCGGACGCGGTCAGTACCGAGCCGGGCAGCAGGGCCGTCACGGCCAGGGCGTAGCAGACCGCGAAGATCACCGGCCCCCACAGGCCGAGCGAGTCGATCCACTGGCGCATCTCGTACAGCAGGTCGGCACCCCCCAGGGCCGCCCAGGAGCCGAGCGCCGCCAGCACGACCATGAGGACGGCCAGCCGTACCCATGCCGCCCGTGCCGACCGCGGCGGCGTCTCGCCCGTCTCGGTTCCCGGACCGGTGCCGGACGGGGGATGCTCGGTTGCGGGTGTCGTGGCGGCGGGGTTCATATCGGCTCCTGTGACGGTCGGTCGGTGGGAAGGTCGGCCACCACGCGGCGCAGCGGCAGCTCCAGGCGTCGTCCCGGCACCGCCCACCGGGTGAGGGAGCGCTTGGCGGCCTGGGCGCGGTGGGCGGTCAGGCCGGGCAGATACAGGGCGTCGGCCAGCAGCGCCGCCGCGTCGGCCGAGGCGATGGTGAGGGTGAAGACGCGTAGCTCGTCGGAGCGGACGCGGAACCCCGCGGTGCGCAGCAGGGCGGCCAGTTGGTCGCGGGCCCGCGGGTTGGGCCACGGCTGGCGTACGGCGCGCAGGGCGGCCATCACCCGGAGCCAGCCGAGGGTGCCGGACGGGGAGAGCCCGGACTGGGAGGGCACCAGCGCCGCGAGCGTCCCTCCGGGCCGCAGCACGCGCCGGACCTCTGCGAGCACCAGAGGCAGAGGGGTGACGACCGGCAGACACATGGCCGCGCAGACGGCCCCGAAGCTCGAGGAGCCGAACGGGAGCGCGTCCGCGCCTGCCCGTACCAGCGGCCCGCGGCCCCGGCGCGCCGCTTCGGCGAGTTCTGCCGCGGACAGGTCGATCCCGACCCAGTCGGCGTCCGCCAGCTCGTCACGGGTGGGTGCCGAACCACAGGCCAGGTCGAGGACCGCGCCGCGGGCGCCGCGCAGCGGATCGGCCAGCCAGGCGTACGGGGAGATGTCCGCCAGGGCGAAGAACCGTTCGGTGACACCGGGATGCGCCTGGTGGTAGGCGGCGATGAAGCGCCGCCAGTCCGGTTCGTCCATCCAGCCCTCGTCTCTCTCGCACGCCACGGCCGCGCCCTGGCCCGTCACCGGGCGGATCGGGGAGCGGCACCGGAGGACGTGCCGTCGGCGGACCGCCCCGGGCGTCCGTCGTCGCCGGGAACCCTGCCGGGCAGGCCCCGCATTCCCTCTCCGCCACGCCGGATACGCGCAGATGACTCCGGACGGCCCTCCCGGCCGTAATCGTGTGATCGGAAAGGGGAAGGATCCGGCTGTGCCATCGGGTTCCCCGCATGTCCCACGACCGCCCACCGACCGGAGAGAGCCGCACCATGAGCAGGTACGACCTTGTGGTCATCGGCGGCGGAAGCGCCGGCCTCACCGCGGCCCGCACCGCCGGGCGGTTCGGCGCCCGCACGCTGCTCGTCGAGCGGGACCGGCTGGGCGGGGACTGCCTGTGGACGGGGTGCGTACCGAGCAAGGCACTGCTGCACGTGGCCGCCGACGTCCAGGCGGCCCGCCGCGCTGTCGGCTACGGGCTCCCGCCGGTGACCGGCCCGGCCGATCTGGCGGCGGCGATGGGGGAGGTGAAGCGGGCGATCGGCGCGATCGAGCCGCACGACTCCGCCGAGGCGCTCGCCCCGTACGGAGTCGACGTCACGTCCGGGGCGGCCTCCTTCACCGGCCCGCGAACCCTGACCGCGGGCGACCGGAAGATCTCCTTCCGGTACGCCGTCATCGCCACGGGGGCCTCTCCGGCCCTGGTGCCGATCCCCGGCCTGGCCGAAGCCGGGCCGCTGACCAGCGGCAGTGTCTGGGAGCTGTCCCAACTGCCGCGGCGCCTGGTGGTGCTGGGCGGCGGGCCCATCGGCTGCGAGCTGGGTCAGGCATTCGCCCGGCTCGGCTCGCAGGTCACGCTCATCGAGGCGATGGGCCGACTGGTGCCCCGTGAGGAACCCCGGGCGGCACAGGTGCTGCGGGAGAGGCTGGAGGCCGAGGGTGTGACCGTGCTGACCGGTTACCGCGCGGAGCGAGTCGCTGCCGGTGCCGTCCACGGGCCGGGCGGTCCTCTCCCGTACGACGCGCTGCTGGCGGTCACGGGCCGCCGCGCCAACACGTGCGGCCTCGGCCTGGAGGCGGCCGGCGTCGACCTGACCGACACCGGCGATGTCCGCACCGACGGACGGCTGCGCACCACCAACCACCGGATCTACGCCGCCGGCGACGTCACCGGCCGTTCGGCCTTCACCCACCTGGGCGGCACCCAGGGCGGATCGGCCGCCACCGACGCCCTCCTCGGCGTGCGCCGCCCCATCGACTACCGCGCGGTGCCCTGGGTGACGTACACCGATCCGGAGATCGCCCGCGTCGGCCTCACCGCCGACGAGGCGCGCGAGACGTACGGCGATGCCGCGCGCGTGCACACGCTGGAGAACGACCGGGTCGACCGGGCGGTCGCCGACGGACGCAGCGAGGGCTTCACCACCCTGGTGCTGGGCCCGCACGGGAAGATCGTCGGCGCCACCGTGGTGTCACCGAGGGCCGGGGAGACCATCGCCCACCTGGCGGCGGCGGTGCGCCGGGGCTGGACGCCCTCCGACTACGCGCGCACCGTGCACCCCTACCCCACGTACGCCGACGGGCCCTGGCACACGGCGCTGGCCGACGTCTACACCCGTCTGGCCCGGGGCAGCGGCCCCATCGGCGCGCTGCTGAAACTCCGCAGAAGGGTGATCCGGTGATCCTCCGCATCGTCCTGGGCCTACTCCTCGCGGCGATGGCGCTGGGCCAGCTCGCCTCCTTCGACGCGATGCCCGCCATCCTGACCGCCTACGGTCTGACCTCCGGCGCGGCCTCGACCGCCCTGGCCGTGGCGTTGATCGGCGCCGAGGCCGTGACGGCCGCCTGGTTCCTCGCCCGGCCCCGCTCCCGCGCCACCACGCCCGTCTGGCTGTACACGGGTGTTGCGGCGGTGTGGACGGTGCCGGCCGCCCAGGCATTCGCCCGCGGACTCGCCCTCGACAACTGCGGCTGCTTCGGCGCTTACCTCGCCCAGCCGCTGCGCTGGTACGTCCTCGTCGAGGACGCCCTGATGCTGCTGTACGCCGGGCTGCTGTGGCGCGGAACGCGCCGGGCCGGGCCCGCCTCGCCCCACGCCGCAGCCGCCCCCGTGGCGGCCCGAACCCCGCGGGAGAACCACTGATGCGGCTCATCGCGGCACTGCGTGCCCTGGAACGAGCCACCCGACCCTACGACCCCGGGTTCGCCGCGGCCATGGAGCGCCGCTGGGCGGAACTCCCCGAAGCGGTCAGGACCCCTGGCCAGGTTCTCGGCCGGCACGGCGTCGGCTGCGAGGGCACCCACGGGGTCTTCCCCAAGTGCAACCTCAAGTGCACCCCCTGTTACCACTCCCGGGACGCCAACCAGGTACGCGTCGACGGCCCGCACACCCACGAACAGCTCACCGCCCAGATGGGGTTGCTGCGGGAGCTGCGCGGTCCGCGCGCCCACACCCAGCTCATCGGCGGCGAGGTCAGCCTGCTCACCCCGGACGACCACGCCACCGCGCTGGCGATCATGCGGGACCACGGCCGGGAGCCGATGAGCTTCACCCACGGCGACTTCGACTACCACTACCTCGCCCGGCTCGCGCTCGGCCCGGACGGCACACGGCGGTTCGGGCGGCTGTCCTTCGCCGCGCACTTCGACAAGTTCATGTACGGCCGGCGCGGCATCGAGCGCCCCCCGAGTGAGAGGTCGTTGAACCCGTACCGCGCCCGATTCGCCGCCATGTTCCGCCGTCTGCGGCGCGAGCACGGGGTGCGGTTCTTCCTCGCCCACAACATGACCGTCACGCCGGGCAACCTCGACGAGGTCGCGGGCGTGATCCGCGACTGCCACGCCATGGGCTACGGCATGTTCTCCTTCCAGCCCGCCGCCTTCCTCGGCGACGAGCGCCGCTGGAAGGAGAGGTACCGCGAGGCGACCCCGGACGCGGTGTGGGCGGAGATCGAACGCGGAACCGGAACCCGGCTGGACTACCACGTCTTCGAGAACGGCGACGTGCGCTGCAACCGCACCGCCTACGGCTTCTACGTCGGCCGCCGCTGGTATCCGTTCCTCGACGGCGACGACCCGCGCGACCTCGCCGTACGCGACGCGTTCTTCCGCTGGTTCGGGAAGGTGACCTTCACCGGCACCCCACCCGCCCTCCTCGCGGCCAGGGTGCTTCGGGTGGTGGCCCGCCACCCGTCCACCGCCGTGACGGCGCTGCGCTGGCTGGCCCGCACCGCCCGCCGCGTCGGTTGGATGAGGCTGGCCCGCCACCGGATGCGGGTGCGCCCGGTCTCGTTCGTCATGCACCAGTTCATGGACGCCGATGTCGTCGCCCCGGCCTGGGAGTTGATGCAGCGGGGCGAGCAGGCCACGGAGCCCCGGCTGCGCGAGACGCAGGAGCGGCTGGCCGCCTGCCATTACGCCATGGCCCACCCGGAGGACGGCACCGTCGTTCCCGCCTGCGTGCAGCACGCCGTCCTCGACCCGGCGGAGAACGCGCAACTGCGCACCCTGCTGCCCATCGTCGAGGTCCGCACCACAGCCGACCGCTCGTCCGCAACGCCACCGAAGGAGAAGTAGTCCATGCGCATAGGTGTGATCACCGGCTCCGGCAGCTACGACTGGCCGCACCTGGAGGGGGCGGTCGGGCGGACCGTCACGACGGACCACGGCGTGGTCACCGTCACCGAGGGACGCCTCGGTGACGCGGAGATCGTGCACCTGTCCCGGCACGGCTCCGGGCACCACCGGCTGTCCAGCCAGGTCGACCACAAGGCGAACCTCGCCGCCCTGCTGGCGAGCAAGGCGGAGGCCGTGGTGTCCTTCACCGTCTGCGGCTCCCTCGACCCGAACCTGCGGCCGGGCTCCCTGGTGGTCTTCGACGACCTGTACTTCCCCGGCAACCGGCTGCCCGACGGCACCGCGTGCACCTGGTACGACACCCCCGGCGAGGCAGGGCGCGGCCACTGGATCTTCGACCGGCCCTTCAGCGAGCCGCTGCGCCAGGCGCTGATCACCGCCGCCGAGCAGACCGGTGTGCCCGTCGCCACGCGGGGCGTGTACGGGCACGTCGACGGCCCCCGGTTCAACTCACGCCCCGAGGTGGCCGCCCTGGCCGCTGCCGGGGTCAGTGCTGTCAGCCAGACCGCCGGCCCGGAGGCCGTCCTGGCCGGGGAGGCCGAACTGCCCATGGCGCTGGTCGGTTTCGTCACCGACTACGCCAACGGCGTCGCCGCCGAACCGGAACCGGTGCAGGCGCTGCTGGACCGGATGGCGGCGAGCAAGGAGGTCTTCGCGTCGCTGGCCGGGCACGCGCTGCCCGCTCTGGACAGCCTGAGCGGGGCCGGTTTCGTCTACCGGTTCGACGCGTGAAGACCCCCGCCCCCACGGGAGCCCCCGCGATCCTGGTCATGGCCAAGGCTCCCCGGCCGGGCACGGTCAAGACCCGGCTGCATCCGCTGCTGGGCCCGCGGCGCTGCGGGCAACTCCAGGCCGAACTCATCCGCCACACCCTGGAACCGGCCGCCGCCCGCACCCCGCGCACCTACCTCGCCTACGCCCCGGCCGACGGCGAGGACGGCATCAGCACGGCCGTGCCCACCGGCGTCCGGGTGCTCCGCCGGCGCGGGGCGGACCTCGGACAGCGCCTGGCCGCCGCCGTCACCGACGCCTTCACCGACGGCGCGGGCCCACTGCTGGTCATCGGCACCGACGCGCCGACCCTCACCGGCGACCACCTGACCACCGCGTTCACCGCCCTGAAAAGCCACGACGTGGCACTGGGCCCCGCGCTCGACGGCGGCTACCACCTGATCGGCCTGCGCGCGCCCCACACCTCGCTCTTCGCCCTCGATTCCGACGCCTGGAGCACGGACCGGGTCCTGGTGGCGACCCGCGCCCTCGCCCGGCGCGAAGAACTCAGCGTCGGACTGCTGCCCGCGCTGCGGGACCTGGACACCCCCGAGGACGCCGCCGCGCTCCTGCCGGATCCCGCGCTGCCCGCCCCCGTCGCCGCCCTGTTCCAGCCCGGGGAGGCGCCATGACACAGGTGTCGATCATCGTCCCGGTGCTCAACGAAGAGGCCACGATCCGCAGCGCGTTGAGCCGCCTGTGCCGGGACTTCCCCGACTGCGAGCTGATCGTCGTCGACGGCGGCTCCACCGACGCCACCGCCGAACTCGCCGCATCCCACGCCACCGTGATCACCGGTGAGCGCGGCCGGGCCAAGCAGATGAACGAGGGCGCCCGGCACGCGTCCGGCGACATCCTGTGGTTCGTCCACGCCGACACCGCCATCGACCCCGACGCCCTGCGCCAGATCCGGGCCGCGCTCGCCGACCCGGTCGTCGTCGGAGGCGGCCTCACCCTCCGCTTCGACCGCCGCGCACCCGGCCTGAACTACCTCGCGTGGACGTCCAACGCCCGCGCCCGCCGCCTGCACCACATCTTCGGCGACCAGGCCATGTTCATCCGCCGCACCGTCTTCGACGCCCTCGGCGGCTTCCCCGACCTGGCCATCATGGAGGACCTGGAGATGTCGCGGCGCCTGCACCGCCGCGGCCGACTGTGCCTGCTGCCCGCGACGTCGACGGCCTCCTCACGCCGCCTGGTCGCCCACGGCACCTGGCGCATGATCGCCTTCATGCAGTACCTGAAGCTGCTGTACTTCGCCGGCGTCAGCCCGGAAGCCATCCGCGCCCGCTACACGGCAGGCCCCCGCCTCCTGCCGTCCCGACGCCCGAGAGCGGCACGGACCGGCCGCACCTGAACGCCCCTCTCCCCGTCCCTTCGACACCTAGGAGACCGACCCCATGCGCATCGCCGTCTGCGGAGGGCCCTACGGGAACCCCTACGCCCTCCAGGCCTTCGTCGACGACGCCCGCGCCCGGGGCGCCGAGCGGTTGTTCTGCCTGGGCGACCTCGGCGGATTCGGCGCAGACGTCGACGCCCTGTGGCCGATCCTCACCGACAACGGCATCGAGTGCGTCGCCGGGAACTACGACGTGGCCATCGCACGCGGCGACACCGACTGCGGCTGCGGCTACCGCGACCCGAAGGACAACGAGTACGCCCAGCTGATCTACGACCACACACTCGCCACCACCGGCCGCGACTTCGCCGCCTGGATGGGCACCCTGGCCACCGAACACCGGGAGAGTGTCGACGGCGTGGACGTCCACATGGTCCACGGCTCGACCCTGGCGCTGAACGACTTCTGGTGGGAGTCCCTCCCCGAGGAACAGCACCGCCTGCGAGCCGAGGCGTCCGGGGCCGACGTCGTCCTGTGCACCCACAGCGGCCTGCCCTGGCAGCGGCGCATCGGCGACACCCTCGCCGTCAACGTCGGCGTGCTCGGCAAACCGGCCAACGACGGCCGCCGCGAGGTCTGGTACGCCCTCCTCGACCTCTCCGACGGGCACGCCACCGCCGAGCTGATCCCACTCTCGTACGACTGGCAGGCGCAGGCCCGCTCCATGCGCGCCGCGGGGCTCCCCGAGATCTTCGCCGAGACCATCGAGACCGGCTGGTGGACCACCTGCCTGGAGATCCTGCCGCCGCGCGAGCGCTCCCGCGGCCGCTACCACCTCTACCGCTCCACCCTGCCCTCCGGCTTCCGGCCGGCGGACGACGGCTGGGGCGAGACCACGCCCCAGGCCCTGCAGGGCGACCGGCCGGTGGTCCCGCTGTTCGGCACCCCCTACTTCCCGTCCCGGCTGTGGATCTACACCAACTTCCACTGCAACCTGGCCTGCGACTACTGCGCCGTCGCCTCCTCCCCGAAGGCCGCCGCCCGCACCCTGCCCGACCACACCTTCCGTGCTCTCGTCGACGAGGCCGTACAGGCCGGTTTCACCGAGCTGTACCTCACCGGCGGCGAACCCTTCCTGCACCCGGACATCGTCAACCTCCTCGACCACGCCTCCGCCCGGCTGCCCACCGTCGTGATGACCAACGCGATGCTCTTGCGAGGCCGCCGCGCCGCCGGCCTCGCCGACCTGGCCGGCCGCAAACTCACCGTCCAGACCTCCCTGGACGGCGCCACCGCCCGCACCCACGACCTGCACCGCGGGGCGGGGTCCTGGCTGCGCACCATGGACGGCATCCGCCACCTGATCGACCTGGGACTGCCCCCACGTGTCGCCCTCACCGAAACCGAGGACAACACCCACGAGATCCCCGCGGCCGCCGAGCTGCTGGCCGGACTCGGCCTGCCCGCCGATCACTTCGCCGTACGTCCGCTGCTGCGCCGCGGCTTCTCGGAGACCGGAGTGGAGATCGGCGAGAATTCCAGCATCCCCGAACTGACCGTCACCGCCGACGGCTTGCACTGGCACCCCGCGGGAGCCGACCTCGCCACCAGCCCCGACCTGCACCTCGCGCCCGCCGGAACGTCGCTCGCCCTGGGCAAGCAGCTGGTCACCGAGCGATTCTTCGCCGCCCGCCTCACCGACGGCACGCTTCCCCGCCCTGTCCACTGCGCCATCTGAGCCGCACCGAAAGGGAGTTGACCATGCAGCGACACGTCGCGATCCTCGGGGCCGGACCCGTCGGGCTCGATGCCGCCCTCGCCTGCGCCAACGCGGGATGGCCGTTCACCGTCTACGAGGCCGCGGACCTCGTCGCCGCCCACGTACGGGCCTGGGGCCATGCCCGCCTCTTCACCCCGTGGGACCTCAACGTCTCCCACCGGATGCGGACCCACCTGCCGGACGCCCCGACCGGCGACTACTGCCCCACCGGGGCCGAACTGGCGACCCGACTCCTCGACCCGGTCGCCGTACTGCCCGCCCTTGAAGGCCGCATCCGGTACCGCACCCGCGTCGTCGCCATCGCCCGCACCGGCCTGCTCAAGCACGAGCAGATCGGCACCGACACTCGCGCCGCCGCCCCCTTCACCCTCCTCCTGGACACCCCCGACGGCGAGGACACCACCGAGGCCGACCTCGTCCTGGACTGCACCGGCACCTACTCCCACCCCAACACCCTCGGTCCCGGCGGCATCCCCGCCCCCGGCGAACGCGCCCTCGCCGAGCGCATCACCCGCACCCTCCCGGACACCGGCGACCCCGCCCGCTGGGCAGGAACCGTCCTGCTCGTCGGCGCCGGAAAATCCGCCCAGACAGCCGCCCGCGACCTCGCCGCCCTGCCCAGCACCCGCGTCGAGTGGGCGGTCCGCAGCCCGGCCCCCGACTGGGGCGCCGTACCCGACGACACCCTGCCCGGCCGCCAACACCTCGTGGACACGTCCCAGGCCCTCGCCGACGGCACCCACGACCGCGTCACCGTCCACACCGGCGCCCACGTGGCGGCCCTGCGACGCGCCGGCGACCGGGTGGGCGTCACCCTCACCACCGCGAGCGGCCCACGCGAGATCGTCTGCGACCACATCGTGGCGCTGACCGGGTACACGGGCGACGCCTCCCTCTACCGGCAGTTGCAGGTCCACGAGTGCTACGCCACCGGCGCCCCCATGAACCTCTCCGCCGCCCTCCTCGGCTCCGCGGGCGGCGACTGCCTCGCCCAGCCTTCCCTCGGCATCGACGCCCTGCGCAACCCCGAACGGCACTTCTTCATCCTGGGCGCCAAGTCCTACGGACGCCTCAACACCTTCCTGCTGCGCACCGGTTACGAGCAGATCGACCAGCTCACCGCCGCCTACGCCGAAGAACCGGAGCTTCTGCCTGCCGGTACGTGATCACCGGTCACACACCTTCCCGATGCGCCGGTTCCAGCGTCGGCCAGGAAGGGGGACACGCGCAGGCCGAGAGGTCGTACACCATGGCAACCACCGTCCCAGGCATCCCCGAGAACCGCCGTCATCCCGCTGCACGCCACCTGGGCCCCGGGACCGGTGCCGGGGGAGGCATCGGCCCGGGCATCTGGACTGGAAGAAGCCCGGCTTCTGCGGCGAGTACGACACCAGGAGGTTCTTCGTCTGCTGGTGGTACGGCGCTTGCGAGCCCCTGAACCGCAGTGATGGTGCAAGAAGCGGCCTTTGCGGCTCGGTTGGCGGCGCCGTCACGGGCGCCACGGGGCCGTCATCCGATCGGAGTGCCGCGCCCCGGTGAGCGCTCCGCGGCCGGTGAGCGTGCTCCGGCGAATCGGGTGATGACGGGGCCGGTCACGGCGAGAAGGAGGACATAGGCGGCCACTAGGGCGCCGAGCCGGTCATGACGCGTGCCCATCAGCCCGATGATGACGATGGAGAACTCGCCCCGGGCGATGAGCGCGGTTCCCGCCCGCAGCCGTCCCCGGCGTCCCGCGCCCTCGCGGCGTGCCGCGTACCAGCCGGACGTCAGTTTCGTCACGGCGGTGACCGCGGCCAAAAGCAGGGCGGCGGGAAATACCGGAAGCAGAGCGTCCGGGCGGATGGACAGGCCGATGGCCAGAAAGAAGACCGCGGCGAACAGGTCCCGCAGCGGGCTCAGCACCTTTCGCGCCCGGTCCGCGGCCTCACCCGTGAGCGACAGCCCGATCAGAAAGGCGCCGACTGCCGCCGAGATGTGGACTGCCTCGGCCAGAGCGGCCACGACCAGCGTCGCGCCGAGGACCCGCAGCAGCAACTGCTCGGCGTCCGGGTGCGACAGCAGCCGTCCCAAGTGATGTCCCCACCGGTAGGACAGACTGAGGGCGGCCACCACGGCACCGAGGGCCAGCAGTACTCCCAGCAGGGCCTGCTGCCAGGTTCCGCCGGCGGCGACGACGGCGAGCAGCGGGAGGTACGCGGCCATCGCGAAGTCCTCCAGCACCAGCACGGACAGCACCGCCGGGGTCTCCCGGTTGCTCATCCTGCGCAGGTCGCCCAGGAGCCGGGCGATGATGCCGGAGGACGAGATGTAGGTCACGCCGGCGAGCGCCAGGATCCCTGCGGCGTCCAGCCCGAACAGCCATCCCGCCACCGCCCCGGGAACCGCGTTCAGTACGAGGTCGACCACCGCCGAAGGAAGGTGGCGGTTCAGGCTGACCACGAACTCCGGCACCGTGAACTCAAGACCCAGCACCAGCAGCAGGAGGACCACCCCGATACCCGCGCCGGTCTCCACGAACTCCCCGGCCGCCGGCACCGGGGCGACGCCTCCCTCGCCCAGGGCCAGCCCCGCCAGGAGATACAACGGCACCGGGGACAGCGCGAAACGTCGCGCCAGCGCTCCGAGCAGGCTCAGGGCGGCGAGGATGATGCCCAGCTCCAGTAGCAGGGCGACTGAGATCCGCATCCCGTCAGCCCCGGACGAGTCGTTCCACCGCGGTGATCCCCTCGCGGGTCCCGATCACCACCAGGACGTCGCCGGACTGCAACACGGTCTCCGGACCCGGGGAGGGGATGACGTCCTCACCACGGACGATCGCCACGACCGACGCACCCGTCCGTGTGCGAGCCCTGGACTCCCCGAGCGGACGGCCGGCGAACGGAGTGTCCGCGAGCACCTCGACCTGTCCGGCGCTGAGACCGGGAACCTCTCTGGTCAGATCCGCGAACCGTTCGGCGATGCGTGGAGCGCCCAGGATCTCGGCGAGGACGTCGGCCTCCTCGCCGGTGAGCCGGAAGACCGCCTTCGCCTGGTCCGGATCCACGCCTCCGTAGACCGCCAGTTCGAAGTCGCCCGATCGCCGTGCCACCACGCCGATCCTGTCGCCGTCCTGATTGACGAACTCGTAACGCAGCCCCACCCCGGGGAGCAGCACCTCGTTGACGTCCACCCGTACCCTTCCCGTCCGTCTTGAAGTCGTTGTCGCGCGTCGGTTGCTCGGCCGCCACGCAATCGGTATTCGGCATACGCGGGCGCCGGCTCAAGCACCGGACCCGCATACGCGAGCGCGCCGGTCACTCTTCCTGCCATCGGGCACGTCGGTACAGGGCCGCTCGGCCCTGTACCGACGGCGGGACGGCCTCCGGGCGCGGACTGCGGGGTCACTCCGGGGCGGCGTGCCGACGCATATGCGTGGCGCTCCCTGCCGCCGTTCAGGAGAGAGCGACCTCGAGGCGGTGGGTCGCCTCCCAGGCGACCGGCTTCATTGACCAGGGTCGACTGGCCCGACGGACACCGATCACCTCTCTTGGTCCGTGCGGTCAGGGGGCGGATCTGGTGTGCCTTTCGTGCTTGGGCAGAGCAAACCCCGAGGGACAGCGCTCGTCCGGCTCCTGGACGGGCCGGGTCGGCCTGACGGATGCCGACGGGCGTAGTGGCACCGCAGCGAGGGCCGCTCTCAGGCACAGGTGGGACTGATGGCCTCTGACCTCCTCCGCCGGTGCCACGGACGATGGAGTGCCAGCGTTGCACTGCGTGAGGGACGGACTGGCTATGTATCCCGACGATGGTTTCCGCGAACTCGGTCGGCAGGAGTGTCTGGGTCTGCCGGCGAAGGTGTCGGTCGGCCGCATCGTGTACACACGGCAGGCCCTGCCCGCGGTCCTGCCGGTCAACTTCTGTCTGGACGACGACGGTGCGGTGCTGCTGCGCACCTCCGCGGCTTCCGAACTGGTCCGTGCCGTTGATGGCGCGGTGGTCGCCTTCGAGGCGGACGAGGTCGACGCGGTCGCCCGGGCCGGCTGGAGTGTCGTCGTGACCGGGCGGGCGGCAGTGGTGCGCGATCCGGCCGAGCGCGAGCACCTGAACAGGGTTGTTCCCTGCTCCTGGGTCCCTTCGCCCGTGGAGGTCTTGGTGCGTGTCGAGCCCGAGCTGGTGACCGGACGAGAGCTGATCGGCGGACGCACGCTGTACGGGGTGCAGCTCTCCGCCTGACCGGCACCCTGCCCAGAGGGCCGAAGGGCCCCATGGCAAAGGGGCCGGACGGTCGCGGTGACGGGTTCCTGGCGGCCCTGCCCCGGACCACGGTGGGCGACGAGCATCGTCGGTGGAGCCGAACCCGGAGATCCCGTGGACGGTGTCGTGAACGCATGTGGAGGCAGTGATGACGGTGGCACCCCACGCAGAAGTGGCCCAGACCGGCGTAGACGCACCCGCAGAAGCGTGGCGCCGGTTCGCCGGGGCGCGGTGGCGCGAGCAGGTCGACGTGCGGGACTTCATCCAGGCCAACTACACGCCGTACGAGGGCGGCTCGGAGTTTTTGGCCGGTCCGACCGGGCGCACGCTCGCGGTCTGGGACAAGGTCAGCGCCCTGTTCCCCGAGGAGCGGGAGAGGGGCATCCTCGACGTCGACACGACCACCCCGTCCACGATCACCTCGCACGCGCCCGGTTACATCGACCCCGACCGTGAGCTGGTCGTGGGCCTGCAGACCGACGCCCCGCTCAAGCGGGCGATCATGCCGAACGGCGGTCTGAGGATGGTCGAGAACGGGCTGGCGGCGTACGGCTACGAGGTCGATCCGTTCGTGACGGAGGTCTTCGGTACCTACCGCAAGACCCACAACGACGGCGTGTTCGACGCTTACACCCCCGAGATGCGCGCCGCCCGCAAGGCGGGGATCATCACGGGGCTGCCGGACGCCTATGGCCGTGGCCGGATCATCGGCGACTACCGGCGTGTCGCGCTGTACGGCACAGCCCGGCTGATCGAGGCCAAGCGGGCCGAGCGCGCGCTGCTGGACGCGCAACCCTCCAGCCAGGACGTCATCCGGGACCGTGAGGAGCTGGCCGAGCAGATCCGCGCACTGGGGGAGCTGGCCGAGATGGCCGCCTCGTACGGCTGCCATGTCACCCGCCCCGCCGCCACCGCGCACGAGGCCGTCCAGTGGCTCTACCTGGGCTTCCTGGCCGCGGTGAAGGAGCAGAACGGTGCGGCGATGTCGCTGGGGCGGACCTCCACCTTCCTAGACGTGTACCTGCAGCGGGACTTGGACGAGGGCCGTATTGACGAGACGCGTGCTCAGGAGCTGATCGACGACTTCGTGATTAAGCTGCGGATCGTGCGGTTCCTGCGCACCCCGGAGTACGACGCGTTGTTCTCCGGCGACCCGACCTGGGTGACGGAGTCCATCGGCGGGATCGGCGCCGACGGACGTCCGCTGGTCACCCGTACGTCCTTCCGCTTCCTGCAGACCCTCTACAACCTGGGTCCGGCCCCTGAGCCCAACCTCACCGTCCTGTGGTCACCCCGTCTCCCCGAGGGTTTCAAGAAGTTCTGCGCCCAGGTCTCGATCGACACCAGCTCCATCCAGTACGAGTCCGACGAGCTGATGCGGCCGCGTACCGGCGACGACACGGCGATCGCCTGCTGTGTGTCCGCGATGGCGGTGGGCAAGCAGATGCAGTTCTTCGGGGCCCGGGTCAACCTGGCCAAGGCGCTGCTGTACGCGGTCAACGGCGGCCGGGACGAGATGACCGGCGAGCAGATCGCGCCGGAGACGCCCCCACTGACGGGCGAGTGCCTGGAGTATGACGAGCTGTCGGCGGCGTACGACCGGGTGCTGGACTGGCTGGCGCAGACGTACGTCGACGCGCTCAACGTCATCCACTACATGCATGACAAGTACGCCTACGAGCGCATCGAGATGGCGCTGCACGACTATCCGGTGCACCGGTTCATGGCGTGCGGCATCGCGGGCCTGTCGGTCGCCGTGGACAGCCTGTCCGCCGTCAAGCACGCGCGCGTGAAGGTCTTCAGGGACGCCACGGGCCTCGCCGTCGACTTCCGGACCGAGGGGGAGTTCCCCGCGTACGGCAACAACGACGACCGCGCCGACGGCATCGCCGTCGATCTGGTGGAGTCGTTCATGGCCAAGGTGCGCAAGCACCCCACCTACCGGGACGCCGAGCACACCCAGTCGGTGCTGACCATCACCTCCAACGTGGTGTACGGCAAGCACACCGGCAACACCCCCGACGGCCGGCGCGCGGGTGCCCCGTTTGCGCCCGGTGCGAACCCGATGAACGGCCGCGACCGGCACGGCATGGTCGCCTCCGCGCTGTCGGTGGCGAAGCTCCCGTACGAGGGCGCCCGCGACGGCATTTCCCTCACCTCGACCGTCACGCCCGAGGGCCTCGGCCACGACCCGGCCGAGCGTGCCACGAACCTGGCAGGCATCCTCGACGCCTACATGGCCTCCGGCGGCTTCCACATGAACGTCAACGTGCTGAACCGGGCGACGCTCGAGGACGCCATGGAACACCCGGAGAGGTACCCGGAGTTGACGATCCGGGTCTCCGGATACGCCGTCAACTTCGTCCGCCTGACCCGCGAGCAGCAGCTCGACGTGATCAGCCGCACCTTCCACGGAGCACTGTGAACACCGTGACGCAGCTCGCCGCCGGACAGGTCTCGGGCCGGATCCACTCCTGGGACCTGTCCACCGGCGTGGACGGCCCAGGCACGCGGTTCGTGCTGTTCACCAGCGGCTGCCCTCTGCGCTGCCTGTACTGCGCCAATCCCGACACCTGGCACATGCGCGACGGGCGGGAAGCCACCGTCGACGAGGTGATGGCCGAGATCGGCAAGTACCGACCCTTCATCACCACGGCAGGCGGGGGAGCGACGCTCACGGGAGGTGAGCCGCTGCTCCAGCCGGCATTCACAGGCGCGGTGCTGCGCCGCTGCAAGGAGGCCGGCCTGCACACCGCCCTGGACACCTCCGGCTTCCTGGGCGCTCGTGCGACCGACGAACTGCTCGCCGACACCGACCTGATCCTGCTCGACATCAAGTCCTTCGACGTTGCGACCTACCGGAAGCTCACCGGCGGCTCGCTCGCCCCCACCCTGAGCTTCGCCACGCGGCTGGACCGGCTGGGCGTCCCGGTGCACCTTCGCTACGTTCTGGTCCCCGGCTGGACAGACGACCCGGAAGCCATCGACGGCCTGGGCGCGTTCCTGGCCGGGCTGGGCAACGTCGACCGGGTCGACGTCCTGCCGTTCCACAAGCTCGGAGCCCACAAGTACGACGCCCTCGGGCTGCCCTTCCCTCTGCGCGACACCGCCACGCCCGCCCCGGAGCTGACCGAGCGCGTGCGTGAGCAGTTCAGGGAGCACGGGCTCCGGGCCCTGTGACCCTGGCGTGGTGCGGCCCCAGGATCGGTCAGCTCCTGATCCGCCGCATCGTCTGCGCGACGAACGCGATCGAGTCGGTCAACGCCCGTATCCGCCGGGCGGTCAAGGCCCGCGGGCACTTCCCGAACGAGCAGGCCGCGTTGAAGTGCGTCTGCATGGCGATCATGTCGCTCGACCCCACGGGCAAGGGCCAGGCCCGCTGGGCCATGCGCTGGAAGACCGCGCTGAACGCCTTCGACATCACCTTCGACGGCCGCCGCTCCGCAGCCCGTCAGTAACCATCAACCCCGGTTACACCGCTCGTTCGACAGACCCTGCAATCGCTCTACATATCCACCCGGGATCGGTTGCCGGAATCGCAAGAGAAGTGAGGAGCCTCCTTCCCATCCGGTGGCGAGCTCGGCAGGAGTCCGCGGAGCCCTGCCGCGGTTCGCTGATCCGTCGGGGTCAGGCGCTGACGGGCTCGTCGGCGGCGGTGAGCCGTATTCCCGTGACCAGGTCGGGGTGGATGCGGACCGCGTAGTCCATGACGTGTTTCACCCAGGGGTGGAGCAGCCTCTGGTAGCGGGCCAGTTCGTGGGGGTCGGTGATCAGGCGGGCGTAGCCGGTGACGACCACGCTCCAGCCGAGGTGGGTGTCCGGGTCGATGGTGTCGGCCTCGTAGGCGACGACGACGCCTGAGCCGTTCGCATGGCGGGTGTGCGAGGTGATCGCCGAGCCTTCGTGGGTGCGGATGATGATGTCGCCGTCGTCGAGGATGTGGTTGACCGGCCTGATGGTGGGGAGCGCGTGCTGGGTGAAGACGATCCTGCCCAGAGAGACGCTGCCCAGGAGTCGCAGGGCTTCGGCGCTGTCGAGTTCCACGCCGTGCCGTGGTCCGGTGGTGGAGGGCGGGGCGTTGTCGGTGGTCATGGCGGGTTCCGTAGGGGTTCGTCGCTCACTGCGTGGGTGCTTCGGTAGCAATGCCGTTGCCGTGACGGCGCTGGTCGCCGCGGTGTTGTCGGCCACGGGACCGGCACCGCATCCGGGTGTCCCTTCGACGATCGGTGAGCTGGAGCCCGCCGCGGTCTCGGGGCCGAGTCCGGTGGTGGCGGTCACCGGCAGGGGCGGATCAGACCATTTGAATGCGGGCGGTGAGGGGCGCGGTAGGGCCGAACGGCCCTACCGCGCCCCGGTCGGCCTATGCCCGGGGAACATCCTTCTGGCCGTAGTAGGCCGTGCGCATGAGTTCCTGCATGTCGTCGAGCATCGGCATCCGTGGATTCGCGGGCGCGCACTGGTCCTCGTAGGCGTTCAGGGCCTGCTGGGGCAGGGCGTCGAGGAACGCGCGCTCGTCGACGGCGAGGGTGCGGAACGACGGCTCGATGCCTACGGCGTCGCGCAGGCGTTCCACGGCCGAGGCGAGCGACTCCACGCCCTCCTCCGGGTCGGCGGCGGGCAGCCCGAGGGTGCGGGCGATGTCCTGGAAGCGTTCGGGGACGCGGTAGTGCTCGTACTTGGGCCAGCCCGTGAGCTTCGTGGGGACGGTGCCGTTGTAGCGGATGACGTGCGGGAGCAGGACCGCGTTGGTGCGGCCGTGCGCGATGTGGAAGGTGGCCCCGAGGGTGTGGGACATGGCGTGGACGATGCCGAGGAAGGCGTTGCCGAAGGCCATGCCCGCGATGGTGCCGGCGTTGTGCATCTTTTCCCGCGCCTGAGGACTTCCCTCGCCGTCGTTCACGGAGGCCGCGATGTTGTCGAAGATGAGGCGGATCGCGTGGAGTGCCAGGCCGTCGGTGAAGTCGTTGGCGTAGACGGACACGTACGCCTCGATGGCGTGGGTGAGGGCGTCGAAGCCGCTGTCGGCGGCGAGCGCCGGGGGCAGTTCGGTGGTGAGCAGCGGGTCGATGATGGCCACGCTGGGGGTGAGCGCGTAGTCGGCGAGCGGGTACTTCTTGCCCGTCGCCGGGTCGGAGATGACGGCGAAGGGGGTGACCTCGGCGCCGGTGCCGGACGTGGTGGGCACGCACACCAGGCGGGCGAACTTGCCCAGGACGGGGAAGCGGAAGGCGCGCTTGCGGATGTCGGAGAACTTGTGCCGCATATCGGCGAAGTCGACGTCCTTGCCGACGGCCTGCTGCTCGTACAGCAGCCACATCACCTTGGCCGCGTCCATGGGCGAACCGCCGCCCAGCGCGATGATCGTGTCGGGGCGGAAGTCGCCCATGAGGTGGGCGCCGCGACGGACGGAGTCGATGCTCGGCTCGGGTTCGACGTTGTCGATGATCTGCACGGTGACCGGGTCGCGGCGGCGCTGCAGGATGTGGGTGACGCGGTCGACGAAACCGAGGCGGGTCATGGTGGCGTCGGTGACGATCGTGACGCGGTGGATGTCCGGCATGGACTGCAGGTAGCGCAGGGCCTGCGGCTCGAAATAGATCTTCGGCGGGACCTTGAACCACTGGAGGTTGTTGCGGCGGGTGGAGACCCGCTTGATGTTGAGCAGCTGGGCCACGGAGACGTTGTTGGACACCGAGGTGCTGCCCCAGGAGCCGCAGCCCAGGGTCAGCGACGGCAGCAGGCTGTTGTAGATGCCGCCGATGGCGCCCTGCGAGGATGGCGAGTTGACGATGACCCGCACCGTCTTGATACGGCGGCCGTACGCCTCGGCGAGGTCACGGTCCTCTGTGTGGATGACCGCGCTGTGGCCCTGGCCGTGGAAGGCGACCATGTCGGCGGCGAGGTCGAAGCCCTGCTGTTCGGAGCCGGCGCGCAGCACGGCGAGTACCGGGCAGAGCTTCTCGCGGGTCAGCGGTTCGTCCGGGCCGACCCGCCCGGCCTCGACCAGGATGAGCGAGGTGTCGCCGGGCACGGTGAACCCGGCCTGTTCGGCAATCCACGCCGGACTCCGCCCGACGGCCGCGGAGTTGACCTTCGGCTCACAGCCGCCGCCGGCTGCCTTGCCGGTGGGGAAGAGAAAGGCCTCCAGCTTCGCCTTCTCCTCGGCGGTCGCCAGGTGGGCGTGCAGGGTACGGAACTCGGCCAGGGCCGCGTCGTAGATCTCGGCGTCGAGGATGACGGCCTGTTCGGAGGCGCAGATCATGCCGTTGTCGAAGGACTTCGACAGCACGAGGTCGTTGACGGCCCGGCGCAGCTTTGCGCTCGTGTGCACGTAGGCGGGGACGTTGCCGGCGCCGACGCCGAGGGCGGGTTTGCCCGCCGAGTAGGCGGCCTTGACCATGGCGTTGCCGCCGGTGGCGAGGATGAGGGAGATGCCTGGGTGGTGCATCAGGGTGCGCGTGGCCTCGATGGACGGGGTCTCGATCCACTGGACGCAGTGCTCGGGCGCACCGGCGGCGACGGCGGCGTCGCGCACGACACGGGCCGCTTCGGCGCTGCACCGCTGGGCGGAGGGGTGGAAGGCGAAGACGACCGGGTTGCGGGTCTTCAGCGCCATCAGCGCCTTGAAGATCGTGGTGGAGGTCGGGTTGGTGACGGGGGTGACCGCGGCGATCACGCCGACCGGCTCGGCGATCTCCACCAGGTCCTCCACGTCGTCGCGGGCGATCACGCCGACGGTCTTCATGTGGCCCATGCCGTGCGTGACGTGCTCGCACGCGAACATGTTCTTGGCCGCCTTGTCCTCGAACAGGCCGCGGCCGGTCTCCTCCACCGCGAGGCGGGCGAGAGCGGTGTGCTGGTCCAGCGCGGCGACCGAGGCCTTCTTGACGATGTGGTCGACCTGCTCCTGGTCGAGTTCCTCGTAGTCGGCGAGCGCCTTCAACCCGGCCGTCACCAGCCGGTCCACCGCGATGGCGGTGTCGGACGGAGCCTCGGTGAGAGGAGTGGTGGTCGTGGTCCCGGCTTCCTGTCGGGTCATGGCAGTGCGCCTCCGGTACGTCGGTGCCGCCGGAGGTGACCCGGCGGAGCGGTACGGGCGCGGCACCGAGAGGGATGTCAGTGCCGCTCCGGATTCCACTCTCGTCCGCGGTGCGGCCCGGTCGCAGACGCCGTTGGTCCCCTCCTCTACCCGTCCGGCCCCGTCGGGGAGGGCCGGACGGCCCCTTCGGGACTGGGACCTCACACGGGCGGCCCTTGAGCGGGTTCGCCGGTGGGGCGCCGCTCGCCCGCCGGCAGGCAGTCGTCGACGCGGTAGGTGAGACCGTTGACCACTCCGACGGCCCCTTCCACTCGCCAGGCCGACCGGATCGCCAGGGGAATGTCGCTCCGGCGCTCCAGGCGCCCCTTCAGCGTGACCACGCCGTCCCGGACGAACACGGTGACCGCGTCGGAGGGCAGGCCGAGAGCGCCGACCAGGACCTCGTCGATCACCTGCCGACGGATGTCCTCGTCCGTACGCAGGAAGACCCGCAGCAGGTCGCGGCGGGTGGCGATACCGATGAGGCGGTCCTCCTCGTCCACCACGGGCAGCCGCTCGATGCGATGACGCTCCATCACCCGGGCCGCCTCCGGGACCAGTTGCTCCGGATGCGCCGTGACCGCGGGCGACGACATCAGCTCTGCCGCGACGAGCCCCGGTGCCCCGGTCACCGGGACACGCACGGGGCGGCGCAGGCCCGGCAGCCGGACCCGCCGGTCGGCGCGGTCCGCCTGCCCGCGGACGAGGTCGGTCGCCGAGACAACCCCGATGACCTTGTCGTCCGCGTCGACGACGGGCAGTCCGCCGATCCGGTGCCGGTTCAGCAGGCGTACGAGGTCCTTGAACGTCGTCTGCCGGTGGGCCTGGACGACCTCACGGGTCATCACTTCTCCGATGGTGTGGGTCTTCACGCCGCCCTCCTTCTCTCTCGGGCCGCTGGACGGGACGGGTGCGAAGAGGGCAGGCCCCTCCCGCGCCCGGCTCCAGGTCCCTACTCCGGTCGTCCGTCCGCCGGGCCGCCGCGCCACGGCGGTGGCGTGGCAGACTTGCGGGCCGCGTCCCCGCGGTGCACGACCCGCTCCACCTGGCCGCGCAGCCGGTCCTGCAGCCGGTCCGCGAGCTCGTGGGCGGTGGCCTCCTCGGCGTGGACGACCACGAGGTCGCGGCCCACCCGGATCTCGGCCCCTGCCGTCCACGGGTGCCCGGCGTGGTGCGCCGCGGCCTTCTCGATCCGCACCTCGCCGCTGACGGGCGGCAGACCCGACCGGCCGAGGACCGCGTCGACCTTGGTACGGACGTATGCGAGTGCCTGCTCGTCCACGGCGCCCGTGCCTCGGACCCGCACGGTGGTGGGGGTCTGCTGGATGCCGGTGTCCCTGACGGTCATCTGTTCCACTCCTTGTGATCGTTCCGCGGCTCCAGCCTGCTGCGAGCACCCGTCCCGCCCCAGGGCCGCACGGCCCCGGAACCGGGACCGTGCGGCCCCCGACACCCACTGCCGGCTGACGCGCCTGTTCCTGGACGGCGTCGACCGGCGGCTGCGTGAACCCGGGAAACAAGGGCCGATCGGCCCTGGGCATTCGGCCCCGAACCGGCAAGGATCTCCCATGAGACGGCCCATCGTGTCCACGCGGACACCGGCGTGGAACGCGGCATACGCGGAACAGGAGCATTCGATGGCGGATGGCGAGCAGCCCGGACCCGACAACCCGATCCGGGTCTTCCTGCTGGACGACCACGAGGTGGTACGGCGGGGGGTGCACGACCTGCTGAACGACGAACCGGACATCACGGTGATCGGCGAGGCCGCCACGGCGGAGCAGGCCCTTGTCCGCGTCCCCGCTCTGCGCCCGCAGGTCGCGGTCCTCGACGTGCGCCTGCCAGACGGTGACGGCGTGACCGTGTGCCGCGAGCTCCGCTCGAGCATGCCCGACCTGGCCTGCCTGATGCTGACCTCCTTCGACGACGAGGAGGCGTTGCTGGACTCGATCATGGCGGGTGCGTCCGGCTACGTACTGAAGCAGATCCAAGGCTCCGACCTGGTGGCGGCCGTACGCACGGTTGCCCGGGGCCAGTCCCTGCTGGACCCGAGCGCCACCACCAAGCTGATGGCCCGGCTGCGCGGCGACCAGCAGAAGGAGGAGGAGCCGGACGCGCTGCCGGGTCTGACCGACCGGGAGCGGGAGATCCTGGCCCTGATCGGCGAAGGGCTGACCAATCGCCAGATCGGTCAGCGCCTGTACCTGGCCGAGAAGACGGTGAAGAACCACATTTCCCGTCTGCTCGCCAAGCTGGGCGTGGAGCGGCGGATCCAGGCTGCCGTGATCGCCGCCGAGGCCCGGGACCGGCTGCGGCAGGAAGGCCGCTGACGCGACGCGCGACGCGGCAGTCGGCGCCGGACAACGGTGGAGCCCTCTCGGGGCCGAAGGTCCCTCAGCCCGCCCCCGTCCGGCCCATGCCCCTCCCGATGGTTCGCGCGCAGGCTGGGAACCCACCCCGGCACACCGCCGGACACCGATCGGGAGGACGACGGACATGAGCGTGCGCGTCGGCATCAACGGCTTCGGCCGCATCGGCCGCAACTACCTGCGCGGCGTGCTGGAACGCGCGGCACGCGGCACCGGCACACCGGTCGAGGTCGTGGCGATCAACGACATCACCTCACCGGCCACGCTGGCGCACCTGCTGGCGTACGACTCGACGTACGGCCGCCTGAACCGCACCGTCGACCACGACGACGACTCACTGACCCTCGACGGACACCGCATCGCCGTCACCGCCGAACGCGACCCGGCCGCCCTGACCTGGGGAAGCCTCGGCGTCGACGTCGTCATCGAGTCCACCGGCCGCTTCCGCACCCGCGAGCAAGCCGGCCTGCACCTGAAGGCCGGCGCGCGGAAGGTGCTGCTGTCCGTGCCGGGCAAGGGCGTCGACGCCACCGTCGTCATGGGCGTCAACGAGGGCACGTACGACCCGGAGCGGCACCACGTGGTCTCCAATGCCTCGTGCACCACGAACTGCGTGGCGCCGATGGTGAAGGTCCTCGACGAGTCCTTCGGTATCGACAAGGGCCTGATGACCACCATTCACGGCTACACCAACGACCAGGTCGTTCTCGACGGCCCGCACAAGGACCTGCGGCGCGGCCGCAGCGCCGCCGTGAACATCATCCCCACCAGCACCGGGGCAGCGCGTGCCGTGGGCCTCGTCCTGCCGGAACTGTCCGGCACCCTGGACGGCATCGCCGTACGGGTCCCCGTGGAGGACGGTTCGTTGACCGACCTGAGCGTGGTCCTCGACCGGGCCGTCACCGCGGAGGAGGTCAACGCCGCGTTCCGGGAGGCCGCCGACGGGCCGCTGAAGGGCGTTTTGCGGGTGTCCGACGCCCTGATCGTCTCCCGGGACGTCGTGGGTGACCCCGCCTCTTGCGTCTTCGACGCCCCGCTGACCCAGGCGCACGGTGAGCTGGTGAAGGTGTTCGGCTGGTACGACAACGAGTGGGGCTACACCAACCGCCTCCTCGACCTGACCGAGTATGTCGCCGCTCGCCTCCCGCTGGGCTGACTGCGCCATCGGCGCGGGCCGTGGGCTCGACACGAACCCACGGCCCCCAGGGTCGGTGACGATCGACTTCCCCCTCGGGAGGAGCCCACATGGAGATCGTCGCGTACGGCGTCCTCGCCGACGAGGAGGCTCTGCTGCGGCAAGCGTTCGACCGAGTCTTCGCGGGCCGTCATGAGCTGCGCTGTCTAGGGATGTTCCTGGACCGGGACACCGCCCCGACCGCGGCGGGCCACGAGGTCGTACTCAGCAGCGTCAACGACACCCTCGACGCGCACGTCCTGCGAGCGGTGGCGGACGGCGGGACCCGGATGATCGCCCAGCGGTCCACCGGCTACAACAACATCGACCTCTCCGCCGCCGAGAAGCTCGGGCTGACGGTGGCCCGGGTGTCGTACTATTCCCCCTACTCGGTCGCCGAGTTCGCCTGGGCGCTGGCGCTCGCGGTCAACCGCAGGATCGTACGGGCCGCGCACCGCACCCGCGAGTTCGACTTCCGCCTCGACGGTCTGATGGGCCGCGACTTCCGCGGCCGTACGGCCGGGGTGGTCGGCACGGGAAAGATCGGCGCCGCGTTCGCCCGCATCGCCCATGGCTTCGGGATGCGGCTGCTCGGCTGGGACATCACCGAGAACCCCGACTGCCTGGAACTCGGCATGGAGTACGTCCCGCGGGAGCAGCTGTTCGCCGATTCCGACCTGGTCAGCCTGCATGTGCCGCTCCTGCCCGACACCCATCACCTGGTGGACGCCGAGGCACTGGCACTGATGAAGGACGACGCGATCCTGGTCAACTCCAGCCGTGGCGGCCTCGTCGACACCGACGCCTTGCTGGCCACGCTGCGCGCGGGGCGGCTCAGCGGTGTCGGACTGGACGTGTACGAGGAGGAGGCCGGGGTGTTCTTCCTCGACAAGTCCCTGGAGGTGATGACCGATGAACGCCTCGCCCGGCTGATGACGTTCAGCAACGTGCTGGTCACCTCGCACCAGGCGTATTTCACCCGTGACGCGGTCGGTCAGATCGCCGAGACGACCGTGGGCAACGTCGAGGACTACCTCGTCGGCCGCACTGGTGACAACGCCCTCGTCCGTCCGCCCGGGGCCTGAGCGGGTGTACGCCGGCGAGGCGGGGCCAGGCCCTTCGTTGGAACACTGGAAGCAGCCGACCCGATGCAGGCACTCGTCAGGTGAGGAGGTCGCACGGCCATGCCACAGCTGGACGCGAAAACGGTGACCACTCTGGTCGCTGAAGCCACGGCCGCCCCTTCCATGCACAACGCGCAGCCGTGGAGCTTCCGCTTCGTCACCGACGAGGGCGTGCTGCTCCTGCGCGCCGATCTCGAGCGGGCGATGCACCGCACCGACCCCGGCCACCGGGCCCTGCATACCGGGTGCGGGGCGGCACTGCTCAATCTGCGCGTCGCCGCCGCCCACGCCAAAATCGGTGCGGAGGTACGGCTGCTCCCCGAGCCCGCGGATCCGCTGCTGCTGGCGGCCGTGCTCCTGGGCGTCTCCGCGGCGCCGGAGCCGGACGGGGACGACCTCGCGCGGTTGCATCCTGCGATCGGACAGCGCCACACCAGTCGCTATCCCTTTGAGGAGAAGGACCTCCCGGAGGACGTACGGGCCGCACTGCAGGCAGCGGCGGCTCGGGAGGGCGCCGAGCTGCTCTTCCCGGGGGCCTGGCACATCGAGTCCCTGCTCGGACTGGTGCGCGACGCGGAGAGCCGCGACGCTCTGGATCCCAGCGGGATGGCGGACCTGCGCCGCTGGACCCGGCTCGGACCGGAGGCGGACGTCGCCACCGACGGCGTCCCCGAGTACGCCTTCGGGCCGCGTCGGCGGGACGGCAAGGCGCCCCTCCGCGACTTCGCCGGGCGGCGGCCGGTCGCCGACCGCGGCACCACCGCGTTCGAGCAGCACCCGAACCTCGCACTGCTCAGCACACGCGGCGACGGGCTCGCCGACTGGCTGGCCGCGGGACAGGCGCTGGAACGCGTCCTGCTCGAAGCCACCCTCGCCGGCCTCGCCACCTCCCTGACGTCCCACCCGCTGCAGACACCCGATCTGCGCCTGCTGGCCCGCGATCCGGTGTCGGGCAGGGGTCACGTCCAGATGGTGCTGCGCGTCGGATACGGACCTCAGGGTCCCGCCACGCCCCGCCGCCCCGTCCGGGAAGTCCTCGACATCGCATAGAGCCCCTGGCGGCCCGGCCGGCTATGCGCAGGAAGGTGGTTGCCGTCCGCCGCGCCGGGGACCCGTGCACGACCAGGGCTCGCAATCGGAATGGTCGGGCAGGCCGGTAGGGCCGTCCGGCCCCGGTTCGCTCCGCATCGCCGGGCCCAAGGGCCTGACCTGCACAGCCATTCGGCCTCGATCGATCCCAGAGGGCCGACAACGCGGTCGACCGGCGGGTTAATGGATTGCAGTCGTGATGTGTGAGCCGAGTGCCCGCGCACGTCTGCACTTCAGTCCGCGCTTCTGAGGAGACCCATGCTTTCGCCCGAGTCCGCCGCTGTCGTCCGTGCCACCCTGCCCGCCGTCGGCGGTGCCCTGGACGAGATCACGACGCGCTTCTACCAGACCATGTTCAGCGAGCACCCCGAGCTCCTGGACGGCATGTTCAACCGCGGCAACCAGGCCAGCGGCCAGCAGCGCAGGGCACTGGCCGGGTCCATCGCCGCCTTCGCCCAGGCGCTGCTCGCCGACCCCGACGCCCGCCCGGACGCCCTGCTGGCCCGGATCGCCCACAAGCACGCCGCGCTCGGTGTCACCGAGGACCAGTACACGGTCGTCCACAAGTACCTGTTCCGCGCCATCGGCGACGTCCTCGGCGACGCGGTCACCCCCGAGGTCGCCGCCGCATGGGACGAGGTCTACTGGCTGATGGCCGGCGCCCTCATCGCCCTGGAGGCCCGCCTCTACCTGGAGGCCCAGGTCGACCCGCGGCACCCTTGGCGGCAGTGGACCGTGGTGGAGCGGCGCGAGGAGACTCCCGACGTCGTCTCCTTCGTGCTGCGGCCGGCCGACGACGGTCCCGTGCCGTCCGCTCGTGCCGGACAGTACGTCAGCGTCCGGGTGCCGATGCCCGATGGCGTCCACCAGATACGCCAGTACAGCCTGTCGAACGCGCCCGGTGACAAGCTGCGGCGCATCACCGTCAAACGGGTCGCCAGTGTGGCCGAGGCCCCGGAGGGCGAGGTGTCCAACCAGTTGCACCGCACCGTCCGTACCGGGGACGAACTGACCCTGTCCGCCCCGTTCGGTGACGTGGTTCTCGACGACGCCGACACCCCGCTGCTGCTGGTCTCGGCGGGCATCGGCTGCACGCCGATGGTCGGCATGCTGGAGCACCTCTCGGCTACCGGCAGCACCCGCCCGGTCCAGGTGCTGCACGCCGACCGCTCTCCGGCCGACCACGCCCTGCGCGCGGACACGCACCGGCTGCTCGGTGAACTGCCGGAGGCCCGCGCCCGGTTCTGGTACGAGCAGGACGCCGCCGACGAACCCGGCGCCCGCACCGGCCTGATGGACCTCGACGGCCTGGACCTCCCGGAGCACGCGGACGTCTACCTGTGCGGCTCGGTGCCCTTCATGCGCGCCGTGCGCTCGCAGGTGCTGCGTGCCGGTGTTCCGGCCCGGCACATCCGGTACGAGGTCTTCGGCCCCGACCTGTGGCTGGCCCACGCGGAGGGCTGAGAACGGACCACCGGCCCCCGCGACCGCCGAAGACATCGGCGGTCGCGGGAGCTGACGCCATGTCAGGCCGCCGCGGCGGAGGCTTCCGGCGCGGCGAGCAGCCTGGATGCTCGTCACCGGCTGTCGCTGCCCTGGGTCCCCGGCAACGCGGCCCGTCCGGCCTCCAGGCGGGCGACCGGGACGCGGAACGGGGAGCAGGAGACGTAGTCCAGTCCGGCGCCGTGGAAGAAGTGCACCGAGTCGGGGTCGCCGCCGTGTTCGCCGCAGACGCCGATCTTCAGGTCCGGCCGCGTCGCGCGGCCCTCGGCGACGGCCATCTGGACCAGGCGGCCCACGCCTTCCCGGTCGAGGGTCTCGAACGGTGAGATGGCGAAGATGCCCTTGTCGAGGTAGGCGGAGAAGAACTCGGCCTCGACGTCGTCGCGGGAGAATCCCCAGGTGGTCTGGGTGAGGTCGTTGGTGCCGAACGAGAAGAACTCCGCCTGCTCGGCGATCCGGGCCGCCGTGAGCGCGGCGCGGGGCAGCTCGATCATGGTGCCGACCGGGCACGTCACGGGAACACCGGTCTCAGCGGAGACCGCGGCCAGCACCCGTTCCACCTCGTCGCGCTCGATCCGCAGCTCCTCCACGGCGCCGACGAGCGGCACCATGATCTCGGCGTTGGGGGAGCCTCCGGCCCGTGTACGCTCCACGACCGCCTCGGCGATGGCACGCACCTGCATGGCGACCAGACCCGGCACCACCAGGCCAAGGCGCACGCCGCGCAGGCCGAGCATCGGGTTCTCCTCGTGCATGCGGCTCACCGCGTCGAGCAGCTCGGTGTCGTGCGGGGCCGGCAGATCGCCGCGGGCCTCGGCGGTGGCGATCCGCACGGCGAGTTCGGTGCGGTCGGGCAGGAACTCGTGCAGGGGCGGGTCGAGGAGGCGGATGGTGACGGGCAGGCCGTCCATCGCCTCCAGGAGGCCGGTGAAGTCCTGCCGTTGCAGGGGGAGCAGGGCGGCGAGCGCACGCTCGCGGGTGATGTCGTCGCGGGCGAGGATCATCTCCTCGACCAGCTTGCGGCGTTCGCCGAGGAACATGTGCTCGGTGCGGCACAGACCGATGCCCTGCGCGCCGAACCGGCGGGCGCGCGCGGCGTCCTCGGGGGTGTCCGCGTTGGCCCGCACCTCCAACCGCCGTGCGCCGTCGGCCTGTTCCAGGGCGCGGGCGACCGCGGTCACCACGCCCTCCGACCGCTCACCGGTCTCCAGGTACCGCATGACCTCGGAGTCCACCAGCGGGGCCGCATCCGGGTACACCGCCCCGGCGGAACCGTCCACCGAGATGACCGTGCCCTCCGCGACGACGGTGCCGTCACGGGTGGTGAACCGCCGCCGCTCGGTGTCGACGGTGAGTTCCTCGGCGCCGCACACGCAGACCTTGCCCATGCCGCGGGCGACCACGGCCGCGTGGCTGGTCTTGCCGCCGCGGCTGGTGAGCACGGCCTGGGCGGCGACCATGCCCGGCAGGTCGTCGGGGGTCGTCTCCTGGCGTACGAGGATCACCTTCTCGCCGGCTGCGGCGCGCCGTACCGCCTCGGCGGAGTCGAAGACCGCCGCGCCGACCGCGGCACCGGGGGATGCGGGCAGGCCGTGGGCGAGCGGATCACCAGTCGAGGCGGCGTCGAAGCGCGGGAACATCAGCCGGGCCAGCCCCTCCCCGCTCACCCGGGCCAGACCCTCGTGCGGGGTGATGCGCTCCTCGTCGACCAGCGCGGCCGCGATGGCGAACGCGGCCTCGGCGGTGCGCTTGCCCACCCGGGTCTGCAGCATCCACAGCGTGCCGCGCTCGATGGTGAACTCGATGTCGCACAGGTCCCGGTAGTGGTTCTCCAGGGT
Source organism: Streptomyces sp. NPDC096046 (assembly GCF_040303285.1). Lineage (NCBI taxonomy): Bacteria > Bacillati > Actinomycetota > Actinomycetes > Kitasatosporales > Streptomycetaceae > Streptomyces > Streptomyces sp. NPDC096046. Next base: position 26,794 of record NZ_JBEOSZ010000002.1, on the reverse strand, counting down.
GGTCATGTGGTTGCGCAGTTGCCGGTACGACCGTGTGTCGAGGCGTTCCAGCTCGGCCAGGGGCACGGTGTTGCGGATGCCGGCGACCACGTCCTCGCCCTGTGCGTTGGACAGGTAGTCGCCGTACAGGCCCGGGCGGCCGGTGGCCGGGTCGCGGGTGAAGGCGACGCCGCTGCCGGAGTCGGGGCCGAGGTTGCCGTAGACCATGCGCTGGACGGTGACGGCGGTGCCGAGATCGTCGGGGATGTGCTCGCGCCTGCGGTACAGGCGGGCGCGGTCACCGTTCCAGGACTGGAAGACCGCGAGGATGGCCCGGCGCAGCTGCTCGGCGGGGGACTGCGGGAAGTCCTCGCCGGCGTGGTCGTGGATCAGGTTCTTGTACGTCTCCACCAGCTCGGCGAGGTCGCCGGCGTCCAGGTGCACGTCGTCCGGGACGCCCCGGAAGTCCTTCAGCAGCGTGATGGCCTCCTCGAAGAGCGCGGAGTCGACCCCCATGACCGTACTGCCGAACATCTGGACCAGGCGGCGGTAGGAGTCCCAGGCGAACCGCTCGTTCCCGGACACCTTGGCCAGCCCCAGCACGGAGTCGTCGTTCAGGCCGATGTCCAGGACCGTCTCCATCATGCCCGGCATGGAGAACCGTCCCCCGGAGCGCACGGACAGCAGCAGCGGATCGTCGGGCTGCCCCACGCGGCGCCCGGCGGACTCCTCCAGCGCTGCCAGGTGGCGGGAGACCTCCCGGAACAGCCCCGCGGGCTCGGCACCCGTGGCCAGGAAGGCCCGGCAGGCCTCGGTGGTGATGATGAAACCGGGCGGCACCGGCAGGCCGAGCCGGGTCATCTCTGCCAGGTTCGCTCCCTTGCCGCCGAGCAGGTCGGCCATGTCACGGCCGCCCTCGTGGAAGTCGTACACGTAACGGACCATGGTGTCGCGCTCCTCAGCCTCATAGGGCGGTTCTGTGGCCGTTCCAGCGTCGAACGGGTACCCGCCGGGAGGGAGGTGCCGGATGTCCCGTCCGGTGGGCCGGTCGGCCCTCACCCGTCCCGAATCCGCTTCCGCAGAGCCCGGCAACGGGGAATCGGGACTGCCCGGCCCTGGCCGTTACGCTCTGAAGCGGGAAGGATCCCCGAACTGGGAGCCGAGCGCCCGCGGCGGGCGGACATCGGCGCACGAGGATGATCACCACGTATGACGAGGAGCAGTCGATGGCGGACAGCGAGCAGCCCGGCGCCCAGAGCCCGATCCGGGTCTTTCTGCTGGACGACCACGAAGTGGTACGGCGCGGGGTTCGCGACCTGCTGAACGACGAGCCGGACATCACCGTGATCGGCGAGGCGGCCACCGTCGAGCAGGCCCTGGTGCGGGTTCCCGCCCTGCGTCCCCAGGTGGCGGTGCTCGATGTCCGACTGCCCGACGGGGACGGTGTCACCGTGTGCCGGGAGCTGCGCTCGCACATGCCGGAGCTGGCCTGTCTGATGCTGACCTCGTTCGACGACGAGGAGGCTCTGCTGGACTCGATCATGGCCGGGGCGTCCGGTTACGTCCTGAAGCAGATCCAGGGATCGGACCTGGTGTCGGCGGTCCGTACGGTGGCCGCGGGCCAGTCCCTGCTCGACGCCAGCGCCACCACCAAGCTGATGGCCCGGCTGCGCGGCGAGCAGACCAAGGAACCGGAACAGGAGGCTCTGCCGGACCTGACCGAGCGGGAGCGGGAGATCCTGGCACTGATCGGTGAGGGGCTGACCAACCGGCAGATCGGTCAGCGGCTCTATCTCGCGGAGAAGACGGTGAAGAACCACATCTCCCGTCTGCTGGCCAAACTCGGCGTGGAACGGCGCGTCCAGGCCGCCGTCATCGCCTCGCAGGTCCGGGACCGGACCAAGCAGGCCGGGCACTGACACCTGCGCCGGAGCGTGCTAGTGCTGCGGCACTAGCGAGCGCCCTGGACGTGGAAGTCGAAGTCGGTGTGGCCGAGGGCGCTGTAGAGGCGCAGCCAGATCGGCAGCAGCATCTCCGCGCCCCGGGCGGTCTCGATGCCGCCGAGGTCGATGACACTGCTCTCGGGCCAGCCGAAGGAGACCAGTATCTCGGTGACCTGCTTCTTGGCACCGGTGTCCGAGCCGGACACGAAGACGTTGTGAGGTCCGGATACACGGCCGGGCTCGACCATGATGCGGCAGTTCATGGTGTTGAGGGTCTTCACGACGCGGGCGTCGGGGAAGACACGCTGGATCTGTTCGCCGAGGCTGTCGGTGTTGACCGGATTCAGCGGGGGCGGCATCCCTCGGGAGGAGTCGAGCGGGTTGGCGATGTCGATGAGGACCTTCCCCTCCAGGTTCGCGCTGCCCGCGGCGTTCAGGGCGTCGAGCGTGACAGTGCCCGCCGTGGCGTTGACGACCCTCTCGCCGAGGGCGGCGGCTTCGGCGAAAAACCGCAGCTCCACCGTGGGTGGGCCGCGTGCCAGGTGGCGAAGGACGGGGTGCCCATGGCGCCCGCCTCGGTACGGGTGAGGGTCGCCGAGGGGCCGCGGGTGCCGATGACGACCTCGTGGCCCAGGAAGGCGAGCTTGGCGGCGATGGTCCGGCCGACAATGCCGATGTCGGGCAGATCCCGCAGTTTCACGGAGGCGGAATTCCCTCTAAGCCTTCACCAAGGCTTTTCTTGGATGCCCGAAAACCGTAACGGCTGAGTCTCGCTGCTTCCGGTCACGCCTCATGCCATGTCTTTTCGGCATCTACCCCCCAACACACTGGAAGCGCACGTAAGTGATGAGATCCCTTCAGCGTTTCGGCCCCCGGCTGGCCATCTCTGCCATGACGATCGTGCTGAGCACGCCCGGACTGGCCACCGCCGATGAGGCGACCGGCGACAAGGACACCACGTACTACATCTCGCTCGGCGACTCCCTGACCACCGGCTACCAGCCGGACGTCGACAAGGACACCGACGTCGCCTACACCGACCAGCTCTACGCGCAGCTCAAGCAGCGCACCCCCGGACTGAAGCACATACGCCTCGGCTGTACCGCTGAGACCACCGAGTCTCTGATCAGCGGCGGAAAGTGCGACTACCCGAACGCCGAGGCCCAACTGGACGCCGCTCTGAAGGCCATGGCCCAGCACCGGGGCAAGGTCGCCTACGTGACCCTCAGCGTGGGCGCGAACGACATCCTCCTCAACTGCGTCAGCCCGGCCGGCGCCCTCGACGGGACGTGCCTGAACAGCCGGAGCGGGACCATGGCGAAAAATCTCGCACAGATCGCGGGCGCACTCCGCAAGGCGGGCACGGAGAGCACCCAGTTCGTGGGCTCGACGTACCAGAACCCGTTCCTGGGAGCCTGGCTGCAGGGCGCCGCGGGGCAGCAGGCCGCCAAGGAGTCGGCACCCCTGCTCAAGGCCGCCAACACGGGGATCACCCAGGTGTACAAGTCCACCGGCTTCAAGGTGGCGGACGTGGCCGGGGTCTTCTCCTCGGACGACTTCACCACCCAGGTCAACGTGCCCGGCGCGGGCGAGGTGCCGGCGAACGTCGCCAAGATCTGTCGGCTGACCTGGGCGTGCACACAGAAGGACCCGCACCCCAACGCCGACGGCCACAAGGTGATCGCAGGCGCCTTCTCGGCGGTGCTCGTTGAGAACGACGCGCCCGGCGGGGGCGCTTCCCCGACCCCCAGCGAGCCGCCCACACCTGGTGCGAGCGAGTCCCCGACCCCGAGCGAGTCGGCCACGCCCGGTGCGGGCGAGTCCGCGACCCCGATTCGGTTACGGCAGCCGTTCGACGGACAACTCGCTTTGGCACCGCTCCGCCGAGCGACTGCGCGACCGCAGTCCGGGCCGTCCACAGCTGCCGGATGCCGGAAGGCAGCAGGCCGCATGGTGCGGCGTCGGCGAGGGGGGGAGGCGCTACTGGGCGAACGAGAAGTACAGGGTTCGGCCGTAGTCGCCCGTCGCCGTGGTGGGGCCGCCGCTGGGGCCGAGCGCGGCCGGCGGGTCGAACTTGGTGCCGATGGCCGGGATGGCGTCGAGGAACGACAGGTCTCCCTTCGGGAAGGGCGGCGCGGTATGGCGGGGGTCGGGGCCGAACCGGGGTGTGAAGAGGCGCAGGTGGAGGTTCTCGTCCTCGGAGACGACGGTGAGACGTCCGGCGGTGGTGTGCAGGGACGCCCAGCGGACGCCCGCGTGGTAGCCCTTGAACTCCGGGTACACCCAGCCGTCGGCACCGGTCGCGGTGTCGTTGTGCTGCTTCGTCCAGACGTCCGTCGCGACGCCGCGCAGCCGGTTCTTCCACACCCTGTGGGGTCCATGACCGAGCCATGTCACGCCGGTCACCTGCGATTCGGGATGGTCGAAGCCGACGCCGAAGAGGTCGTGTTCGCCGGTGAGGTGGTAGCGGTAGTCCAACTGCAGCCAGCCGCTGGGGTGCAGATTCCACCGGACGTGCCGCAGCACGCCGGAGTACTCGGCCTCCACCGTGTAGCCGTTGCCGTCGGGCCCCTGCGTCAGGCGGGTGAGGTCGGCCGTTCCGGTGGTGGGCAGAGGGCCGCGGGACAGCGCGAAGTCCCTCCCTCGGTGGGTGACGCCGGCCAGCATGCCCGTCGTGGCGTCGAGCGTGACCGTGGTGTGGCGGGATGCGAGGGTGAGCCTGTCGTCCGCGAGCCGGTCGCGTACGGCTGGTCCCGGGCCCGTCCGTATCAGCCGTCGGGCCTGGTCGGCGGCGGAGGCGATGGTCCATGTCCAGCGGCGGATCTCGTGGCCGTCGGCGTCGGCGTCGGTGACGGTGAGCGCCAGGGCGTCGGCGCGTCGCCAACTGGACGGCGGGGACGTGCGCGCAGTCGACGGGCCCGGGTCGGCGCACGGTCGTCAGAAGCGCTTGCGTCTGCCGCGGTGCGCGGGCGGGGAAGGAGGGCAGTAGCCCTCTCAGCCCTGGGCGAGGGTGTCAGCCGAGGCGCCACTGCTGGTTGCTGCCGCCGTTGCAGTCCCACAGTTGGACCAGTGCGCCGCCGGCGGTGGAGCCACCGGTCACGTCGAGGCACAGACCCGACCGGACGCCGGTGACGGTACCGTTGGAGTTCAGGTTCCATTGCTGGTGGGTGCCGCCGTTGCAGTCCCATATCGCGACCTTGGCGCCGGCCGTGGCGCCGGTCGCGTCGAGGCACTTCGCGCCGCCGTAGACGGTGAGCTGCTTGGTCGACGTGCTGGTCCAGGTCTGGTTGGTGCCGCCGTGGCAATCCCAGATGTGCGTCTGGGTGCCGTTGGTCTGCGAAGAGCCGGGCACGTCCAGGCACTTGCCGGAACCGGTGGCGCGGATCGGACCTGTGGTGGTCCCGCCGGAGCCGTCGAGTCCGAAGAAGGTGATGGCCCGGGCCGCCATGCCGCTTTCGGGCAGGGAGTGCCCGACACCCTGGATGCTGTTCGCCTCGACCGGTGCCTGCGCGCCGGTGGAGCCGTAGCGGGTGCGGGTCCAGTTGGACTGCGGGGAGTCGGTGAAGACCGGGGTCTGGCTCACCCCGAGCACATTGGTCCACTGCTTGATCTCTTCACCGAAGTTCGCGTAGTACAGCGCTTCGTCCTCGGTACCGTGCCACAGCTGCATCCGCGGCCGGGGGCCGGTGTACCCGGGGTAGGCGTTGCGGACGAGGTCGCCCCACTCCTGGGGGGTCTTGCTGATCTTGCCGGTGGCGCAGTCGGTGTTCCAGCTGCCGTTGGTGGTGGCGAAGCAGCCGAACGGCACACCCATGAACGCCGCGCCGGCCTTGAACAGGTCGGGGTACGCGCCGAGCATGACATTGGTCGTCATCGCCCCGGACGAGGCGCCGGTGACGTAGATCCGGCCGGGATCGGCGTTCATGTTCTGCAGGGTGTACCGGACCATCTGGGCGATGCTCGTGGGGTCACTGCCCCCGTCATGCTTGAGCGCCTGGGGTGAGGAGACATCGAAGCACTGCCCGCTGACGTTCGCGTCCGGGTAGACGACGACGAACCCGTGCTGGTCGGCCAGGCGGGCGAACTCCGTGTTGGCGTAGAACGTGGGCCCAGTGCCGGTGCAGTAGTGCACCGCCACCACCACCGCCGGGCGTGCCGGAGCGGTGTCGGGCCTGTAGACGTACATCCGCAGGTTTCCGGGGTTGCTGCCGAAGTTGGTCACCTCGGTCAGTGACGCGGCCGACGCGGTGGTGGCCGAGGCGCCGGTCAGTACGAGCGCCGCGATCAGCGGCGAGATCGCCATCAGCAGGGCTACCAGTGCATCTGTGACGCTTCTCTTTTTGGACTTCCGGGACATGAAGGTGTCCTCTCTGGAATCCGGCGCGACCGGGACCTGGCCGGGTGGTGAAGCGCTTCGACGCTTCCATTGTCCTGGGCGTGGTGTCAATGCCTGGTGGTAAGCAAGGTCGCGTCGCCTGCATTCCTCTGTTTCAGCAGAGAATTCTCATTTACTCGAGATGTCCGGTGAAGCGCTTCAACACGGCCCCGCTGGGTCACGCCGAGCAATGAGGCCCCGTCAGCGGCACCGGCGTGCCGTCTCGATGGGGCTCTCGTGCCGGCCTCGGCCGTCCAGCCCCGCCGGGGCAGCCGCACGTACGTCGCGCGGGCTCGCGCCGAGTTCACGGCGGCAGGCCTTGTTGAAGGCCTGGAGGTCGGCGATGCCCACAGCCGCGGCGACGGCGGTGATGGACAGGGTGGAGGACAGCAGAAGGTGACGGGCACGCTGAAGGCGTCGGTGCCGGATGTACGACACGACCGTCAGGCCGGTTTCCGCACGGAACACGCGTGTCAGGTGTGTGTGGGAGACTCCGACGGCGCGAGCGACGTCCGGTACGGACAGCGGGCCTGCCAGGTGTTCCTCGACGTAGGCCTGGGCTGCGGCCACGAAGGGGTGGCGGCGCCCGGCTCCCTCGCCCCTCGGCAGCTCGGCGATGCGCCACAGAGCGGTCCAGACCTCGGCCGTGGCTCGTGGGGGAAAGGTCGGCATGGCCGCCACGGCGTGTCGGAGCAGGTCGGCCAGGCGGGTGCTCTCGGCCGCGGCGTCCTGCATCACCGGCACGACCCGCGCGGTTCCGCCGTCGTGCAGCCGCAGGTGGACGTAGAAGTGTTCCGACCTGCCCCGGTAGTGAAAGTGCACCTCCGTGTTCGGCGGCACGAGGCTGACGTGGCCGGGACGTATGAGGTGGACCGACTGCCCGAGGGACAGAGCACCCTCGTAGTGGTAGAGATGCAGCTGCCACAGATCAGGCAGCCGGAACACATCGTGGGCGGTGGAGACGCCGTGTACCCCGATGCCGGCATCAACCACGGTGGGCGCCTCGTCGAGCCGCAGCGTTACGTGTTTCACGAGGACGGAAAATTACCAGCACTGGACGATTTCAGCCCACGATCGAGCCGGACTGGGCACGTACGTTCGTCGCATGTCAACCAGCAAGCAACTCCTGACATCGGTTCAGGTGGCGCGCTTCGTCGCGCAGGGATTCCTGCGCCTGGACGGGGTGGTGCCGCAGGAGATCAATGAACGCGCCATCGCGGCCTTGGCCGAGGGCCTGCCGGCAGTGTCCTACGGCACTCCGCTGGGCGGGGCGTTCGCGCAGGACACCTTCGTCCACGAGCTGCTCGCCCTGCCGGACGTCGCGGGCGCTGTCGAGAGCCTGGTCGGCCCCGAACCGACCGTCGACCACCATGCGGTTCATGTGCGCGAGCCGCACGAGGGACAGGCGCAGCCGCTCCACGGGGACGCGATCATCGACGTGCGGCCGGACGCGTTCGACATCCAGCTCATGTACTACCCGCACGAGGTGACCGCCGAGATGGGCGGCACCCTCAGCGTGCCCGGAAGCCATCTGCGCAGGATCAACGAGACGGACGTCGGCCGCGTCCAGAACCTCCGGGGACAGACCCGTCTGACCTGCCCGGCGGGCACGGTCGTTCTCGTGCATCACGGCATTTGGCACAGTGGCCGCCGCAACGACACCGCGGGCCGGCGCTACATGTACAAACTCCGCCTCAACCCGACCGTGCCGCAGGTGCGTCTGTGGGACGTCTCCGACCTGCACGACCCCGCGGTGACCGCAGAACTCGACACGTACTTCCCCTGGTACGAGTGGGCCACGGGCCGACTGGAGATCTACAACCGGGTCCTGCTGTGGCGGGCCCTGACCGGAGACGACTCGTTCGACGTCGACTACTGGGTCACGCGCGTCAGCAACCGGCCGGCCTCGAGGAGTCAAGCATGAGGCAGCAGGTTCTGGTCCTCTATCTCGCGACGTCGGCGCTGGACTCCCCCGTTGTGGGCTGGTCCCGCTACGACGGGACGGGCCGGACCCGTCCGACGACCGGTGACAGCGACGAGCCGCCCTATTCCACCGGGCTTGGCGCGTTGCAGGACGGGTGGCGCCTGTTCCAGGCCTCCCAACTGCTGCCCCCACAGCCCGGTCACGAGTACGACGTCTCCTTCCTGAAGCACGAGTTCTTCTTCGAGAAGGTGGAGGACGGCCTTCGCCTTTGACGCAGGCCAAACGTTTCGACAGACTCCCTGCGTTTATCTGTCTCACCCTGTGCTGGTCAACCGGGGCAGCGGCAAGGCGCTCGACGTGTGCGGCGCGAGCACCGCCGACGGGGCGGCCGTCCATCAGTGGGCCCGCCGCGACGGGGCCAACTGCGGTTCCGGTTTGTGGACTCGGGCGGCTACCACCGGCTGAAGGCGCAGCACTCGGGCAAGGTGCTGGACGTCTCGAACCACTCCACGGCGGACCACGCGGACGTCGTGCAGTGGAGCGACGCCAACAGTGTCAACCAGCAGTTCCGGCCGGCCGGTTCGTCGGACGGCTACGTCCGTCTGATCAACCGCAACAGCGGCAAGGCGGTGGAGGTGCAGAACGCCTCCACCGCGGACGGCGCCAAGGTCGTGCAGTACACCGACGGGGACGGGGCCAACCAGCGGTGGCAACTGGTCCGGGTCGGCTCGACGGGAGTGCCGGCGCAGGTGCCACACCGCGGGACGGGTCAAGGACTCCGGGAACACGGTGCAGTACAGCTGGCCAGGCGTGTACTTCGAGGGCCGCGTCACGGCACCGGCGTGGGCATCGTGCCCCGGCTGCCGACTGCGAACCCGGGGAGCACGGGGTTGGTGGCGCGGGCGGGCTGGTTCCGGGCGGGCACCCTGGTCGTCCTTTCGTCGGGTGGGCGGCAGGGACGGCGCTCAGGGAGCGTCCGGCTCCGTGCGGGTGATGCGCAGCAGCGCCGCGGAGGGCGCGGTGGGCAGGGTCACGGTGAGGTCGGCGGTGTCCGGGTTCCAGACCGCAACGGCCTGACCTGCGGCGGGGTACAGCACCTCGGCACGAGCCGCGCCGCCCGCCCGTTCGGGCAGCCGGAAAGTGGTGGTGGCCGGGCCCCCCGGTCGGCGCCAGACAGTGAGGTAAACGGCGGCGGGGGTGTGCAGGGCCAGGGCGATCCAGGGGTCGTCCCAGCCGGGAAGGCCGAGCGGCCAGGACGGCACGGCCCCCGGCAGGTCGGCGCGGACGGCTTTGTACACGGCGACCGCCTCGTGGACCAGGGCGCGGGCCTCGGGCCCCAGTTCCGGCAGGTGGCCGGAGAGGTGGATGCGGCCGAGGAGGGCGCTCGCCATGGTGAAGGCGACCTCGTCGAGGGAGTCCTCCGGCTGCGGATAGGCCCACACGGCGCCCTGCTCGGGGGTGACGGCGGTGGGTGCGGAGGCCGCGATGGGCGCGTAGAGGAGCAGGTTCTGCTGGTCGCTGGTGGACTGCAGTTGCAGCCGCGACAGCAGGGCGTGGTCCCATCGCATGCCGCCCGAGGCGCAGTTCTCCACCACCAGGTGCGGATGGCGGTCCAGGATGCCGTCGAGCCAGTCGAGGTGCGCCCGGTTGTGGCCGAGCAGGCCGGCGCCCGGGGTCTCGCCGGGGTGGGTGCTGGTGCCGGAGCCGGGGTCGATGTTGTGGTCGAGCTTGAGATAGCCGACGTCCCATTCGCCGACCAGGCGGTCCACGACCTGGTCCAGGTGGGCGCGGGCGGCCGGGTGGCGAAGGTCCAGGTGGTGCCGGCCGGTCTCGGTGAGGCGGACACCGTCGCGGCGGAAGAACGCCTCGCCGGGCAGGGACTTGGCCATGGGGCTGTCGACGCCGATGACTTCCGGCTCCAGCCACAGGCCGGGGACCATGCCGCGCTCCCGGATGCGGTCCAGCACCTCGTGGATCCCCTTCTCGCCGGGGAAGCGGGAGGCGGCCGGTTCCCAGGCGCCGACGGTGGTCCACCAGCCGCCGTCGCCGCCGTCGTACCAGCCCGCGTCGATGACGAAGTACTCGGCGCCGGCCTCGGCCGCCGCGTCGATCAGCGGCAGCAGTTTGTCGGTGGTGGGGTCTCCCATCAGGCAGTTCATGTAGTCGTTGAAGACGACGGGCAGACGCCGGTGGTCGGCGTGCGGGCGGCGGTGGGCGCGGCGGTAGCGGGTCAGCGCGGCGAACGCGGCGTCGGGGCCGCCGTCGGCGCTGAAGGACAGGGCGGCGGGTACGGTGCGGAAAGCGGTGCCGGGTTCCAGGGGGTGGCGCCAGCCGTGGTGGGCGTCGGTGGGCCCGAACAGTGCCGCGTAGGCCGCCCGGTCGTGCTCTTGGCACTCCCAGCGCCAGCCCCCTCCGTTGTGCTCGATCTGCCACACCCAGGTGCGGCCGGTCCGCCGGTCCGTCAGTCCGCCCATGGGCAGGTGTCCGCAACTGGACCAGGCGCCCTGGCCGTTCAGGGCGAAGCCGGCCTTGCCGTGCCCGTACGTCACGCGTCCGCTGACACCGGGTGTGGTCCGGCGCATCGGCTGCCGCTGCCAGCGGCACTCGGCGAGCCAGTCGTTGTCCGCCCACAGCAGGTCGGCGGCGTCGACGGCCGCCGGGTCCTGCGGGGTGAGGCAGCCCACCGTGAGCGAGCTGACCGACTCCAGGTGCAGTGTGGTCCGCCCTTCGTTGCGCAGGATCACTTCGCTGCGGAGCACGGGGATGCCGTCCGGCGACCGGTAGGTCACCTCCGCGGCCAACCCGGTTTCCGGGTCGTGGAGATGGACGGTCAGCGTGTGCCAGTCGCCGTCGCGGGCCGCGTGGTGGGCCCGGTGGCGCAGCCGCCCGCCGAGGGCGGTCCCGATCAGACGGCTGCCCGACCAGTCACGGCCGTGACCCGCGGCCGTCACCTCAACCAGCGGCAGGGACGCGCCGGTGTCGCTGCCCGCTTCGCCGGGCAGTCCGAGACGCGTCAGGCGGGCGCCGCCGTCGTCGCCGAGGACGAACTCCAGATCCAGGGCGTCATGACCCCAGCGGAGACTCCGCTGTCCGTTCTCCATGGTGTCCTTTCCAGATCAGTGGCCGCGCGGGCCCGCGCATCCGCCGGGCGGCAGTTCGTGGGCTGTGGGCCGGTGTCTCGGTACAGGCCGTGCTCGCCGTCGAACTCGACGGCGAGCGCGGTGGTGTGCGGCGCGGTGACGCCCAAGGGCAGTGAGGCGTCATGAGCCCACGGCGCCCCAGGAGTGAGCCGTGTACTCGCCCGGCCCGAATTCCCGGTCGGCCATGACGCTGTTGAGGTAGTGGTCGTTGGTGTAGAGGCCCCTGTTCAGGCCGTAGTGAAGGACGGGGTGAGGCTGCCGGACCACCAGCCGGACTTGCTCCTGTCCAGGAAGCTGAGGGTGTGGCCGCCATTGCTCCAGGTGTACTCGTGGATGTTCCAGGTGCGGCCGCCCAGGCTGACGTCGGTCGCGGCCGGGATCGCGTTACCGTTCGCGTCATGGGCGTCGGCCGGCGGCGTGGTGTTGTACCCGTTGAGCCAGACCATCAGCTCGGTCTTGGAGTCGCGGTCGGTCGGCGCGGGGGGCGGGCCGTGGCCGTGAAGCTTTTGCCGCCATCCGTGCTGAGGTAGAAGACGCCGGAGCCGTAGGCGTAGAACTTCGCCGGGTTCACCCGGTCCGAGCGCACCGAAACCCCGGTCGGCAGCCCCTTCGAAGCCGTCCAGGTCGCTCCGTGGTCGTCGGACCAACTGACTGGCGCACCGGCCGGTGACCAGACGATCCGCTTTCCGTCGGCGCTGATGGCGACGGCCTGGTCCTCGACTCCGGGCCCGGTGACGCCGGCCGGTTCGCTGCCGGACGGCTTCCAGGTGTCGCCTCCGTCGGTGGAGACGGCGAAGTGCTGGGTCCAGCCGCTGGTGGGGTGGCCGACCCGGACGATGGTGTGGGGCGCCAGCTCCGCGTAGTCCAGGGCCGGGGTGTTGTCGAAGGTCGGGTCGTCGTACATCTTCGGCGCCTTGCGGAAATCCGTGTGCCGGAAGCCGCCGACATCACCCACGCCGGAGAAGAGGTGCGCGCGACCGGCGGGCGGGCTGATCAGGCACAGGACCGCGGTCTCCTCCAGGCCCTGGGCCCGCACGGACATGTGTACCGTGCCGCCGCTGTCCCAGTCGGTCAGGTTGTCCGCGCCGTAGATCGTCGCGCCGGTTCCGTACATGAAGTGGTCGGAGTCGAAGGGGTCGATCTGAACGGACTCCATCATCCAGCCCAGCTTGGGGGCCATCTCGGGCAGCGACGGCGAGGCGTTCCAGGTCAGCCAGGGGGCGGCGGAGATGTCGATGTCGTAGCGCAGGGTGCGCTCGGCATTCGGGCCCAGGTCCCAGGCGCGGGTCCAGCTCGCGCCGCCGTCGGTGGAGCGGAAGAGGATGCAGTCGGGCCACCAGTTGATCTGGGTGGACACCATCAGGGTGTCCGGGTTCTGCCGGTCGATGGTCAGGCCGCTGTAACCCCACTTGTTGTCGTCGCTGGTGGCCGGGACCGGGCTGATGCGGGTCCAGGTGTCGGTGGCGGTGTCCAGCTTCCACACGTCGCCATTGGAGCCGTCGTACGGGCCGGCGGTGTCGCTGGTCGCCAGGTACAGGTAGCCGCCTACGTGGTCGAAGACCGCGTGGTGCGGGATGAAGCCGGTGGGCTGCCCGGGTACGCGTTCCCAGGTCGCTCCCGCGTCGGTCGACCGGTACAGGATGTTGTCCTTGTCGGCGACGGTGACGTAGAGGGTCCGGGTGGCCTTGCCCGCTCTGCCCGTGCGCTTGTCGAAGACGACCTGCAGCACGCCCAGGTTGTCGCCGTTGTAGCCGTCGGGGTCGGTGGGGTCGGGCACGAAGTTGCCGACGTTGGGGAAGTCGGCCACCTTCGCGAAGGTCTTGCCGTGGTCGGTGCTGCGCCACAGTCCGTGGCCCCCGCGCACTCCCAGGTAGAGGATCCTGTTGCGGTTGGGGTCGATCACCAGCCGCTCGCCGATACCCCGACCGGGCATGTTGCCGCCCAGCCGGAACGGCAGGGGAGTGGTCTTCCAGGTGCGGCCGCGATCGGTCGAGCGCAAAATCGCCGCCATGCTCGGGTCCCAGTCGGGGAGGGTGTAGGTGCCCGCCGCCAGGTAGACGCGGTCGGGGTCGACCTCGTCGGTGGCGATGCTGATGATGCCGGTGTGGCCGTACTCGTCCCAGCCGATCCAGTCGGTGAGGGGGATCCACCGCCGGGACGCCGTGTCGAGGCGGTAGGCGCCGCCGATGTCGGTGCGCGCGTACACCAGTCCGGGCTCGTTCTGGTTGAAGATGATGCCAGTGACGAAGCCGCCGCCGACTATCTCCGCGTTGCGGAAGGTGTAGGGCCTGTGTCGGACCTTCCCGGCCACGCGGGCGGATGTGGCGGATGTGACCGGTGCGGCGGAGGCACCGGAGGGGGCGAGCAGGGGGAGTGCGGCCGTGGCCGCGCCTGCGGCCAGCAGGCCTCGGCGGGAGAGATGCGGGGCATGGGTCATGACGGGTCCTTGCCTTTCGGGTGCGGGTCCGTACGGGGCCTGCGCACAAGCCGCGGTCCGGCCGGCCGGCTCCAGAAGGCGATTCCGCAGGCCTCGTCCGGCGCGACGAGGGTGCCGCACCGGTGGGGCGGCCGGAGTCGGGGACCGCCGAGGCGCTCGGTGACGGATTTTCCGTCGCTGAGGCCGGAGTCGGTGTCCACGCCGGCGGCTGTTCGCAGGACGACTCGGCGGTTCGTCTCAGTGCTCATGTCGTTGCGGCCCTTCGTTTGCGTCGATCCGACCGGCGGATGGGCAGACGCTGCGTCGTCCGGTGGTCTCATGTCCGGAGGGCGGGAGCGAACCGAGTCGACGCGCTTCGACGTTTCGGTGAGAGTAAGGCCGTGTTTCCGGGGGTGACAATGGGCCGCCAAAGTCACTTTTCGATAACAGGCACGGTCGGGGGTGAGGGAGCGCATCGCCGTCCATGCGTCTTTGCCCCAGGTGAGCTGGTCTTCTAGGGGAACTCTCAAAGAGGAACGCCGACGCCGGAAGAACGGCTCGCGACGGCTGGGCGACCTGTGATTGACACACGACTCAGCGTCATGTCAACGTCGAAGCGCTTCGACTCCGCGGGCAGTGCGATCGGCAAGGCCGTACGCCGCCCGGCTCCGCGGTCGCCCACGCTTCCCACGCCTTCTCCGTCGACCTCCTGCAAGGGACTTCTCAGGTGAGTACCGCAGCCACATCCCCCGAGCCGCCCACCACCGACCTGCCGTTCCGTGACCCCGCGCTACCCCTCGCCCGGCGAGTCGACGACCTGATCTCCCGGCTGACGCTCGACGAGCGCATCGAGCTGCTCTACCAGTACTCACCAGGAGTCCCGCGCCTCGGACTGGCCCCCTTCAAGACCGGTACCGAAGGGCTGCACGGCGTGTCCTGGCTGGGGCCGGCCACCGTGTTCCCGCAGGCGGTAGGCCTGGGAGCCACCTGGGACGAGGAGTTGCTGCACGAGGTCGCCACGGCCGTCGGCACCGAAACCCGCGCCTTCCACCAGCGCCCCGCCGCCGACGGCCACCGGCACAGCCTCCAGGTCTGGGCCCCCGTGGTGAACCTGCTGCGCGACCCCCGCTGGGGCCGCAACGAGGAGGGGTACGCGGAGGATCCGCTGCTCACCGGCCGGCTCTCCGTCGGCTTCTGCCGCGGGCTGGCCGGGGACCACCCGGTCTATCTGCGCACGGCACCGCTCCTGAAGCACTTCCTCGCCTACAACAACGAGGACGAGCGCGACATCACCTCCTCCGTGGTACCGCCCAGGGTGCTGCACGAATACGACCTCGCCGCCTTCCGCCCGGCGATCGCGTCCGGCGCCGCCACCGGCGTCATGCCGGCCTACAACCTCATCAACGGCCGCCCCTGCCATGTCAGTCCACTGCTCGAGACCGAGGTACGGCGCTGGGCCGAGCCCACCGGCCACGAGCTGTTCGTCTGCAGCGACGCCGGAGCGGTGACCAACCTCGCCGAATCGGAGCACTACTTCGACGACCACCCCACCTCCCACGCGGCGGCGGTACGCGCCGGCGTCGACAGCATCACCGAACTGGGCGAGGACGGCAGCATCACCCTCGACCGGCTCCGCACGGCGGTCGACCGCGGGCTGCTCACCGAGGACGACATCGACCGCGCCGCGCGACGCCACCTGTCGATACGCTTCCGCCTCGGCGAGTTCGATCCGGACCTCGACCCCTACGCCGGCATCCGCGACGACGTCGTGGACAGCCCCGCCCACCGGGCGCTCGCCTTGCGCGCCGCCACGGAGTCGGTGGTGCTGCTGAAGAACGACGGCGCACTGCCGCTGTCACCGGCCCCCGGCGGGCGCGTCGCGCTCGTCGGTCCGTTGGCGGACACCCTCTTCGAGGACTGGTACAGCGGCACCATGCCGTACCGGATCACCATGGCCGCCGGCCTGGAGGCGGCCCTCGAGGAGCGCGGCGCCGAAGCGGTCCGCGCGGAGGGAGTCGACCGGATCACGCTGCGCGCCGCCTCCACCGGAGGCCTCCTGCGCGTGCCGGCGCTCGACCCCGGCGGGCCCATGGTGGCCGGTGCTCACTCGGACGAGCAGGAAGCGGGCGACAGCGCCTGCCACGACCTGTTCGACTGGGGTGAAGGTGTACTGACCCTCCGCAACGCCTGCACGGAACGCTACGTCACCCTCAAGGACGGCGACCTCACCCTCGCCGCCGACCAGACGCAGCCCAACGGCTGGTTCGTCCACGAGACCTTCCGGCTGGAACCCCAGCCGGACGGCACGGAACTGCTGCGCAACATCAGCAACGGCCGCTACGCCGCCGTGGACCCCGCCACGGGCCGCGTCACCCTCTCTGCCCAAGCCCCCGAGCAGGCGGAACGCTGGACCCGAACGGTCGTCAGGGACGGAATCGCCGAAGCCGTCGCGGCCGCCGCCTCGGCGGACGTCGCCGTGGTCGTCCTCGGAAACGACCCGCACATCAACGGCCGCGAGACCGAGGACCGTGCGGGCATCTCACTGCCGCCCGCGCAGGAGGCCCTGCTGCGCGCCGTCGCCACCGAGCGTCCCGAGTCGGTACTGGTCGTGATGAGCAGCTACCCCTACGCCGTCGACTGGGCGGACGAGCACCTGCCCGCCGTGGTGTGGACCTCCCACGGCGGGCAGGAGACGGGCCGGGCACTCGCCGCGATCCTGCTCGGCGAGGCCGAACCCTCCGGACGGCTCCCGCAGACCTGGTACCGCGGCGACGACCCGCTGCCCGGCCGCCTCGCCTACGACATCATCAGCGCCGGCTGGACGTACCAGTACCACGACGCCGCACCGCTGTACCCCTTCGGGCACGGCCTGTCCTACACCGGCTTCGCCTACTCCGGCCTGCGGCTGTCCGCCCGGGAAGCGGCGCAGGACGACACCCTGGCCGTGAGCGTCGAACTCACCAACACCGGGTCGCGCACGGGCACCGAGACCGTGCAGCTCTACACCCGCGCGCTCGCCGCCCGCCACCGCGCGCCCAGGCGCAGACTGACGGACTTCCGCAAGGTCTCCCTCGTCCCCGGTGAACGGCGGCGGCTGGAGTTCGACCTGCCCGTCGCGGCCCTGGCCCACTGGTCCGTCTCGGCCGGCGCCCTCGCCGTGGACCCGGGGCCGTACGAGATCCTGATCGGGCACTCGGCCGAAGCCATCGCCCTGACAGCGCCCCTCACCGTGACGGGGCCGGCGCTCCCTGCCCGCACTCTCCTCGGCGGACGGCTGGTGGCCGTCGACTTCGACGAGTGCGAGGGCGGCACGCTCGTCGACGCCACCCGGGAGAACGGGGTGGCGGTCACCCCGGCGACCGGTGACATCCACTGCGCACTGCGCTACGGCTCAGTCGACCTGGGCAGCCCGGCAGACGGGCCGCGGGTCATCACGGCCGAGGTGTCGTGCGCGACGGAGGAGGACGCGACCGTCGAGATCTACGCCGACGGCGCTCCCGGTGCAGGAACCCTGCTCGCCGCCCTCCGTGTCACCACCGGCAGCGACGGCCGGTACGACTGGCGCAGGGTCAGCGCGCGGATACCGGAGGAGGTGACCGGGGTGCACGATCTGCATCTCGTTCTGCGGGGCGGTGTCCACCTGGCTGCGATCGCCGGTGGGACGCGGTAAGGAGTGGAGGAACGCGATATGGAGCGGTGGGACGCGGCAAGAAGACAGTCCGCCGCCGCGTTCCACACTCTCCGACCATTGACGCACGCGGCCCGCGCGGATCTATCCTCTGCCTGAACAGGGGGGCGCCCGGGCTCCGGCCGCGGCGTCGTACCGCCGGACGGTGTGGCGGATCGGGGTCCGTACCGGAGGAGGGCCGGGGCGGGTATGCGACAGACCGCACGCCATGACGTCGTCTTCGTCGCCGGCACCGCCGGAGAGCATGAACTGGCCTGGTCGCAGAAGGCCCATGAACGCGAAGGATGCCACCCCCATCTCCACGGACCCCGCAACAGGAACGTACGGATGGGGCGGGCACTGGACGGCCGGCCCGCCATGTCCGCGGTGCTGCGTGCCTTCGCCGCGGTCATGGCCCACTTCGAGGCACTGCGCACGCTCTATCCACGTGACGCGGACGGGCACCCGCGCGCGGCCGTCGTGGCTTCCGGCGTGCTCCGGATCGACGAGTACGCCTCCGATGCCCCGCCGACCGACGACGAGCTGAGCGCCTTCACGCTCCGACTGGCCGAGCCCGGATTCGCCCCGGACGACCTGCCGTTGCGGGCCGCCGTCATCACCGTGGACGGCAGACCCATCCACATCGCGCTGTCCTTGCACCACTTCTCGGCGGACACGACGAGCGCCCGGATCGCGGCCGAACGCATAGCCCGACTGGCCGCCGATCCGGGCGCCGGCCTCGGCTCGGGGTGGCAGCCGCGGCAGATCGCGAGCTTCGAAGCCAGTCCCTCGGGGCGGCGGCACGCCCATCGTGTCGACACCCATGACCGGGCCATGCTCCGTCGGTCCGCCATGCCCGAACTCCAGGCGCCCCCGGGCCACAGCGCCGCCGTCTACAACTTCGTATGCCTCGACTCCGCGGCGGTCGCCCTCGCGGCAGCCGCTCTGGCGAAGCAGTACCGGACATCCGCGGCCGCCGTCCTGCACGCCGCATACGCGCGCACGCTCGCCGAGCACCTCGGCATCGGCACCTGCGTGTTCAACACCGTGATGCCCAACCGGCAGACCGTCTTCGCCCGCGAGGCGGTGGCCCATATCGCCGGCAGGGCCCTCGTCCCGGTCGACACGTCCCTGGGCGGCGACCGGTTCCCGGCGCTGTGCCGAGCCGTCGACGCGGCACTCGTCAGATCCTCCTCCGTCAGCCTGCGAGAGCCCGACCGCTACGCCAGATCCCTGGACGAGGTCTCGGCGGAACTGGGCCGCTCCGCACACAACCCGTACGTGGTCAACATCCGCCCCATAGCGCCCCGCACGCTGATCCGGGCTCACGCGGACAGGACACCGCAGGACCTCGACCGAACCATGGCATCCAGCCGTTACCGACGATTCCCCAAACCCGTCGACGCGTACTCCGGAAACCTCTCCTTCGATGTGTGGGGCATGTCCGGGACGGCCGGAATCAGTCTCGGGACGGACGCGACGTCGTTCGACGCGACGGATCTCGAACAGATACTCCGGTCCTTCGAGAGCCGGCTGGTCGGAGCCGCGATCGGCGGTCACGCCGCAAGGAGCGGCTCCTTCGCCGGCGCATAGAGCGCGGCGGAGCGCGGATGGTCGGCGTCGAGATCACTCACGACGCCGGGTGTGCTGCCTGATGCGAGCGGCCTGCCTCTCCGACTGAGCATGTGGTGCGGTTTAGCAACGGCGCCGCCGTCGGTGCAACGCGTCCCACTCTCGGATGGCCGGAGTCCGGCCTGTCGGCATGCACGGGGTCGTTCTGCCCGTCGACGGCGGATGGCTCGGCCGATGACCGGCATCGACCTGGCTGGATGGCCACCGCCGCCCACCTGGAGCGGGGTGATTCGCGCGACGAGTACGTCATCTCCTCCAAGGTGGGCAGGCTGCTCGTGCCCGACGAGGAGCCGCGCGGCGTCGACACCGAGGGCTTCGTCGTCCGGGACGACCTGCGTCGGCAGTGGGACTTCAGCCGGGACGGCGTGCTCCGCTCCCTAGAGGACACGCTGGAGCGCACCGGCCTGGACCCCCTCGACATCGTCTACCTGCAGATCCGGACGACCACTGGCGGCAGGTCGCCGAGGAGGCCATGCCCACCCTCGCCGAGCTGCGCGACCAGGGTGTGATCGGCGCGATCGGAGCCCGCATGAACCAGTCGGCGATGCTCGCCCGCTTCCTGCGCGAGACGGCCGCCGATGTGGTGTTGCCGCCCGGGCGCTACACACTCCTGGACCAGTCGGCGCTGGACGACGTCCTGCCCGCCGCACGAGAACTGGGCAAGAGCGTGGTGGCGTGGGGCTCTTCAGCTCGGGACTGCTCTCCCGGGACCGGCCCGCCGAGGGCATGAAGTACGACTACCGCGACGCACCGCCGGCCCTGGTCGACCGCGCTCGGGCGATCACCGAGGTCTGCGAGGGGCACGGGACCACCCTGCCCGCGCCGCGATCGCCTTCCCGTACACGCATCCCCGTATCATCAAGGTCACCCTCGGCATGCGGACTGCGGAACAGGTCGGACGAAATGTGGAACTCCATGGTCAACACGTCCCCGACGGCCTCTGCGACGATCTTCGCACTCAGGGGTTGATCCGGTCGGACGTGCTGGCGGGGCACGGTGGGGGAGGGATGCGCGGTGTCTCTGACGGACAAGGCCATCGAACAGATCCGTGAGCTGATCCGGACCGGTGTGCTGCCGCCGGGCTCGAAGCTTCCACCGGAGCCGGACCTGGCCGTCCAGCTGGGGCTGTCCCGCAATCTCGCGCGCGAAGCGGTCAAGGCGCTGGCCGTCGCCCGCGTCCTGGAGGTACGGCGGGGCGACGGCACGTACGTGACCAGCCTCCAGCCGAGCCTGCTCCTGGAGGGTCTCGGCGGCGCGGTGGAGCTGCTGCAGGGCGACTCGATCGCCCTGCGGGACCTCATGGAGGTACGGCGGCTCCTCGAACCGATGGCCACGGCCCTCGCCGCCCCCCGGATCTCCGATGCCCAACTGGCCGAAGTGAAGCGGCACCTGGACGCCATGCGCGAGGCCCGCGACGACGTCGAACAGCTCAACGCCCACGACGCCGCCTTCCACCGCGCCGTCGTCTCGGCCACGGGCAACGAGACCCTCCTCACCCTCCTGGAAGGGATCTCCGGCCGCACCCTGCGCGCCCGCATCTGGCGCGGCCTGGTCGACGACAAGGCCGCGGGCCGCACCCTCGCCGAGCACGAGGCGATCTTCACCGCGCTGTCCACCCGTGACGCCGCCCTCAGCCAGGCCGCCGCACTGCTGCACGTGAGCAACACCGAGCAGTGGCTGAGGGAACACCTGCGCTCGGCCGAGCCCTTCCCCGTCCGGACGACAGAGCGGAAGTGACGGGCGGGCGGCGTCGGCTCACTGGGTGTAGAAGGTGGCGTCCGCCCGGTCGGTCGTCGTACTGAGGGCCTGGACGTACAGCAGGTAGTCGTAGTGGCGGATGTAGCGGCCCGGCAAGTTGTACGACTCGTACGAGACCCCGGCGGAGTCGGAGAGGCCGGCCCGGGCCGTGAAGGAGGCGTCAGCGGCGAACAGCGCCGTTCCGTCGTTCTTCTCCACCCACACCTCGTTGTTCTTGTGGCGCAGGTAGTAGCCGGGGAAGTTCGCCGACTCCAGGGAGACGGTGCCGCTGCCGGTGAGTCCGGTGACGACGCGGAACTGCGAGTCGGCGAGCGGGGAAACGTTCGGCTCGATCTTGGCGCGGTACTCCCAGTGCCGGATGAACCGGTCGGGGAAGTTGTACGAGGAGAGCCGGATCGGCGTGAGGCCGTCGGCGACCGGGATGCCGAAGTCGGGTGTGCCGTCGGCCTTCCAGTAGATCTTCTGCACGCGGGTGCGGCGGTTGGGGTCGTTGAGCGGGGAACCGCTGATGTCCTTGTAGCTGCGGTCGTGATAGACGAGGATGTCCGACTTGCCGTCCTCGGAGATCGTGAACTGGTTGTGCCCGGGCCCGTACTGGCTGGTGGCGGCGTTGCTGGCGAAGACCGGGCCTGTGCTCTTGGCCCACGACGAGGCGCTCAGCAGGTCGGCCGAGGCGGACGCGGTCAGCAGGCCCATGCAGTAGTTGGCGTCGGTGGCACTGGCCGAGAAGGTCATGAAGACCTTGCCGCCCCGCTGGATCACGGCCGGGCCCTCGTTGACCGTCTCGCCTCCGGCGGTCTCCCACGAGGCGGTCGGCCGGCTGATCATGACCGGTGCGCCGGTGATGGTCCACGGGTTGGACATCCGCGCTATGTAGATGTTGGTGCCGCGGCCGACGGCAGGGTCGTTCTGCGCCCAGGCCAGGTAGCGGGTGCCGTTGACGACGAAGGTCGTCGCGTCCAGGGAGAAGGTGTCCAGCGGCAGGGCGATACGGCCCTTCTCCGTCCAGGTGCCCGTGATCGGGTTCGCGGCCGTGCACTCCAGGACGTAGGGCCGGATCCTCCAGATGTCGTTGGCGGCGCCCGCGGCGAAGTGGATGTACCACTTGCCGTCGATGAAGTGGATCTCCGGTGCCCAGATGTGGGCTCCCATCTCACCGGTGGAGTGCTTCGTCCAGATGGTCGTCTCGGCGGCCGACGTGAGCCCCTGGATCGTGGTGGCCCGGCGCAGCACGATCCGGTCGTACGCCGGGACCGTGGCGGTGAAGTAGTAGAAACCGTCCGTGTGCTTGAAGATGTGCGGGTCGGCCCGCTGTTCGGCGATGGTGTTCGTGTACGTCACACCGGGGGAGGCGGGCACGGCGGCGTGGGCGGTACCGGCCGAGACGCCGGTGACGGTGGCGGCGGCCGAGCCGGCGATCATGCCGAGGACCGTTCGACGGGTGAGCGCAGGTCTCACGGAGTACTCCCTCTGGTGCTGGTGGTGCGGCGGACGCTTCTCCACAACGGGTCGATATATCGAACACCGTTCGTAAGCTCGGCCAGAAGATAAGTTCTGCACCTCTCTCCGTCAACGCTTGTCACACAAGCATCCGGAGCGTCTTCCCGCCGTCGAGAAGTGAGGCTCGCGCTGCTCCGTGTCGGATGTAGCGACGCACCCTGTTTGCGAACTGTTCGATATCACGTACGGGACCGCCTTTCGCCCGACAGTGGCATCTGCAGACCGACAGGAGATCCACATGTCTCCTGCCGGTCTGCCAGGGCCACCGAAAGGCGCGAGAGGGGCCGGCTGATTCCGGGTGACGCATGTCCCCCCCGTGTGCGGTGTGCTTCGTCGTGGTGACGGCACGCCTGTCACCCGAGTGGGGGAGGCGGACCGCTCTCGCACCGCGATGACCGATATTCCGAACGTAGCTCGAATGCCGGACGGGGTCGGCGCCGAACGTAAAGGGTGTCCCGTACGGAGTCAACGTGTGTGACAGAGCGGTTTCTTCGATATCCGGGCGGTGTGAAATGCACCGAACGGTACTCGTCGGAAACATTGACGGAGCCACGACCCAAACCTATCGTCTGCTCGAAGTTCCGCACACTGGTCGTTATTTCGAACAATCGCATCCCTTGTCACGGCGATCGGCCCAGCGGACTGGCCGGGCCCGGAGGAAGAGTTGAACAGAACCGTAAGAAAGCTGCTCGCCCTGCTGGGCCCGCTGCTGCTGGTCCTGCTGGGCGGCGCCGTCTTTGAGGGCACCGCCTCCGCCGCCGCCCCGCCGGCCGGGCAGGCCACGCGGTACACGATGACCGCGTTCACCAACAGCAGTGAGTCGAACCTGTATGTGTACGACTCGCCGGACGCCACCGGATTCACCCTGCAGAAAGGCCCCGCCTACACCCCGCCGTCCGGCCTGATCCGGGACCCCAGCATCTTCAAGCACACCGACGGCTACTACTACCTCACTTACACCACGAACTGGACGGGGAACACGATCGGTTTCGCCCGGAGCACCGACCGGGTGAACTGGACGTTCCTGTACAACCACACGATCCCGATCAGCGGGCTGACCCGCACCTGGGCACCTGAGTGGTTCATCGACACCGACGGCAGCGTCAACGTCATCGTGTCCCTGACGGCGGCGAGCACCGCCACCCACTTCACCGCCTACAAGATCACGGCGACCAACGCAGCACTGACCACCTGGTCCGCGCCCACCCAGCTGTCCGGTATCGGCCCGAACTACATCGACACCTTCATCGTCAAGGTCGGCTCCACCTACCACGCGTTCACCAAGAACGAGACGACGAAGTACATCGAGTACGCCACCGCCTCCAGCCTCACCGGCCCCTACACCCTGCGTAAGACGGGCGACTGGGCCGGCTTCGGCGACTGGGTCGAGGGTCCGGCCCTGGTCCAGCTCGACAACGGCGGCTGGCGCATCTACTACGACGGCTACCGCGCCGGGAAGTACTGGTACAGCGACAGCTACGACAACTTCGCCACCTGGTCCGCGCCCACCGAGGTGCCCGGGCTGTCCGGCTTCATCCGCCACGCCACCGTGCTGAAGGAGACAGTCCCCGGCGGTGTCACCCTGCCCACCAACGCCACCAGGTCGCTGCGGTCGGTCAACTACCCCGACCGGTACGCCGTGGTACGCCCTGACAGCCTCGGCTACATCGACCCGGTGAACACGTCCAGCAGCACCGCCGTCAAGCAGAGCGCCACCTTCACCGTCGTACCCGGCCTCGCCGACGCCAACTGCTACTCCTTCCGCGACTCCTCCGGCCGCTATCTCCGCCATTGGGACTTCCGGGTCCGCTTCGACAGCAGCAATGGCACCGACACCTTCAAGAAGGACGCCACCTACTGCGCCCGCCCGGGCAGCGCCTCCGGCTCCGTCCGCCTGGAGTCGTACAACTACCCCGGCCGCTACATCCGCCACTACAACTACGCCCTGCGCGTGGACCCCTACCAGAACACCGACACGTTCCGCGCCGACAGCTCCTTCACGGTGGTCAGCCCCTGGGCCTGACCTGCCCGCGATGTTCACCCGGGATCTGAGCCTGTCAGGCCAGATCCCGGGAGCCGGTGTCATCCGGTGGTCAGAGTGGTCCACTTCTGGTTGGAGCCGCCGTTGCAGTCCCACAGCACGAGTTGGGTGCCGTTGGCAGTGGAGGAGCCGGGAACATCGAGGCAGCGGCCGGAGGCGGGGTTGCGGTAACCGCCGTTGTAGGGCTGCCAGACCTGGTTGGCACCGCCGTGGCAGGCCCAGAGCTGCACCTTGGTGCCGTTGGCTGTGGCCCCGCCGGCGGCGTCGAGGCACTTGCCCAGGGAGCGCAGGGTCCTGTCGGTGTAGGCGGACCAGTACTGGTTGGCACCGTCGCCGCAGCTCCACGTCTGGACGGCGGTCCCGTCGGCGGTGCCGGTACCGTTGACGTCCATGCACTTGCCGGCGATGCCGGACTGCACGCGGGCGGGCGCGGGGGCGGGGTTCTTCAGCCACCCGGCGCTGTCCGCGGACTGGACACCACGGTGGAAGGCGTCGGCCATCTTCTGGTAGCCCGAGTCGTTGGGATGCAAGGGGTCGGCCAGGTCGGCCGTGGTCAGACTGCTCATGTCGACGAACGCGACGCGTTTGCCCACGGCCTGCGCGTCGCTGACGATCTGCCGGGTGGCCTGGTTGTACGTGCCCCGCCACCGCTCCTCCGAGCTGCTGGTGGACACGACCAGGGAGGCGACGAGGACGGTGGCGTCGGGGACGTCGGCGGTGATCTGGTTGACCAGCGACCTCAGCCGGGCGATGGCGCTGTCGACCTCGGAGGCTCCTTGGAGGTCGTTGGTGCCGATGTGCAGCGTCACCACGTTGGGCCGGTAGCGGGTCAGCGAGGCGTCGGCGAGCGCGGCGATCTGGTCGATGCGGTACCCGGAGTGGCCTTCGTTGTCCGGATCGGACATCGAACCGTTCCGCACCGTGCCCACGAAGTCCAGGGGATGGCCGTCCGCCACGAGCCTGTTCCACAACGGCCCCCGGTAGCCGTTGCCCGCACTGCTTCCCACGCCCCAGGTGATGGAGTCGCCCAACGGCATGACCCGCAAAGGCGTGTCGGAGGCGGCGGAGGCAGGAGTCACACCTGTCGCCGTCACTCCGAGCGCGACAGCGACAAGCGTGATCAGGGACTGAACCCAAGGCTTTCTCATGCAGCGTCCTCTTCTGCGAGTGAGTGCAAGCGGGGATGATCGCCGTTCGTGTCAGCAGCTCGGCCGCAACGCCTTCCCTTCGGCGTCGGCGGCCGCCTGACCTACTGGCAGAACGGTCGGGTGGGTGGGTAGGGGAGCGCATACCGAGTGGGTCGGCCCGAACCCGTCGCACAAGCGCACCCGTATAGATACCACGATCCGGGCTGGAACATCCCATCAATGCAGAGGAATTAGTGATCGGTGACACGAGGCGAGTACCAGGGGTTGGCCGCAAGAACCGCCCAGTCATGGCCTGTTCGCCTGCCACTCCCATGTCGGTGTCGATGCCAGACATCCCATGTATGGCTGCCGGTTGGAGTCCGTTGTTCGCACCCAGCCTGTGCCTCAACCTGCCTGTGACGGCTTGTGGTTGACGCCATAATCACCTCCGGCGATCAGCAGTGCGCCGGGCCGCGTTCGCGACGTCTTCCGGGCCCGCCACTCCTGATTCCGCGACCCTGACCGTGTCTTCGGATCTCCCCGTCGGGCGGCGCGCGGTTGCCCGCTGTGTCACCCGACCCTCACCCGCGGTCAGGCCCATCCCGGCGGCGTACGCCGTGAACAGGGTGATGCCTTCGAGGGTGGATCCGCTGCGGAAGGCGGAGACGACGATGGCGAGGAAGGGGGCGAGGGTGCAGCCGAAGGAGACGATGGCGTAGGCGGCGCCGAACAGGGCCATGGACGGCAGGGAGCGGGTGACGGTCGGGGCGCGGCGGAGTTTGGGGAGCAGGACGGGCAGGTCGCGGCCGGCCAGGAGCCAACCGCCGACGGCGGCGAGGAGGAGTCCGAAGCCGATGGTGAACCAGGGCAGGTGTTGTTGTTGTATCTGCCCGGCGACGGGGGTGATGGCGAGGCCGAAGACAGGAGGGCCTCGGGGACCGCCGCTGTTCCGGATCCGTCCTGGGCCGCCGTAGCCAAGCCGGGTGTTGAGGGACTGGCCATTGCTGCGGCGCCGCTGGAGGCGTGTTGTTGTCCTGGGTGCCGCAGCCTGCCAGGGTGAGCGCGGTGGCGGCCAGAAGGCGGCGAAGTCGTCGTACATGTGCAGCCCGAGCAGCACCATCTCGCCTGAGGGGTCCTTTTCACTATGCCCGTCCGGGTCGCGCGGCCTGGCACCGCACCTCGCCGCGTTGCCGAAATGCCCCAGTAGCTCCGCTACGAGGGCTTCCCGGCGCCTTGCGATGCACGGCACCAGACCACGTGCCCTGATCGGACGCTCATAGTGAAAGGACCCC